>DASXER010000055.1:0-14033 GCA_036490015.1 Solirubrobacteraceae bacterium | reverse complement strand
CGACGGCTCGGCGCCGCTCATCGCTCCTCGCCGAACGGGTTGGGCTGCTCCGCCGGCTCGGGCTGCTCGGGCTGCTCGGGTTGGTCGGGTTGGTGTGGTGGCTCGGGGCGCGGCGGCTGACTCGACGCCTGTCCGCCCCGCTCGCGCAGCGCGAAGTAGAGCACGGCCGCTCCGAGCGCCGGGATCGGCTGGGTGAGCACGCCGAGCACGACCGTGACGACCAGTCCGACGCCGGTGCCGGCCGATTCGGCCGCATAGTCGATGCCGCCAACGAGTAGCGACAGCGCGACGACGAACAGCACGATCACGCCGAACACCTGCCAGCCGTGGCCGCGCACGAGCTGCCAGCTGCGCCCGAGCGCCGCCAGCCCGGGCGGGCGCTCGACGACGATCACCGGCACCGCCACCGACCAGTAGGTGACCAGCACGAGCGCCGGCACGACGAAGAAGACGAAGCCGATCAGCACGCCAATCGCAGCCACGATCGCGACCACCATCACCTGCCCGATGACCGGCACCACCGTGCGCACGAGCTGTCCCGCGGTCGCGTCGCGCTTGCCGTCCTGCAGGTCTGAGACGAGCTCGACGACCATCGCCGTGAAGATCCAGGTCGCGATCAGGCCGACGAGCAGGCTCAAGGCCCTCGCTCCCTGGCCCGCCGAAGCGAGCACGATCGAGAGCAGACCCGAGAACACGAACACGGTGGCGGCGGCTGGCATCAGCACCGACGCCTGGTCGAAGTAGATCTCGAACACGCGTCTGATGACCGCACCCACGTCGAGCCGGCTTTTCACGCGCCTCGCCTCCTGAAACTCGCGCTCGCGCTTCGCCGGCTCAAGCGACGGCGGCGCCCTTTGGCGCCCTGCGCTCCGCGCGACGCTGCTCGCGGATGCGCCGCAGGATGCCCTTGCGGCCGTGCTCCTCGAGGCCACCATAGAGACGGCGAATCTCGACCAGCACCTGGTCGGCGACCGCCTGCTGCTGCTCGCGGGTCGGGTCCTCGATCGCCTCCCAGCGAATCGCCTCGCCGTACTGGACGGTGATCTTCGGGAACTGCAAGCGCTTCCAGTTGCGCACCTTGGCCGAACCGTGGATCGCGATCGGCACCACCGGCGTGCCCGTCTCCAGCGCCAGGCGTCCGATCCCGCGCTTGGCCTGCTCGGAGACTTTGCCCGTGCGCGAACGCCCGCCCTCGCAGTACATCGTGATCGCGCCGCCGCGCGCGAGGATCGACCGAGCGGTTATGAACGTGTCGTCGTCGCGTGCGCCGCGGCGCACGGGGAACACACCGCCGTGCGTGTAGACGAACTGCATCGGCGGTTTGAACAGCTGCGACTTGGCCATGAAGCGCACCTTGCGGCGGATGTAGGCGCCCATCAGGAAGTGGTCCATGAACGAGAAGTGGTTCGGCGCGAGGATCACGGCGCCGTTGCCGGGCACGTTCTCGACCGCGATCGCCCGGGCGCGCAGGAAGGCGTAGGAGTACAGCGAGGTCAGGATCCGAACGAGCTCGTACATCGCATCCGGTTCTCGCGTGCGCGCGCGCGCGTGAAAACGATCGAAGTGCTCCTTGGGACGCGGGTCGGTGTAGACCTGCTCGCGCATCGAGGCCAGATCGCTCATCTACTTGGCACTACCTTCCCATTGCGTCGAGGTTACGCGTTCGAAGATCCGCGAGCAGACTACCGCCGGGAGCGATAGACACGCGTGAAGTCGCCGAGCTGGCGTGCGCGGTGCAGGAAGCCGGCGGGCGTCCTGCCGGTCGCGCGGTGCGACAGCTCCAGGCGCAGCTCGCGCATAGTGCAGCCGGCGCGCACCGCGTCGATCGTCATCGCCATCTCCATGCCGAAGCCGGTTGCGAGCGGGCGCACCGCTTCGAGTGCACGGTCGTTGAGAGCGCGCTGGCCGGAGATCGGGGCGCGTGTGAGGAGGCCGCAGCGGCGCTCGATCGCCCAGCGCGCGAAGCCGAGCGCGACGCCGAAGCCGCCGCCTACGGAGCTGGCGAACTCCGCGACGGCGAGATCCGCCTGCCCGCTCCCGACCGCTTCGGTCAGTGCTGTGAGCGCGCCCGCGCTCGCACCGAGGTCGCCGTCGCAGAGCAGCACGACGCGCTCGCCGGGAGGCGCGTCCTCCTGTTCCGCGAGCGCGTGCGCGAGCGTCTGCTCCATCGCCATCCCCTTGCCGACGTTGCGCGCCAGGCGGTGCACCCGCGCACCGGCCGCTGTTGCGATCTCGGCGGTGCGATCGCGCGAACCGTCGTCGGCGACCCACAGCGGCGCGCCCGGGAAGGCAGCACGCAATGCGCCGATCGTGGCCCCGATGCGCGGCCCCTCTTCGTGCGCCGCGATCACGACCAGCGGCACGGACGGCTGGACCGGTCGGTCGGCAGGGCTGTCTATTGTCCGCTGCACCTGGCTCGCGATCGGCGTTTGGAGGGCTGATGACAGATATTGAGGCTCATATCACCGGCACGGTATGGAAAATCGAGTGCGCCGTCGGCGACGAGATCGCGGAGGGCGACACGGTCGCGATCCTGGAGTCGATGAAGATGGAGATGCCGGTCGAGGCCGAGGACGCGGGCACGGTGAAGGAAATCCGCTGCGAGGAGGGCCAGGCCGTCAACGAGGGGGACACGCTCGTCGTGCTCGACTGAGCGCCGCCCGGCGCTCGCCCGCGGAAGCAACCATCTAGCCTGTCGCTCCGATGTCCGCGAACGCGAACAACGCCACCACGCGCGAGTTGGCCGACGGCAAGCTGCTGATCGACGCCCCCGCCGAGGGCGTCGTACGCCTGACGATCTCCAACCCGCAGAAGCGCAACGCGCTCGATCATCCGATCCTCGACGCGATCACCGCGACGCTGGAGCAGCTGTCTGCGGCCGACTCCGAAGCACGCTGCGTGATCGTCACGGGCGCGCACGGCATGTTCTCCGCCGGCTACGACATCGGCGAGATCCCCGACGACGAATTCGAGCAGCGTGCCGAGGCGCTCGTCGCCCACCCCTTCACGGAAGCGATCGACGCGCTAGAGGCCTTCCCGCGCCCGACGCTCGCGGTGCTGCCCGGGCACACGATCGGCGGCGGACTCGAGTTGGCGCTGGCCTGCGATCTGCGCGTCGCGCTCGCCGACATCAAGCTCGGTATGCCACCCGCGAAACTCGGGCTCGTCTACTCGCACACGGGGCTGCGCCGCTTCATCGACGCGATTGGCGCCGCCCGCACGCGTGAGCTGTTCCTGCTCGG
Organism: Solirubrobacteraceae bacterium; assembly: GCA_036490015.1. Lineage (GTDB taxonomy): Bacteria > Actinomycetota > Thermoleophilia > Solirubrobacterales > Solirubrobacteraceae > Palsa-744. The sequence goes on along the minus strand of DASXER010000055.1, from coordinate 10,791 downwards.
GGAGTACATCGACGCCGCCACGGCGTTGTCCTGGGGTCTCGTCACCAGGGTCACGACCGAGGCCGAGCTGGAGACGCTCGGCTTGGCCCTCGCCTCGACGCTGGCCGGCAACGCGCCGCTGTCGCAAACCGGCAACAAGCGCGTGATCGAGGCGCTGCTAGCCGCCGAGGGCGTCCTGGCCGAGGACGTCGAGCGGGAGTTGATCGAGCTGCGCCGAGCCTCGTTCGCATCGCGCGACATGCGTGAGGGTATGCGTGCCTTCGCCGAGCGCCGCCCGCCGCGCTGGTGTGGCGAATAGAAGCCTCAGACCGCTCTCGTACCCCCGGCAATCACGGCACACCACGATGGAATCAACCATCTAGCCGTCCGCCGCACCGCCTACGGTTTGGCCCGATGGCGTCGCTGATCACACGCGAGGAGGCCCTGCGCCTCGGCGAGATCGAGGACCACGGACAGATCGAAGAGATCATCCGCCGGGCCTGGGAAGCGCGCATAGAGCGCTTCGCCGACTCGACCGACATGTGCTCGCTCGTCAATGCCAAGTCCGGCGGCTGCGCCGAGGACTGCGGCTTCTGCGCGCAGTCGCGCTTCGCCGACGCCGAGACGCCGATGCACGCGATGATGGAGCCCGAGCAGATCCTCGAACACGCGCGCGCCGCCGAGGCCGCGGGCGCGCATCGCTTCTGCATGGTCACCCAGGGCCAGGGCCTTTCCAAGCGCGACTTCGAGAAGTACCTGGAGGGCGTGCGACTCGTCTCCGAGAAGACGAACCTCAAGCGCTGCGCCTCGGTCGGGCACATCTCCTCCGAGCGCGCGCGGCGTCTGCGCGAGGCAGGCATCCAACGCGTGCACCACAACGTCGAGACAGCTCACAGCTACTACCACGAGGTCACGAGCACGGTTCGCTACGAGGGCCGGCTGCGCACCATCCAGGCCGTCAAGGAGGCCGGGCTGGAGACATGTGTGGGCGGCATCCTGAACCTCGGCGAGACGCGCGAGCAGCGCGTCGAGATGGCCTTCGAGTTGGCCGAGATCGACCCCACGAGCGTGCCGATCAACATGCTCAACCCACGTCCGGGGACGAAGTTCGGCGACCGCGACTACATGGACCCGTGGGAGGCCGTCAAGTGGATCGCGATCTTCCGCCTGATCCTGCCCGAAGCGCTGTTCCGCCTCTGCGGCGGGCGCGTCGAGAACCTCGGCGAGCTGCAGCAGCTGGCCGTCCAAGCGGGCATCAACGGCGTCATGATGGGCAACTTCCTGACCACGCTCGGCAACGCGCCCGAGCAGGACCGCGAGATGTTCGAGGAGCTGGGGTTGAACGTCGCGCGCCAGCCCGACAACGCGACCAACCCGCGCCCCGACAACCGCTCCGGCTGGATGAGCGGCGAGACGCCCGATGTCGTGCAGGGGCTGATCGACGAGTCGGCCACGTCCCGGCCGGCGAGCGCGGGCACGCTGAAGATCCGCCTATGGGACCCGTCCACGCAGCTGCGCTACAAGGCCAAGCGGGCAGTGCCGCCACGGCCCGACGGCGTCGCCAACAAGGTGCCAGTCGCCTAGTCGGTAAGCAGCCGTGAGCGCCACCGCCATGAACGACATCGAGGAGCGCCTGGCGGAGCTCGAACAGCTTGGCCTCTCACGCCGGCTGCGCATGGTCAGCGGCCCGCAGGGTCCGCGCGTGCTGCTCGACGGCAAGCCTGTGCTGCTGCTCTGCTCGAACAACTACCTCGGCCTCGCCGACCATCCGCGCGTACGCGAGGCGGCCGCGGACGCAGCCATGCGCTGGGGCGTTGGCGCGGGCTCCTCGCGCCTCGTGTCGGGCACGATGACCGTCCACCGCCGCCTGGAGAACGGGCTCGCGGCCTTCAAGGGCACCGAGGCATGTGTGCTGTTCGGCTCGGGCTACCTGGCCAACCTCGGCGTGATCGGCGCGCTCAGCGGCCCCAACGGGGTTGTGTTCTCCGACGAGCTGAACCACGCCTCGATCGTCGACGGCTGCCGCCTCTCGCGCGCCGAGGTGATCGTCTACCGCCACCGCGACGTCGATCACCTCGAGTGGTGCCTGCGCCGCCACGGCCAGCGCGCCGCACGGCGCCTGATCGCAACCGACTCGGTCTTCTCGATGGACGGGGACGTGGCGCCGCTCGGCGACATCGTCGAGCTCGGCGAGATGTACGACGCGCGTGTGATGGTGGACGAGGCGCACGCCACCGGCAACCTCGGCCCGGGCGGTCGTGGCGCGGTCGCCGACGCCGGGCTGGAGCGTCGCGTCGACGCGGTTGTCGGCACGCTCGGCAAGGCGCTCGGCTCCTACGGCGCCTATGTCTGCGCTAGCGAGGAGATGGTGCGCTACATGGTCAACTCGGCGCGCTCGCTGATCTTCTCGACCGCGCTCGGCCCGCCGGCGGTGGCCGGCGCGCTGGCCGCGCTAGAGCTGATGAAGGAGCGCCCGCACCGCATCTGGCGGCTGCGCTCGAATGCACGTGTGCTGCGCGCGGCGCTGGCCGAGGAGGGCTTCCCGGTCGGCGAGAGCGAGATGCACATCGTGCCGCTCGTGGTCGGCGATTCGCGCGACGCGATGGCGCTCTGCCAGCGCGCGATCGAGCGCGGCGTCTTCGCCCAGGCGATCCGCCCGCCGACCGTCCCGGACGGGACTTCGCGCCTGCGCTTGACCGCGATGGCCTCGCACACGCCCGCCGAGCTCGAGCAGGCGGCGCGCGTGCTCGGCGACGCCGCTCGCGAGCTCGGCCTGGAGCCCGAAGAGATGCTGCCCGCGGTTCAGGAGCCTGTCGAGCGGGTGCCCGAGGTCGTGCGCGAGCTCGACCTGCTGCCCGACGCGGAGATCGCCGTGCGGCGGATCACGGGCGCAGCCGCCCCCTTCGACCTGGAGCGCGACGGCGACGCATCGAGCTTCGACGTCTCAGCGGCGCTCGCCACCGAGACCGTCGCCGAGCCAGGCAGTGTCGCCGAGGAGGTCGAGCTGGACGCCGAAGGAGCCCCATTCGACTTCGAGCGCGACTCCCGCGCCGCGTAGACACGGCAGCGCGACGGAACCGGAGAGCCTGCGAGTGCGCGGCCTGTTCGTAACCGGTACGGACACCGGCGCCGGCAAGACCGTGCTGACGGGCGCGCTGCTCGCCGCTATGGTCGCGGCGGGCGTGCCGGTGCGACCACACAAGCCGGTCCTGACCGGGTTGGAGGAGCCGCCGCCCGGGCCGTGGCCGGCCGACGACGAGCTGCTCGCCGGGCTGAGTGGGATGACGAAGGAGCAGGTGGCGCCGCTGCGCTTCGGTCCCCCTGCGTCGCCGCATCTGGCGGCCGAGCTGGCGGGCGAGGAGTTGGACCCGGACGCGATCGTGGCCGCCGTGCGTGCGCTGGCGGAGGATGACTCATACCCGGTGCTGGTCGAGGGCGTCGGCGGGCTGCTGGTGCCGCTGCGCCACGACTACCTGGTGCGCGACCTCGTGCGCGCGCTCGGCTTGCCGGTCGTGATCGCCGCGCGCCCTGGCCTCGGCACGATCAACCACACGCTGCTCACGCTCGAGGCCGCGCGCGGCCATGGCATCGAAGTGGCGGCCGTGGTGCTGAGCGGCTGGCCCGAGGCGCCGACCGCGATCGAGCGCTCGAACCGCGACACGATCGCCGCCATCGGCGAAGTCGACGTGTTCACGCTGCCGACGCTCTCAGGGCCCGACCCAGCCGCCTTGGCGCGCGCCGGCGGGCAGCTGCCCTGGCGCGAGTGGCTCGCCGGACGCTGAGCGCCGTCGAGCACCTGAGCAGAGGGCGGGTCGTGAGCGTCGCGGCCAAGCGCCACGGATCGCACGCCAGGCAGGTCACGCTCGGACGGATGCGGGCAACGATCGCTGCCGGCCACAGCAGGACGACTTAGCCCCGTGTCGAGGCGGCGGCCGCGGCCACCATCGCCTCGCACACCCTTGCAAGATCCTCGTGACCCATCACGTAGGGCGGCATCGCGTAGATCAAGTCGCGGAAGGGACGCAGCCAGACGCCGCGCTCGACGGCCGCCCGCGTGGTCGCCGCGACGTCGACCTGTTCGCGCAGCTCGATCACACCGATCGCGCCGAGCACGCGCACGTCACGCACGCCGGGCAGCTCCGAGGCCGGCGCGAGACCCGCGCGCAGCCCATCCCCGATCTCGGCGACCTGCCCGCGCCACTCTCCGCCGGCCAGCAAGTCGAGCGACGCCAGCGCGACGGCGCACGCCAGGGGATTCGCCATGAAGGTCGGCCCGTGCATCAGCCCGCCGCCCTCCCCTCCGGAGACGGCCTCCGCGACCGCGGGCGTACAGAGCATCGCCGCGAGCGTCATGTAGCCACCGGTGAGCGCCTTGCCGACGCACATCACGTCGGGGACGACACCCGCGTGCTCGCCGGCGAACATCGCACCGGTGCGTCCGAAGCCGGTCGCGATCTCGTCGAGCACGAGCAGCAGTCCATGTTCGTCGCAAACCTCGCGCAAGAGGCGAACGCACGCTGGCGAGTGGAAACGCATCCCACCCGCCCCCTGCACCACAGGCTCGACGATCACCCCGGCTAGCTCGTCGGCGTGCCGAGAGGCCAAGGACCGGACCTCAGCAGCCCAAGCATCATCAAGACCGGCATCGAACCCGTCTGGAGGGCGGGGAGCGAAGACATGCTCGGCCAGGACCCCGGTGAAAAGGCTGTGCATCCCGCCGACCGGATCGCACACCGCCATAGCCCCAGCCGTATCCCCGTGGTAGCCACCGCGTACGGTCAACAGCCGGGTGCGCCCGGAGCGCCCGAGAGCCCGCTGGTACTGCAGGCAGACCTTGATCGCGACCTCCACCGACACAGAGCCCGAGTCGGCAAAGAAAACCCGCTCCAGCCCAGCGGGAGCAAGCGCCAGAAGCCGCTCCGCCAACAGCAAGGCCGGCTCGTGGGTGAGCCCCCCGAACATCACATGAGCCATACGCCCCAACTGATCGACGACAGCCCGATCGAGCGAAGGATGGCGATACCCGTGAATCGCACACCACCAAGAAGCCATCCCATCGACAAGCTCCCGCCCATCGGCCAAGCGAAGCCGGACGCCGTCTGCCGACACAACGGGGAGCGAATCCACAGCCGCGGGCAAAGCACCATACGGATGCCAAACCAGCTCCCGGTCGATAGCCAGGAGCGAAGACCAATCACGAGCCTCAGCCACAGCCGAAGCCACCCACCAACCTACGTGGAAGACCCACCGTGGGCAGCCGGCACGAAGGCCGAGCGAAGCCCGGAAACGCCCCGATCAATCCTCGTACAGGGTGAAGTCCCGCTTGCGCGCGCCGCAGACAGGACAGAACCAGGTGTCGGGGATGTTCTCGAAGGCCGTGCCGGAGGGGATGCCGCCATCCGGGTCCCCTTCCTCGGGGTCGTAGATGTAGCCGCAGGACTCGCAGATCCAGCGCTGAAGCGTGATGGGGGCGCTCATCGGCGCCCGCTCTCTGTTCTCTTGCTCATATGCGCCAAAGACTACCGAGAGGTAGGGTCACGAGATGAGATCTGAGCAGGGCGAGCGGCCCGAGCCGGGGCAGGAGTACAACCCGGGCCCGCCGGTGAAGCCGCGCCAGGCGGCGAGCGTGATCCTGCTGCGCGGCGGCGCCGAGACGCTCGAGCTGCTGCTCGTCAAGCGCACGCCGGAGGCGCGTTTCATGGGCGGCGTGTGGGTGTTCCCGGGCGGCGCCGTCGACGCCGAGGAGGGCGACGGCGACGGGGCGCATCGGGCCGCCGCCGTACGCGAGCTGCAGGAGGAGGCCGCGATCCAGCTGGCCGACGCCGCCGGACTGGTCAAGTTCTCGCGCTGGATCACGCCCAAGGCCGTCTCGATCCGCTTCGACACGCATTTCTTCCTGGCCTCGCTGCCCGAGGGACAGGAGCCCCAGATCGACGGCGAGGAGTGCGTCGACCTCGGCTGGTTCACACCTCAAGGGGCGCTTGATGCCTACGCAGCCGAGCAGATCCAGCTGGTCTTCCCCACCATCAAGCACCTCGAACAGCTGCGCGACTTCGAGTCCGTCGACGCGCTGCTGGGGTACGCACGCGGCCGCACCGTCGAACCGGTGGAGCCGCGCGTGGTGCTCGAAGGCGAGGTCGCCCGCATCCTGCTGCCGGGCAACCCCGGCTACTCGGCAGCCGGCTAGCCAGGTCGGCTACTGACCGACCCCCCGGACTACTCTGTCCGACCCCGGCTAGATGAGCTGCTGCGCCGCGATCACGTGCGTGACCGCGTTGATCAGCGCCAGGTGCGTGAAGGCCTGCGGGAAGTTGCCGAGGTGACGGCCTGAGGAGGCCTCCAGCTCCTCGGCGTACAGCTCGAGGCTGGAGGAGTAGGACAGCAGCCGCTCGCACAGGTGCTCGGCCTCGCGATTCTCGCCGATCTCCGACAGCGCCGAGACGAGCCAGAAGGAGCAGATCAGGAACGTGCCCTCTTCCCCTTGGAGGCCGTCGTCGGTGGCCTCGGTGCGGTAGCGCAGCACGAGCCCGCCATCGGTCAGCTCCTCGCGTACCGCCATCACCGTCGCCCGCACGCGCTCGTCGTCTGGCGGCAGGAAGCGCACGAGCGGAACGAGCAGGGTCGAGGCGTCGAGCGCGTCGGTCTCGTAGTGCTGGCGGAAGACGCCGCGCTTGTCGACGCCCCTGTCGAGGATGTCGGCGCTGATCTCGTCGGCGATCTTCTGCCACTCCTCGACCTGCGTGTCGTCGCCGCGCCGTTCGGCCAGACGCGCGCCGCGGTCCAACGCGACCCAGCACATCAGCTTCGAGGAGACGTAATGGCATGGGTCGCCGCGCGCCTCCCAAATGCCCTGGTCGGGTTCCCGCCACACGCGCGAGGCGCATTCGACCTGGTCGCGCAGCACGGGCCACAGCCGCTCGGGAATGTGGTCGCGCTTCTTGGAGTGCAGGTAGACGGAGTCCATGACGGCGCCGTAGACGTCGTTCTGGCGCTGGTTGAAGGCGCCGTTGCCGACCCGCACCGGCCGCGCGCCCTCATAGCCCTTCAAATGGTCGAGCGTCGTCTCGGTCAGGTCTTTGTCGCCCTTGATGCCGTACATGATCTGCAGCGAGCCGTCCTCGTTGCGCTCCATGTCGGCGACGTATTGGATGAAGTCGTCGGCCTCCCAGTTCAGGCCGAGCGCGTGTAGCCCCCACAAGGTGAAGGACGCGTCGCGCATCCAGCAGTAGCGGTAATCCCAGTTGCGTTCGCCGCGCGGGGTCTCGGGCAAGGAGGTCGTGGGAGCCGCGACCAGCGCGCCGGTCGGCATGAACGTCAGCCCCTTGAGCACGAGCGCCGAGCGCTGCAGGTGAAAGCGCCAGGGGTGGTCGGGGTAGGTGCCTTCGGCCAGCCACGTGCGCCAGAAGTGAGCGGTGCGTTCGAGGTGCCCTTCGGCTTGCTCGATGGTGTGCGGCCCGCCGAGGCCCTCGGTCCAAGAGAGCGCGCAGAAGCGCTTCTCGCCTTCGGACATGGTGTGCCGGCCGTGGGCGCGGTTGCCCTCGATACCCATGCGGATGTCGCTGAACACGCGGAAGGCGGTCACGTCGTCGGTCGCGTCCATGCTGCAGACGCCCTCCTCGCCGGTCTGCACGACGCTCCACTGGGCGGGAGTGGCGCCGTAGTCGAGCATCGGCTCGCACACGATCTCGACCTGCACCTGACCCTGGATGCATTCGATCATGCGCACCACGAGGTGGTCGGCGTCGTAGTCGGTCGGCGGGCGCGTGTGGCTGGAGCCGTGCTTGTTGTCGTGCCAGGGTCCGATCGTGAGCGCGTCGACGACCCGCAGCCAGCCCTGGGGCGTCATCCAGGTCGTCTCGATCATGTTCGTGCCGGGGATGTAGCGTCGCCCGGCCGGGACGTAGATCCCGTACGGGCCGACGCGCCAGCTGCCGGCACCGCGGTCGAGCATCGCTCCGAACACCGACGGCGAGTCGAAGTGCGGCAGGCACATCCACTCGATCGAGCCGTCGGAGGCGACCAGCGCGCCGGTGTGGCAGTCCGACAGGAAGCCGTAGTCGGCGATCGGCGGGAACGGCGAGCTGGGCGACCTCGCGGCCGACACTCCGAAGGGCGCCGGGCCTGAGTGCGACGTGCTCACCACTCGGTCCTCTCGAAGCTTGGACGCTCGACCCCGGGCGGGAGCACGTGGTCCTCCTCCAGCTTGTCCAGGTGCGCGGCGAGCGTCGCCGTGGCGACGCCGCGCAGCCGCGCCGGCACGTCCGACCAGACGTCGTCGAGTAGCTCTCTGACTGTGCGATTGCCTCTGCCGAGGGACATGATCAGGTGGTTCTCACGGTCGATTCGATGGGCGACGTATTCTTCGAGCTTGGCGTGCGCGTCCCACACGGGAGGTCCGTGCCCCGGGCAGAGCACGTTGAAGTCTTCCCTAAGGCGCAGACGTGTCAGCGCGAGCAGATAGCCGGACAACGCGCCTCGGTAGGGGCTGATGAAGACGCTGCCGGTGCCGAGCACCGCGTCGCCGGTGAAGCAGGCCCCGTCGGCGATCAGCGCGAAGTGGTCGGCCGAGTGCCCCGGCGTGGCCATCGGCACGAACGGACCCACGCGCACGCCCTCACTCAACTGGATGTCGATCGCGCCGCGGGCGCCCGCGAGCGGGGCCGGGTAGCGCTCCAGCAGAGCGCCCACCGACTCGGAGTGATCGTCGTGGTCGTGGGTCAGGACGACGCCACCGAGCCCGCCCCTCTCCTCGACGGCGGCGCACACTCCCGCCAGGTGCGAGTCGATCAGCGGGCCGGGGTCGACGACCCACGTCGGGCGCCTGCCGACGAGCCATGTGTTGGTGCCGGAAAGCGTCAGCGGACCGGGGTTCGGAGCCCGCACCAACTGGACGTCGTAGTGGGCCTGGAGGTCTGCGATCGACTCCGCCTCGGTGCCGGCGGCGCCTCCGGCGCCACCCGTCTCGGGCTGCTCGGGCGTGCTCATACGGCGCCGACGTTAGCTGACCGATCAGACCATCGGCATACCGGTCGAGGTGCACCGCCACCCTGCTGTCAAATTCCGATCTATTGAATGTTTGCCATGACGTGCTTCACGACCGTGTAGTCCTCGACCCCGTACATGCTCAGGTCCTTGCCGTAGCCGGACTCCTTGAAGCCACCGTGAGGCATCTCCGAAACGAGCGGAATGTGGTCGTTGATCCACACGCATCCGAAGCGCAGAGCTTTCGAGACGCGCAGCGCGCGTGAGACGTCGCGCGTCCACACCGACGAGGCGAGCCCGTAGCGGGTGGCGTTCGCCCAGGTGATGGCCTCGGCCTCGTCGGAGAACCGCTGCACGGTGATGACCGGGCCGAAGATCTCCCTCTGGATCATCTCGTCGTCCTGGCGCAGGCCGGCGATCACCGTCGGCTCCAGGTAGAAGCCGGGTCGGTCGGGCGCCTGCCCGCCGGTGACGACCTCGGCGTGGTCGGGCTTGCGCGCCAGGAAGCCCTCGACCCGCTCGCGCTGTTTGGCCGAGTTCACCGGCCCCAGCGTCGTGTCGGCGGACATGGTGTCGCCGATCACGAGCCCCCGTGCCTGCGCGACGAGACCTGAGACGACGTCGTCGTAGACCTTGCCGGAGGCGAGCACGCGCGTCGCCGCCGTGCAGTCCTGGCCGGCGTTGTAGTAGCCGGTGCCGGCGATGGTTTCCATCGCGCTCTCGAGTGACACGTCGTCGAACACGACCACCGGCGCCTTGCCGCCCAGCTCTAGGTGCACGCGCTTGAGCGTGTCCGCGGCGCTGCGCGCGAAGTGCTTGCCGGTGTCGACCGAGCCGGTCAACGCGATCATGTCGACGTCGGGGTGCGTGATCAGCGCCTCCCCGGTCGGGCGACCGGGCCCGGTGACGATGTTCAGCACGCCCTTGGGCAGCACCTCGGCCGCCAGTTCGGCCAACCGCACCGTTGTGATCGGCGTCGTCTCGGCGGGCTTGAGCACGACCGTGTTGCCGGCCGCCAGCGCCGGGCCGAATTTCCTGATCGCCATCATCAGCGGGTAGTTCCAGGGCGTCACCTGCCCGATCACGCCGACCGACTCGCGGCGCGTGAAGGACGTGTAGCCCTCCATGTACTCGCCGGCGGCCCGCCCCTCCAGGCAGCGCGCGGCGCCGGCGAAGAAGCGCAGATTGTCGGCCATCACCGGGATCTCGTCGTTCTTGGCCGCTTCGATCGGCTTGCCCGCGTTCAGCGCCTCCAGGCGTGCGATCTCGTCGCCGTGCTCCTCGATCAGGTCGGCCATCGCCAGAAGCGCCCGCGCGCGTTCGCCGGGCGTGGTGCCAGACCAGCCGTCGAACGCCTTGCGCGCGGCGCGTACCGCGCGGTCGACCTCCTCCGGGCTCGTGATCGGCGCGCGCGCCAGCTCCTCGCCGGTGGCGGGGTTCAGCACCGGTTCGGTCTCGCCGTCGAACGCGGCGCGCTCGCCGTCGATGAAGTTGCTGAGGGTGTCTGTGGTGCTGGCCATCTGATCTCCGCTCCTCGGTTCGTGTCTAAACGGCTCCGGCTGGTGTGTCGAGTGCTTCGGCGACCGCGGGGTGCGTGATCTCGCCGCGCTGCACGTTGAGCCCCATGCGCAGCCCCGGGCTGTGGTCCAACGCCCCCTCCACTCCCCGTTCGGCGAGATCGAGCACGTAGGGCAGGGTCGCGTTCGTAAGCGCGTAGGTCGAGGTGATCGGCACCGCGCCCGGCATGTTCGCGACGCAGTAGTGGGTGATGCCGTCGACCTCGAAGGTCGGTTCGTGGTGGGTGGTCGGGTGCGAGGTCTCGAAGCAGCC
>DASXER010000051.1:0-2318 GCA_036490015.1 Solirubrobacteraceae bacterium | reverse complement strand
GCTGCTGCTCGTCGACGACGGCTCGGCTGACGAGTCGCTGCGTCTGGCCCGGCAGTTTGCTGCCGCGCACCCCAACACGGTCGTGCTGAGTCGCCCGCGGCGACCGCCCCAGCGTGACCGCCTCGCGACCGCCGCCGAGCTCGAGGCGTTCAGCTGGGGTGTCGACCAGCTGGATGTCGACTGGGACGTGGTGGCCAAGCTTGACGCCGACCTGCGCCTGTCGCCAGACATGTTCGCCGAGCTCGAACGGCAGCTCGACGCCGACTCGGGCCTTGGAATCGTCGGCGCCATCCAGAGCGTGCGCGTCGAGGACGGCAGCGTGGTCCGCGAGCGCTGCCCTGCCAACCACGTCCGTGGCTCGACGAAGTTCTACCGGCGCGCATGCTTCGAGCAGGTCTATCCGCTGTCGTTCCGGCTCGGCTGGGACACCACCGACGAAGTGCGTGCGCGCATGGCGGGCTGGCGGACGCGATCCTTCGAGATGCCCGCCGGCGACCCGCTCCTGATGCGGGCGACCGCGACGCGCGACGGGGTGCTGCGCGGCTACCGCCGCAACGGCGTCGCCGCCTACGCCTACGGCGCCTCCTTCTGGTGGGTACTGCTCGGTGCGCTGGCGCGGATGCGCGATGAGCCGAGGGTGCTCGGCGGGCTGAGCGTGGTACAGGGCTGGCTCACGGCGCTCTTGCGCTCGCATCCCCGCGCCGACAGCGAGCAGCGCGCGTTCGTCGCGGCCGAGCACCGCGCTCGCATACGCGGCGCGCTGCTGGGCCGCACGGCGCGGTGAAGGCGTCCGGCGTGAAGCCGACGGCGAGCGGCTAGGATCGTCCGACCTTGACCACGTTCGCGCCGAGCCGCGTCGCACGGCATGTGAAGCAGTCGCGGCGGCCGAGCTCGGCGAAGTCGCCGCTGACGCGTTGTCGATGACCACCCTTCCCCGCCCGCGGTCAGCCTCTCGGCGGAGGAGGGCAGTGGCTGCAGCTGCCCTGATCCTCGTGATCGCCGCGGCAGCGGCGGTTGCCGTGATCCTCACCAGCTCGCACTCAGCCCGATTCGCGCTGGCGCCCAACGAGCACGACGTGACGGCTTGGACCTCGCCGCAGAGTCGCCCGTTGACGGACGCGGCAGCGGCCGCGCTCATCGCGCGCACGCCGGAGAACCGGCCGGCGAATCAGGCGGCGAACGACTACGTGCCAACGAAGCGGCAGCTCGAGGCGTTCTACACGGCGCAGCGAGATGGGCCAGGGGTGCACAACCCCCTCGCCGTGTACGTGACGGGGCGGCCTGGGATCAAGGATCCCTCGACCGACGATCTCATCCAGTGGGCGTCTCGCAAATGGGGCATTCCCACCAACGTGGTGCGCGCCCAGATGGCGGTCGAGTCCTACTGGCGCCAGTCGGAGCGCGGCGACCTGACCACGGTCGACCAGCGCGGCTTCCGCCAGTACCCGTCGTTCTCGCAGGTTCCGGGCACGCGGCACGTCTATGAGTCGGTCGGAATCTCCTCTGAGAAATGGCTGCCCGGAAATACCATCGGCGCGGGGACCAGACAGCTTCGCTGGGAGTCGACGGCGTTCAATCTCGACTACTACGCAGCGACGGTGCGCTACTACTACGACGGCGACTGCAGCTGGTGCACGTCGGGCTACCACGCCGGTGAGGCGTGGAACAGCGTCGGCGCCTGGTTCTCTCCCAACCCCTGGGGTAACACGGGGGCGCGAAAGTACATCGCCAAGGTGCAGACCGCGCTCGAGCAGCGCATATGGCTACAGGCGGCGTTCTGAGGGCTAGCCGAAGTGCCGGTAGAGCGTCCCGCCGACCAACCGGCTGAAGCTCGGTGGAGCGTGCTTGATGGTGACGCTCATGGCACGCCTGAGGCGCCCGCTGCGCAGGGTCGGCTCGTATTCGCCGAAGTAGGTGAACTCGAGTGGTGACTCTGTCGCGCCCCAGCTCTTCTTGAACTCACGCAGGCCTTCGTTGGTGTGATCGGTGCGTCCGAAGTCGAGCGTGTGCTGGTTGTTCTCGCAGCCCCACTGGATCGCCTCCATGAACAGCAGGTTGTTGGGCCGCAGCGACAGGAAGCGTCGGTTTGAGGCACCGAACTTGTAGGTCAGCGTATTGGCGGCCGAGAAGAACACCGCAGCCGCGATGTCGCGCCCTTCGTGGCGGGCAAGCAACACGAACCCGAGGCCGGCGTCGAAGAGCGTGTTGAACCCCTGGATGAAGGACCACGACTGGGTCGGAACGCCCTGATAGCGACGAGTCGCGGTGTGCAGGCGGTAGAAGCGGGCGAGGCCGTCCTCGTCCGTGCGTCGCTCGAT
>DASXER010000026.1:0-26123 GCA_036490015.1 Solirubrobacteraceae bacterium | reverse complement strand
TCGCCCCCTCGACGCGTCCGCCAGGCCGCGACGCGCAAGCGCCAAGGACGAAGTCGAAGGCTAGCGCCGCTTGCGCGCTGGGCTCGCGCCGCGCAGCGTGAGCACCTGCGTGGAAGTCGCCGTCTTCGCTGAGGCCGTCGCCGGCGGCGTGGGCGGCGAACACCATGCCCGTCGAGCGCAGACCGGCGGTGCTGGTTCCGCTCTCGCTCCACACGACCCACGGCGTCTCGTCGCTTTCGCCGGCGAACGCGATCTGCGGTTCTTGGGCGTTGCGCGTCGGGTCGACGTCGAGGCTCGGCTCGTGCGTCGTGGAGCCCGTGCGCGGGACGCCTACCTGCTGCCAGCACCAACCGCCGATCGCGGGCACGTGGCCGCTGCCGTCCGCCACGCCGGCGGGCGTGACGCCGTCGCAGTTCGGCTCGTCGGGGCCGAGCGAGCGCGCGACGAACACCTGGTCGGTTTTGCCGGCGGCGTCCGCTTCCTCCTGCCAGGCGACCCACGGCTTCGGGTTCGCCGGTTCGCTCGTCGAGCCGCCGGCGAGCGAGGGGTCTTCGGCCTGCTCGTCGATCTCGATGTTGAGCGAGGGAACGCCGGCCCCGCGCGACTGGCCGGCGAAGACCCATTTGTCCTGGGCGACCTCGAAGCTGCTGGCGAACACGTTGGCGGCGTTGAACCCGGTCCCAGTCGTCTGCTCGTACCAGCTCGCCCACGGCTCCGTGCGCCCGGGTCCGGCGAAGTCGAGTGACGGCTCCTCGGCGTCCTCGCTCGGGTCGAAGTTGAGCGCGCCGCCACGCGCCGTCCAGGCGCCGCCCGCGAACGAGCGCACGTAGACCTGGTCCTTGGCGCCGCCGGCTTCGAGCTGACGGTAGATCGCCCACGGTTCGAGCACATGGCCGGCGCTCGTCGAGCCGCCCACGAGGTCGGCGTTGGCCGGACCGTCGCCGCTGACGCCGGCGCTGGCCGACGGCAGCGCCATGAACGCCGTGGCTCCCGGCACGCTCACGACGAGCGCGACCGCGACCGCCAGGAGGACGCCTGCTCCTGTGGCGCGTTGTTTTTTTATGTTGAGTCTCCTTCTAGCGGTCGTCGGTCAATAGGACTTGGGCAGTCCTAGAGAGTGCTCGGCCACGTAGTTGAGCACCATCTCGCGCGAGACCGGCGCGGTGCGCGCTACGCGCGCCGCCCACCACAGGTCGCTGAGTCCGTACTCCAGCGCGAAGCCGTTGCCGCCGTGGGCTTGGATGGCGGCGTCGACGCAGTGGATCGCCGCCTCGGCGGCCGCGTACTTGGCCATGTTCGAGGACTCGCCGGCGCCGGGCACGCCGGCGTCGTACAGCGCGGCCGCCTTACGTGTCATGAGACGAGCGAGCTCCAATTCGACCTTGGCCTCGGCGAGCGGGTGCGCGACGCCCTGGTGCGCGCCGATCGGCTGGCCCCAAACTTCGCGCTCGCGTGCGTAGGCGGCTCCGCGCGCTAGCGCCAGACGCCCGACACCGGTCGAGATCGAGGCGCCCATGATGCGCTCCGGGTTCAAGCCGTCGAAGACGACGCCGAGCCCCCCGTTCTCGCCGCCTATCAAACGCTCCTCCTCGAGCTCGACGTCGTCGAAGAACAGCGTCCACTGGCGATCCGCGCCCCGCACCGCCATTTCGATCGGCTGGCGCGTGAAACCGGGCGCGTCGACGTCGACGATCGCCAGCGAGGGCAGCCCGAGCTGGCCGTCGGCGAGGCGCGTGCGCGCGACGACGAGCACGGCGTCGGCGTCCTCGACGCCGGAGATGAACGTCTTCTGGCCGTTGAGGATGAAGCGGCTTCCGTCGCGGCGCAGCGAGGTCGAGAGCTTGTGCGAGTTCGAGCCCGCGTCGGACTCGGTGATCGCGAAGGCGATCTTCGTCGTGCCGGCGCCGATGCCGCGTAGCCAGCGCTCCTTCTGATCGGGCGTGCCGTGCTTGGTGAGGATGTTGCCGACGATCGCCGGCGAGACGACGATCAGCAAGAGCGAGCAGCCGGCGGCCGCCAGCTCCTCGCCGACCCACGACAGCGCCGTCATGCCGAGCCCGCCGCCGTCGTACTGCTCGGGGATGTTGACGCCCATGTAGCCGCGCGATGCCAGCGCGTCCCACAACTCGGTCGGCGGCTCGTGCGCGTCGCGCTTGGCGTGCATGTACTCCTGGCCGAACTCGCCGCAGATGCCGGCCACGGCCTCGCGCAGCAGCGTCTCCTCCTGGGAGGGCAGGACCGACAGCGCCACGTCTGAACCGCTCGTCGCCACCGGGCGTTTCTATCACAGCACCGCCGCGACGCTCAGACGCTCATGCAGGCGCGGTCGCGTCCCGCTTCCTTGGCTTCGTAGAGCGCCGCGTCCGCGCGCGCCATGACGCTGTCGCTGGAGTCTCCCGGGCGCCAGACGGCGAAGCCGACCGAGCACGTGCGTTCGCCGTAGACGAGGCTACGCAGACGCTCGATTACTTCGGTCGCCCGTGGCGTGTCGCAGTTGACCAGCAGCAAGCCGAACTCCTCGCCGCCGAGCCGCGCGAGCATGTCGCCGGAACGCACCTGCTCGCGCCAGGTCGCGGCCGTCTCCTTGAGCAGCCGGTCGCCGGCCGGGTGGCCGTAGGTGTCGTTGAACTCCTTGAAGTGGTCGAAGTCGAGCATCGCGACCGTGAAGGGCTCGCCGGCCGCGAGCGCGTAAGCGAGGCTCGCCTCCCAGGCGCGCCGGTTGGGCAGACCCGTCAAAGGGTCCGACCTGGCCATGTCGGTCAGCTCGCTGATCGCGTCGGCGCGCTCGATCACGCCCGCCGCCTCGTGCGCGAGCAGCTTGACGACCGTCGCGCGGGGGCCGTCGGCGTCGACGTTCGACGGCCACGCGACCACGAGCACGCCGATCGGCTCGGCGCCGCGCAGCAGCGGCTCGTACTGCACCGAGGCCGGCGAGCCGCCCAGTTCCCACAGCTCGCGGCTACCGACGCTCTCGCCGACGTGCTCGTTGATCAGTTGCGCCTGCCCCGAGAAGAATGCCTCGCTGACGGCCGAGTGCTCGCGCGTGGAGATCTCGATCGGATCTGAGTCCAGGCCGGCGATCGCGGTCGAGCGCATCATGCTCGAACCCGGCACCGGCTCGTACAGGATCGCCGCGCTCGCACGGCCGATCTCGCGCGCCGCCTCGCACACGTCGGCGCGCGCGTCGGAGCTGGCGAACAAGCCACGTACCACGTCGTTGACACGCTCCAGCATGTGCTCGCGCTCGCGGGCCGAGCGCGCCTGACGGCGCGCGTCGCGCACGAGCTGGCGCGTCGTCATGCCGATGATCGCGGCAACCGAGACCGTGAGCAGCGCGGAGCGGTACTGAAAGCTCGGGTACTCGGGTGGACCGACAATGATCACCGGCGCCAGATAGAAGACGACGAGACCGGCGATCACGATCAGCAACTGGTCGAGCCGAGGCAGGTACAGCGCGGCGAAGAAGACCGGAATCAGAGACACGACCGCGACGCCCGAGCTGACGCCACCGGCCGAATTGCGCAGCGTCGCCACCGCCGCGAGATACACGAGCGAGGGGACGATCGCGCCGTAGCGCAGCCTGACCATGCGCGTCCCGCGCAGCACTCCGGACAGCACGACCAGCACGGCCGAGATGGCGAACGGCACCCAATCCGGTTCGCCACCGAACGGAATCGACGCCCACGCCAGCAGCGAAGCTGCCGCAAACGGGGCCAACCGGCCTAGCCCCTTCAACCTTTCGTCCCGTGTCAGCATCGCCCGATAGCGACATTTCCCGCATGGCAATGCGGCACGAGACGGGTGGACGCTTGTTCGGGTGTCAGATCTCAGCCATAGGTTCGACCTATACGTATCCCGATAATCGGTATTTGCCTTCTCATCTGACCCTTCATTACTGTGACTATCAACCTGCCGGAGGGCACCCTGGTGGCCCTCCGAGCCGCGACGGCCTCGGCCGACGTGCTGCGGGATCGGCCGGGGTGCCCACTCCCTCTGGGCGCCCCGGCCACGAGAGACCACATGGACCACACGCCGATGCCGACATTGCTGATCGCACTCACTTCCGTCTGGGGCACGACGCTCGCGTTCGTGCTGTCGCTCTGCCGCATCGCGGCCTACGGCACGACGCTCGCGCCGGATCCGGCGGGACCGGATCTAGAAGGCGAAGGCCGGACGAGCGAAGCCGCGCCACGCGCTCATCCGGCTGCAGCCTGAGTCCGGGTCGGACCGGATCTAGAAGGCCAAGGCAGGACGAGCGAAGCGGCGCCGCGCGCTCATCCGGCTGCAGCCTGAGTCCGCCAGCGGGCCAGCCTCACCCGTAGGGCGGGCCTCGCTGGTACGGCTCGTGGACGCGCTCCGCTCCGGCTCGGCGGGCAGCGTGAACCAGACGACCTTGCCGTCACGCGACGGGGACACGCCCCAACTCGCCGACATCGTCTCGATGATGCGCAAACCGCGCCCGGAGGGCTCGTCGACGGACGGCGAGCGCGGCTGCGGGCGGCGGTGGTCGCCTTCGCCGTCGCGCGCCTCGACCCTGATCTCGGCGCCGACGCGGATCGCGATCTCGAAGTCCGTGTTGGCGTGGCGGATGCAGTTCGTCGCCAGCTCCGAGGCGAGCAACTCGGCCGCCGCCAGCGTCTGCTGCGAGCGCTGGCCGAGCACCTCGCGCACGAACTCGCGCACACCGGGCACCGACTCCGGGCGACACGGGAAGCTTCGCCTGCGCGTCACGGCTCCACCTGCAGCACCTTCACGAGCCCCGTCAGCTCCAGCACGCGGCGCACGATCGGCGAGGGGTTGCGCAGCTTCACGGCGCCGACCTGCCGCGAAGCGCCGATCAGCACCGCGATCCCGGCGCTGTCCATGAACTCCAGCTCCGACAGCTCGAACACGAGCAGCTCAGGGCGCTCGGCGACGACGCCTTCGACGGCCGCCTCCAGGCTCGGCGCGCTGGAGATGTCGAGCTCGCCGGCAAGCGCCAGCACGGGCGCGCCGCCCGGCTCGCGCTGAGCCTCGATCGAGAGCTCCGCGCCGTGGTTGCCTAGTCCCGCCATCGAATCCCAACTATCGCGGTGTCGTCGTGGTGGTCCTGGGTGTACAGCTCGCCGACGAGCTTGGACAGCAGATCGCCGAGCGGCAAGCGCGTACCTTCGACCGCGTCTCGCAACCGCCCCAAGCCAACGTCCAGAACCTCTTTACGCCTCTCTACCAACCCGTCGGTGAAGGCTATCAGCGTGCTGTGCGGCGAGACCTGGATCTTCCTCTCCGCGTAGCTCGCGCCGCCGGCCACGCCGATCGGCACGCCGGCGTCGATCTCCACGAAGCTCGCCTCGCCGTCGACGGCCAGCAGCGGCGCCATATGACCAGCGCTGGCGATCGTCAGCTCGTGCGCGCCGGCGTCGATGAGCGCGCACAGCACGGTCGCGAAGTAGCGGTGCGGCTCGCGGTTGACGAACGCCTGCAGGCGTTCCAGCACCCGGGCCGGGCGTGGCTCCTCGGCCGCGTACGCGAGCGCGGCATGACGCAGCGCGGCCATCGTCGTGGCCGCCGGCAAACCATGTCCCGAAACGTCGCCGACTAGCAGGAGCATCCGATCATCGTCGACGTTGACGAAGTCGTACCAATCGCCGCCCACGTCGATGCCAGACGACGCCGGCACATAGCTGGCCCGCACCTGTAGCGCGTTCGTGTCGGGAACCTCGTCGGGCAACAGCGCGTGCTGGAGCGTCTGCGCGATGCTGCGCTGCTCGGTGTAGAGGCGATGGTTCTCGGCCGCCGTGCGGTCGAGGATCACCGTCAGGCGTTCGGCGTGCTGGCGCCGGCGCGCGAGGCGCCCGGTCATCAGCGCGGCGGCAAGCGACACGAGCGCGCCGATGATCGCCACCAGCCAAGGCAGGTCGGCGAAGAACGAGCCGTCCAGCGGCCCGCGCGGCGTCACCACCAGCGTGAAGGCGCTGTCGCCGAACGGCACCGTCTGCGACGCGCGGCGCCCTTCCACCGGCAGCTTGACGCTCGTCAGCAGCAGTTTGGCCGTGTTCTGCGAATGACCCAGGTAGAGCACGTAGTCGAGGTCGGAGAAGGCCGAGTTGCCGGCCAGCTTCGAGCGCCTGTCCTTCGGCAGCGGGCTTTCCGCGTAGACCGCGAAACCATGCTTCACCCCGGGCGTAGCGAACTCGAAGCCGAGGCTCGGATCGGGGCCGTCGAGGACGCCGATCACACCCATCGATGTCGAGCTGCCAGCGCGCGCGAACAGCGCCGCCGCCCGCTGCGGGTGCGTCGTGAGGACCGGCCGCGCCCCCATGATCGTCGACGGCCGCGCCCGTGTCTGGCCGAGCGGCCACAGCGAAGCCGAGACGAACTGCTTACCGGCGCCGACGTACGGCGCCATGAAGGCGCGGAACTTCTGCTTGTCGCCGCGCGTCGCGTCGGCCAGCTCGGCGGCCGAGGCGAGCGGCGTCTGGATCGAAGGCACGACCGCCGTCAGCACCGAGCCGACCTCGCGCGCACGCAGATCGAGCAGGCGGTTCTCGCTCGACCGGTACAGCGCGAGCGTCGTGAGCGCGAAGCCCGCCGTGACGATCGCGCCGAGGAGCAGAGCCAGGGCCGCCGCACGTGAGGGCGACCAGCTCTTGGCCGAGCGCAGGCGTGACGCTGCCACCGGTCCCTGACCGGGCGCGTCGTCAGCCACCCGCTGCGCTTGCTCTGGCTGCTCCCCCTGCGGTGGCCCGCTCATCGCGCGCTTCTCGCCGCCTGCATCTAGGCCGTACCCTACCCCCACGGCCTGTATCGCGGAAACGTGCCGTGGTCTGCCGGCCACACCTTCAGCGCCGCGAGCCGTCCAGCGTGCAAGCGCCCGGCTAAGCCAGCTCGGCTTTCGGCCGATGGAACTGTGTGCTCAGGTTTCCTTCGCCTGCTCCGCGCCACGCATGGCTATCGCCCGTGCTCGCGCTCGTGCTGGCGCTGTCTGTGTCCGTACTGGCGGCGCTCGACGCGCCCGGCGCGGCGTTCGCGCGCGGCAAGCTGACGGCCGGCAACTGGGACGCGGCCGCCCAGCGGCTGGTGGTCAAGGAAGGCCTGATGAGCGCCCCCGGGCCGGCTGGATTCGCCGGTGCCTCGACCCTCACCGCCGCCCAGGCCAACCAGGCGCTGGCGGCGCTCGCCGCTCGTCAGCAGGCCTTTGAGGAAGCGCAAGGCACGGAAGGCCGCGAAGAAGCCGGCGAAGGCGAAGCCGAAGGAGGCGCCGGAGCTGGCGCTGGCGCGCAGCCGGTGGCGGCGGTGAAGGCCAGCGGCTCGATCACAGTCACGCGCTTCGACGCGCTCGTCGTCGACCAGCTAGGCCTCGCCGAAGTCGCGGCGCGCGTGCAGGCGGTCGCCGGCGAAGCGGGACTGCGTCCTCCCGGCTACTTCGGCAGCGAGGTCGTGGCGCGCTACCTCGGCCTGCGCTACGACCACCCGGCGGGCGAAGACTCGTTGGAGCTGTACCCGTGGAAGCAGATCACGCGCGCCGAAGCCGCCCACTCCTTCGCCGTCGTCCTAGAAGGCGGCGGCTGGGCCGTGGAAGGCGCGCGCCGCACGCTAGAAGGCTTCGCCCTCCCCCACTACGACGCCGATCAGCTGCGCGTGCTGCGAATCGCCGTCGCGAAGATCGGAATGCCATACGTGTGGGGCGGCACCACCGACAACACGGCCGACGGGCTCGAACACGGAGGCTATGACTGCTCCGGCTTCGCCTGGCGCGTCTACAAGGTCTCGGGCCTACCGTGGGGCGCCAAGATCCATGGACGTACGGCAGCCGAACAGGCCGGCGAAATCCCCAAGAGCGCGCGCATCCCGCTGACTTCGGTGCAGGGCGGAGACCTGCTGTTCTTCGGCTCGGCCCACTTCAACTCGAAGGCGACCGAGGCGAGCATCGTCCACGAGGGCATCGCGCTCAGCGGCGAATGGGCGATTCACTCCTCCGGGCAGGGCGTGTACGTGCTGCCGCTCGACTCGGGCTGGCTCGCGCAGAGCTTCGCCTGGGCGCGCCGGGTGCTGTAGCGCGTCACGTGAGACACTTCCCCCGTGTCCGGGGGGGACAACGCATGGGTGAAGATCCTGACCGAAGGTCACGGGTCGATGAACATGGCGCGCCGCTTCTGGCGCCTGATCCCCTCCGAGCCGCGCTGCAAGGTCTGCTCCAGCCCGTTCGGCGGCGTCGGCGGGCGGGTCGTGCGACTCGGCGGCTGGGCGCCGTCGCGCAAGAACCCCAACCTGTGCGCGCGCTGCTGCGATCAGATGCCGCCCGGTGGAGCGGAGGTCGACGTGGCGGTGCTGTTCGCCGACGTGCGCGGCTCGACGGCGCTCGGCGAGCAGATCTCCGCGGGCGAGTTCGCCGAGCTGCTGAACCGCTTCTACGCCGCGGTGACCGATGTGCTGCTGCGCCACGACGCGCTGATCGACAAGCTGATCGGCGACGAGGCGATGGCGTTGTTCATACCGGGGGTCGCCGGCCCCGACTACCGCCGCAAGGCGCTCGAAGCGGGCGTCGAGCTGCTGCGTGCCGTCGGCTACGGCACGAGCGAGGGCCCCTGGCTGCCGGTCGGCGTCGGCATCAACGCCGGCACCGCGTACGTCGGCAACGTCGGCACGGCCGTCGTCGACTTCACCGCGCTCGGCGACACGGTCAACGTGGCCGCGCGCCTGCAGGGGCACGCCGAGCGAGGCGAGCTGGTGGTCGCCGCCGACCTGGTGGACGACCCCGCCGCGCTGCTGCCCTCAGGCGCTCGGCGACGCGAAGTCGAGGCGCGCGGGCACTCCGAGCCGGTGCCGGTGCTCGTCGCCGCGATCGACTGAACTGGGGGACCGGGGACGGCTTCGCTCCGCCCCCGGCCCAGTTCCCATCTGGCTACGGCTTCGAGGTCCGCCAGGGCGTGAATTCAGGGGTGCCCTGCACGGTCGAGCAGCGCCCGCCCATGTTCGGGCCGGCGGCACAGCCCCACCAGTCTTCCGTCGCGTCGACGATCGTGCCCGGTTCGCCGTTGGCGCCCGTGCCGTCGTCGAAGAACGAGTTCGCCGGCGTCGCCGTGACCGTCGCCTGACCGCCGGCGGGCTGGCCTTCGGTCGGTTCGGTCTGCGTCGCGAGCAACCCCGTGGTGAAGTGCTCGACGGTGTTTTCCTTCAGCGTCACCGTCAGGTCGCCGAACGCGAAGCCCAACTGGTCGGTCGTCAGGTAGGCGCCGATCGTGGCCCCGGTCGCCGCCGCGCCGCTGCCGTTGACGGTGTTTTTAGCGAACGTCGGCCCCTGGCCGGAGACAGCGCCGCCGTAAGCCGCGAGACCGACCGAGCAACCGGAGATCTTGTTCGATTCGACCGTCGCCGACACGTAGGGAACGAACACGAAGATGCCGTAGCCGTCGCTCGTGCATTCTTTGATCTTGTTGCCCTTGATCACGTCGGCTTCGCCGCCCGAACCGCCGTTGTTGTCGGTGTGGATGCCGCTGCCGGACTTCGTGATCGTGTTGTCGAGGAACTTGGTTCCCTGCGACCAGTTGGCCGAGATCGCGTCGTTCGCCCGCGAGACCTTGTCGTGGGTGAATTCGCCCGCGCCTTCGAACGCGAACATGGCGATCGACTGTTCTTCGCCCTGCACGTTTTCGACCGTGTCGTGGGTGAAATCGAACGTGCCACCGGAGGATGCGTAGATGCCGCGCAGGTAGACGTCGGCGACCTTGACCTTGGAGACCGTCAGGCCGTTGAAGGTGCCGACTTCGTGGTTGGTGACGATGCCGTTGCGAGCGTCGATGTCCACGCCGCCGCGCACGACGCCGCTGGAGATCGCTGGGTTGTTGCCGTCGATCGCGAGCTTAGTAATTGTGACGTTGTTCGCTTCGACCAGGATCACGTTGCTGGCGGCGCCGCCGCACAGCGAGCCGGGTGAGCAGATCGGGTTCGAGGTCGCCGGCACGATCACCGTCGAGTTGCCCGAGCCACGCAAAGTCACCGACTTGCTAACGACCAGGTTTTCGACGTATTTGCCAGGCCCGATCTTGATCGTCGTGCCCGGTGAGACCGAGCTGATCGCCGGCTGGATCTGTGTGAACGGACAGCCGCTCGCACAGACCAAGTTGCCACCCGCCCACGCGGGCGCGGCCACGACCATGAAAGCGGTCACGACGGCGCCCAATAGGGCACCCTGAATCATGCGTCGCATGTACACCCCTCCGAAAGTCTCTGTCGCCCCCATCCCGGGAGCCCGTTGGGGGCCGATCATAGGGGAGCTGAGCGTTGGTGAACTGTTGTAGCCTCCGCTGTCGATGGCACCCGCGCCGAACCCGCTCACCGGGCGCTGCCTCTGCGGCGGCGTCAGCTACGAGATCGACGCCGAGCCGCTGGCGAGCGCGGTCTGTCATTGCGCGGACTGCCAGCGCCAGACCAGCAGCCCGTTCTCAGCCGTCGTCGTCGTGCCGCGGGCGGCGTTCAAGGTGCAGGGCGGCGAGACGCTGTCGTCGTTCAACACCGTCGGCGGCGATCACGGTCAGGACACCGAACGCTTCTTCTGCTCGGCCTGCGGCTCGCCGATCTACAGCCTGTCCCCCGCCGGCCCCGACTTCGCCTACGTGAAGGCCGGCAGCCTCGACGACTCCTCGTGGCTGGAGCCGACGATCGAAGTGTGGACCAGCTCCGCCCAGCCATGGGCCCCGCGCTTCGAGCAGACGATGCAGTTCGCGCGCGGCCCCGGCCAGTAGCCGAGCCCGAGCCGTCTGCTGGGAAGCCGCTGGGCGGCTGTTAGGTTGGCGGCGACCCGTTCGCCCAGGAGAGGAGAGACGCATGGCCGCGACCGCAGCCCTCAGCACCCCTTCGGCCGGCGCCGCCTTCGGCGCGACGACGATCGAGCGGCGCGCGCTTCGCGACGACGACGTCCAGATCGAGATCGAGTACTGCGGCATCTGCCACAGCGACGTGCACCAGGCCCGCGACGAGTGGGGCGGCTCGATCTTCCCGATGGTGCCCGGCCACGAGATCGCAGGAGTCGTCGCGGCGGTCGGCGCGGGCGTGACGCGCTTCGCGGTCGGCGACCGCGTCGGCGTCGGCTGCATGGTCGACTCCTGCGGCGAGTGCGAGTACTGCGAGGCCGGCGAGGAGCAGTTCTGCGTCAAGGGCAACGTGCAGACCTATAACGCCCGCGACTACGACGGCGAGACCACGTACGGCGGCTACAGCCGCGGCATCGTCGTCAAGGACCGTTTCGTCGTGCGCATCCCCGACGGCATGGAGCTGCAGGAAGCCGCACCGCTGTTGTGCGCGGGGATCACGACGTACGTGCCGCTGAAGCACTGGAAGGCCGGCGCGGGCACACGCGTGGCGGTGATCGGCATGGGCGGGCTCGGCCACGTCGCCGTGCAGATCGCGGCGGCGATGGGCGCCGAGGTGACCGTGCTGAGCCAGACGCTCAGTAAGCGGGAGGACGGCCTGCGCTTCGGCGCCAAGCACTACCACGCGACCTCGGACCCGGACACGTTCAAAGCGTTGCGCGGCAGCTTCGACCTTATGGTCAACACGGTCTCGGCGAACTTCGACATCAACAAGTACCTACGGATGCTGCGCGTGGACGGCACGCTCGTGACCGTCGGCGCACCGCCCGCGCCCGACCAGGTGCACGCCTTCTCGCTGATCGCGGGCCGGCGCAGCCTCGCCGGCTCCGCCATCGGCGGCTTGCCCGACACGCAGGAGATGCTGGACTTCTGCGCCGAGCACGGGGTCAGACCGGCGATCGAGCTGATCTCCGCCGACGCCGTCGACGGCGCGTACGACCGGATCGTGAACAGCGACGTGCGCTACCGCTTCGTGATCGACGCGGCGACGATCCCCGGCTAGACCGCTCGCCAGGCGATCGCGGTCGTCGACTCGTGTTCGCGGTCGTCGGCCGGGCATCCCGCTCGCGCGGCCGACGACCGCACCTTCGCCCGGCACACGTGCCGGCCGCCGAAACTGCTACCGTCAGCGAATCGGGTTGGGCTGTACGCCCAACGTAGAAGTGCCAGCGCTCGTAGCCTTTGCTCAGCAATCTCCGCGTTCGCAGCACTATTCAACGCAGGAGGAAATAGCAATGGCTACAGGAACCGTCAAGTGGTTCAGCGACGAGAAGGGCTTTGGATTCATCACGCCCGACGATCAGTCGAGCGACCTGTTCGCGCACCACAGCGCGATCGTGGGCGAGGGCTATCGCTCGCTCGCCGAGGGCGCCAAGGTCTCCTATGACGCCGAAGCCGGCGACAAGGGCCCGAAGGCCGCCAACATCCAGGTCATCTAGGACCCGCTAGACCAGAAGCACGACACAAAGCCGCGGCAATGCCGCGGCTTTCGTGTCTCATGGGTCGTGCGACGCCGGGGCGGCGGCTCACGGCGACGAGACGAGCCGACGGAGAGATATGGCATCTAGCGGCAAGAAGAAGACCACGATGGCGAAGCTCGCCCGCGAGAGCAAGCTGCGTGAGCGGCGCGCCGCCAAACAGGCACGCAAGGACGCGCGCAAGTATCTAGCTGAAAACCCGGTCGCCGAGGACGAGCTGGTCGCGCCGGTCGACCCGGCGGAGGCGATCGACGGCGAGCAGCCCGATGATCCCGAGCCGTCCGTGATCGATGTCGACAGCGACGTCGGCGCGGCTCAGTCAGCCTGAGCGCGGCCCGTCACGTCGTCGTCGAGTACGCACGGCTCCGCCGCCTGCGGCGACATCGCTTGCTGTAGCGTCAGCGTCGCGTGGGTACAAACGTGCCCGAACTCGCCGAAAGGAAACGATCGACGTGCCTCAAGACGCGGTCACAAAGACCATATTGGGCGTGCGGACGGCCGTCGGGGCCGCTTCCTGGCTCGCCCCGCGCCCAGCCGGGCAGATGTTCGGACTGAACGCGAGCGAGAACCCGCAGGCGCCCTACCTGGCGCGACTGTTCGGCGTGCGTGACATCGCGCTCGGCGTCGGCCTCGCGACGGCGCCGCCGGCGGCTCGACGGCAGTGGCTGGCGATCGGCTTGGCCTGCGATGTCGCCGACTTCCTCGCCGGCATCGCGGGCACGAAAGCTGGCTATCTCTCGAAGACGAGCGGGACGCTCGTGTCGGGAGCGGCTCTTGGCGGCGTGACGCTGGGAGTGCTCGCGCTGCGCCACGTCGAGCGCGGCGAGCTCCTAGCGGCGGACACGTAGCCCGCATGTCGTCGTTCGAGACGATCGACGTGACCGCGACCGGGGCGCGTGGAGCGATCGTGCTGAACCGTCCCGACAAGCTCAACCCGCTGAGCGAGTCGACGCTAACCGAGCTGGCCGCGGCGGCACGATGGTTCGGCGAGCGCCCGCAGGTGAAGGTCGTCGTCGTGAGCGGCAGCGGGCGGGCGTTCAGCGCCGGCGCCGATGTGTCGGCGTTCGCCGGCGACGACCCGGGAGTGGCGGCCCGGCGCCGGGCGGCCGACGCTGGACGCCTGATGGCCGAGGCGATCGAGGCGATCGAGGCCATCACCGTCGCCCGCATCCACGGTCATTGCGTCGGCGGCGGCGTCGTGCTGGCGGCGGCTTGCGACCTGCGCATCGCGGCCGAGGCGACGCGCTTCTCGATCCCCGAGGTCGATCTCGGCATCCCGCTCGCGTGGGGCGGCATACCACGCCTGGTGCGCGAGATCGGTCCCGCGATGACGAAGGAGCTGGTCCTGACATGCCGCCCGTTCACGGCGCACGAAGCGCACTCCCTCGGCTTCCTGAACCGGGTGGTCGCGAACGAGCAGCTGGACGAGACGGTCGAGGAGCTGGTGGCGGAGCTGGAGCGCAAGTCCTCGCTGACGCTGATGGCGACCAAGCGTGCCGTCAACGCCACGAGCGAGGCGATCGCGTCGACGGCCGGGGCCTGGAGCGACGCCGACGCGCTGCTGAGCGCCCTGGAGGATCCCGAGTCCCGTCGTGTGGCCCGGGAGTACCTGGAAGGCCTGGCGCGCCGTTGAGCCCTCTCCCCCGCCGGCGCCCAGCCACGAACACCCGTGTCTGCGTGTCTCGGAGGGCTATGCGACTTCCTGAGCCGCCGGCGATGTGCGCGCTTCCCAGGCGTGTCGGAGCACCGACAGCAGATGGTCCGGCGACTGCGCCCCGGCGGCGGCGAACGAGCGATCGACGACGAAGAACGGGACGCCCGTGATGCCGAGCCGGTTCGCCGTGTACTCGTCCGCGCGGACCTCCTCCGCGTATAGCTCGCCTTCCAGCAGCTCATCGACCGGACCCGCTGGCAGACCGACGTCGAGCGCCAGCCGCCTCAGCGTGGCGTGGTCGGAGATCAGCTCCCCCTCGGTCAGATAGGCGCGCATCAGGCGCTCCTTGATCGCGTCCTGACGGTCGTGCGCGAGCGCTAGATGCGTAAGCCGGTGGGCGTCGAACGTGTTCCCGCCCCGCGCGCGCTCGAAGTGGAACTCGAGCCCGTCAGAGGCGGCCAGCGTCGTCATCTCCCCCATCCGCGCCAATGCATCCTCGCGCGTCATGCCGTACTTGTTGGCGAGGTGGGCCGCGTTGTCGCCCTCACGCTCGGGCGGGGCTTCGGGATCCAGCTCGAAGCTGTGCCAGATGACGCGGACCTGATCGGCGTGCTCGAAAGACTCGAGCGCCGTTTCAAGGCGCCGTTTGCCGATGTAGCACCAGGGGCAGGCTATGTCCGACCAGATGTCGACGTCCATCGAGACTCCCAACGCTCGTTCAGCGGGCACGACCGACGATATCGCCAGCCTGATCCGCAGCCGGATGCACGTCGAGAAGGGCCCGCGGGCCGCCGGCCTACGAATACGCTGTTGGGCGTGAAGGCGGACGTGGATCGCGGTCGGTCGAGCGTCGTCGACGCCCGCGAGTGCGACGTCGTCGTGATCGGAGCCGGACCCGCCGGCGAGGTGTGCGCGGGCAGACTCGCCGAAGGAGGCCTGTCGGTGGTGCTCGCAGAGCGCGAGTTGGTCGGCGGCGAATGCTCGTTCTACGCCTGCATGCCGTCGAAGGCTCTGCTCAGACCCGCCCAGGCGCTGTCCGAGGCGCGCCGCGTGGCGGGCGCCCGCGAGGCCGCGAGCGGCACGATCGACGTTCATGCGGTGCTGGCGCGCCGCGACGAGATCGTCCATGGACTGAGCGATGACGCCCAGTTGCCATGGCTCGAAGAGCGCGGCATCGAGTTGCTGCGCGGCGACGCCAAGATCGTCGGCGAGCGCGAAGTTCGGGTCGGCGACGAGCTTCTGAAGGCACGCCTGGCAGTCGTGCTCGCCACTGGGTCCTCCGCGCTGATCCCGCCCATTCCGGGGCTCGCCGAGTCGGACCCCTGGACCAACCGCGAGGCGACGACCGCCGCCGCGATACCCACCTCGTTGCTTGTGATCGGCGGTGGTGTCGTCGGCGTCGAGCTGGCGCAGGCATACGCGTCGCTCGGGAGTCAAGTCACGCTCGTCGAGGCGGAGTCGAGGCTGATCGGCGGCGAGGAGGAGTTCGCCGCCGACGAAGTTCAGCGTGCGCTCGAAGCGCTCGGCGTCGAGGTCGTCTTCGCCAAGGTGACCGGCGTGCGCCGCGAGGATCTGGAAGGTCGGTACGTGCTCGACCTGGCCGACGGCCGCACGCTGGCGGGCGAACGGCTGTTGGTCGCGGTCGGGCGTCACCCGAACACGGACGGCGTCGGCTTGGAGACGCTTGGGCTCCCGGCGGGCCAGCCCGTTCACGTCGACGACGATATGACGGTTCCCGGTCACGAGTGGCTCTACGTCGTCGGGGATGCGAACGGCCGGGTCCAGCTGACCCACATGGGCAAGTACCAAGCCCGCCTCGCGGCCGACCGCATACTCGGGCGCCCCGGGAAGCTGCTCTCTGACGGGCGACTGTCGCCCCGCGTGATCTTCACCGAGCCGATGGTCGCCGCCGTCGGACACACGCTGGCGAGCGCGCGCGAAGCGGGCCTGCTCGTGCGCGCCGTCGACCGGCCGTTCGGCGCCAACGCCGGCGGGAGCTTCGTCGGCCACGACGCTCCTGGCAAAGCCCGGCTCGTGCTCGACGAGGAGCGAGGTCTGCTCGTCGGGGCGACCTTCACCGGCGTCGACGTGGCCGAGTCCCTACACGCGGCCACGATCGCTGTCGTCGGCGAAGTGCCCGTCGAGCGCCTGCGGCACGCCGTGCCGGCTTTCCCCACGCGTAGCGAGGTGTGGCTGTACCTGTTGGAAGAGCTGAACTAATCCGAGTCGGTTGCCCCCGCGTTAGAGCGCTTCGATTTCTTCCTGGACGTTACCCGCATCGGGTTCGCACATCATATTTTCGTGACCAGGCGCGTAGGGCTCGTCTTTGTCGATTTTGAAGTAGGTGCCTTTGTCCTTGTGACCCGTAGCCCACTCGTGTGCCCAGATCGTGCCCGTATAGAGCGCGCCGGTTTGGCACCCGTGACTGACCAGAATTTCTTCGCCCTTGCTGTCCTGGAAGATCAACCTTCCTTCCGGTCCGGCGCAATAGATCTGCGTCCAGAACTTTTCGCCTGGCAGTTGCATCCACATGCACAGCCGGATTTCCATGTTCGCCACGTGGTGTTCGCACAGGAAGCCGCCAGATAGCTCCATGGTGCCGTTGTGGTTGAATTCGTCCATCGCCCACTTCACTTTGCAAGTTGGCCGCTCCCCGGAGGCCCTCGCCTCACCGGGTTCCAGCGCTTCTTCTTCTTCGCCGCTACCGCCGGCGATCGGCGGACGCAAGGACTGTTGATTCCCGGCCAATCGCGCGGCTTCTTCGGCCGCCTTGCGAGCCTGTTCGGCGCTGGTCAGCTGCTGCACGACGGACGCGGTTCCTTCAACCACCCACGGCGCGAGCACCGCTACGTATGGCATACCGGCGTTGTCGGGGTTCGGCAGGACGATCCCGGAACTCTGGATCGTGCGTCCGAGCTGCGGCACGTAGGTGACACCGTTGTTGACCATCAGACCCGAGCCCGATTCGCTCGTCACGCCCTCGGCGCCCAACCATGCGTACTTCGGCGGCGCCCCGTTGATCGGCACCCCGAACTCGGTACTGGCATATGTCGAGAGCAGTTTCGTTTGGCTTTCCGTAGGCGCAGCGGTAGCAACAACGTTGCCCTGCAGATCGTGTAGTTGCAACGTCACTACGCCGCTACCGGCCCGCACGGCCGACACCGCTCCGTCGATGCCGAACATGTTGCCGCTCCAAGCGCCTGCCGGTTCGGCGACCCACGATACAAGCGAACCGCTACCCACATAATGAGAGACCTGTACCGACGGGGACCTGGTTTCGCGCAACCGCCCGGTCGGGTCCATGAAGTAGCTGGTCGTTTTGCCGGCCTGTTCCTGCGTCGCCAGCTGACTGGAGACGTAGTATTTGCTGGTGACTTCCATCCCAGCTCCCCCGGCATCGGCCGCGGGGAGTTTCGTGATGTTGCCGAGGGCGTCGTAGAACACACCGCTATCGATCAGCCGGTTGGCGGTGTCATATGCGTGTGTTTCGGCGCTACCACCTTCGCTTGCGCATTTACCTTCGGCGCCAGGTGCTCGCGTCGTCAAACCGGTGCGGTTCGATTCGTTGTCGTAAGAGTAGAGACGGCTCGTACATCCCTGGCCGACCGGTATTTCCTGCACTTCCACCAGCCGTCCGGCTTCGTCGTAATTCTCCACCGGCTCATTCGACAGCGTGCTCGACTGCGACAGCGCTTCGCCATGAACCGACGGCGTCACGGTTTCCGAGAACCACCGTTCAGGGCAGCTCGAGGCGCAGTGGGTCGTCTTCGTGTATTCGATGCCCGTCGTCTCACCCGCGGCATCGCGGGTGTAGGTCGCGATCATTTTGTTGGGATACGTCTCCGTTGCGATCCGACCCGCGGCATCGTACGTGGCAGTAAACGTGCCGACCAGGTTATTCGTGAGGGATGTCATCAGACCCGTGATCGGGTCGTATTTGAAGGTCTGCGAGCCTCGCGATTCGCCTCCCAGCGATGCCTGCGCCCGCGTTTCGAGCGGCCGGCCGTCGGTGTCGTAGAAATACGCCGTGAAACCGCCGTCGGCGTCGGTGTATTTTTCGAGACGACCGAGCGAGTTGTAGACAGACGTCACGGTCTTTTCGCTGCCTTCGAACATCTCGCTCTGCTTTTCGAGCGCACCAGTGTGTTCGTTGTAGTGATCGGTCACGGCCGGGAGCGGCGTGCCGGCGCTGGATGTCACTTCGCTGGTCACGGGACGTCCGGCCGCGTCATAGGTCGTTTTTTTCGTGCGCGTCGTGGACCCGAAGGCTTCGCTGACCGTTTCCGGCTGGTCCCACACGTTGTACGACGTGGTGGTCACCGGAAGCGGCGGTAGTCCGCTCGTTTCAGGCTGTTTACCCGGCAGCGCCTGACACAGCAGCCCCGACCATTCGACGTGTCCACCACACGCCGGGTGGCTCGGGTTCGCCGCGGCCGTGTAGTAGACAGACACCCTGTCATGCGGGTCGCTGGCCCCTGAGCTGGCGGGAGCGCGCGTTTCGAGCACGTTGCCGGTCGTTCCGTCGTACACGGTCGTGCTGGTGAGGTTCAGGCCGGAAGGATCGGTGGTCGAGGACGTCGGCGCTCGCAGCTTCCAGCCGAGATTTTCCTGCCCCGAGTAAGCCATGGTCGTGGTGCGGGGGTCGAATTCTTCGTGCGCCAGCGTTTCAGCCGAGCTGATCGTCTTCGTCACGAGGTTGTAGGTTTCACCGGTCGCCGGTGCGCCTTCGTCATAGAAGTCCCTGACGTGCAGTCGAGCTTCGACTTCGCTTCCCTTCGGCGTTTTTTCGTTGCCCTTCGCGGCCTTCACGACATGCAGAGGGCCGAGCGTTTCGACCAATCGACTGCCCTGGTTGGAGTAGAAGCTCTCGTTGTCGAGGAGCCTCGAGTACGAAGCGGAGCCTTCGCCGTGTCCCAGCGCCGCCGCCCGGTCGATCGGCGAGAGCGTGCGTACGACATCGTTGTATTCGTTGTATTCGGTGGTCGAGATCGATCCACCAGGCGAGGCAACGTTGACCGTGCGGGCTTGTGCGTCCATGTAGACGACCTGCGCTCGTTTGTATTGCGGCGCTGGCCATGGCTCAGGAGAGTCCGGCGGGAAGAACGCGGTTGCAACCGTGGGCACGTCGTTCTGCGCCCAAGTCGCCGTGCTGGCGGCACTCATCGCGTACGGTGCACCCGTCCCCGAGATCGGCACGTTGTACTCAATCGTGACCCACGACTCGCCGGCGGCGTTGGCCGGAGGTGGCGTTTCTGGGGTTTCCGGGTAGGCGAGCCGCTGCACGTGGTCGTTGCCGGTATCCAATACGTAGGCGCTACCGGTTGCCGAGATCGCAAGCGAGAAAGGTTCTTTCAGCTGATGTTCGCCACTGGGCGCGTATTGGGTGACGTATTCGCCGTTCGGGCGGAACGCGGCGACGCGGTTGTCGTAGTTGTCGGCTACCCAGATCAGGCCGCTGGCGTCGATTGAGAGTCCCTTGGGCGAAAATCGCCCGATGCCGTTGCTGCCGACGCCGAGGCGTCCGATCACCGTCATGTAGCTTCCAGTCGGCGAGAGCTCCTCGATCCGGTTGGTGTTTTCGTCGCCGACCCACACGTCGTTGGCGGCGTCGCAGGCGATGCCGGACGGGCTCTGGAACTGGCCGTTGCCGCTGCCGTACGTACCCGACTGCCGGATGTATTCTCCGGTCGACGTGAACTCCTCGACGCGGTAGCCGCCCTTGTCGGACACCCAGATGTTGCCGGACGGACAGATCGCGATGCCGGCGGGTTCCACGAACTGCCCTGCACCCGTGCCCGATGAGCCGAACTGGCGCACGAACGTACCGGTCGAGGAAAGCTGCTGCACGCGCTCGTTCTGCGTATCGACGACCCACACGGAACCGGCGCTCGTAGCGGCGAGGCTCGTTGGTTTCTTGAACTGCCCGGGACCGGTGCCTTCCGAGCCGGCCGAGCGAATAAACGTTCCGCCTTCGGAGAACTCCTCGACACGGTTGTTGCTGGTGTCGGCCACCCATACGTCGCCGGCCGGGTCGACAGCCACGCCCTTGGGTGACTGGAACTGCCCGGCTCCAGTACCCACGGAGCCGAACTGAGACGTGAAGTTGAACGTCACGTTGGCCCGCGTGAAGGCCTGCACGCGCTGGTTGCCTCGTTCGCTCACGAACACCATCCCGGTTGGCGACGCGGCCACGTACATCGGTTCGTTCATTTGCCCGGCGCCGCTGCCGGACACGCCAAACTGCGCCTGGTATTCGCCGTTCATGTTGAAAGCCTCGATGCGCTTGTTCGGCGAGTCGCTGACCCAGACGGTGCCAGTGGAGTCGATCGAGATGCCGCCGGGCTGGGAGAACAGCCCCGGACCGGTGCCTTCTCCGCCAACCGCCCGTAGGAGTTCACCGGCTTCCGAGAACTCGAACACTTGGCGACGCCCCGCGTCGGACACCCATACGTTGCTCTGGTTGTCGCAAGCCATCGACGCAACGCTGCCAAACGTTTCACCCGTCCCCGGGCCGCTGACCGCGCGTACGAAGACCCCGTTGCCGTTGAACTCCTCCAGGCGGCCATTACCCGTGTCGGACACCCAGACGTTCGAGCCACAGCCGCCGGCCACGCCCTGAGGGTCCAGCAACTGCCCGGCGCCGCTTCCGGCGGTACCGAACTGCTTGATGAATTCGCCGTTGTACCAGCCAAACTGCTGCACACGGTTGTTGCCAGAGTCGGCTACGAGAACGTCACCGGCGCCGTCGATCGAGACCGCGGTCGGTTCTTTGAACTGACCGTGACCGGTGCCTTCGGAGCCGATCGAGCGAATGAACGTTCCGCTTTCGGAGAACTCCTCGACGCGGTCGTGAGCGGTGTCCGCCACCCACACGTCGTTGAAGCGGTCCACCGCGATTCCCATCGGATGCTGGAACTGGCCGTTGCCGGTTCCTTCGCTGCCCCATCCGGAGCTGTAGACCATGCCTGTGGACACCGGCACCGTCGCGGCACTGTAGGCGACCGTGCTCCCGCCCCCGTTGATGGCCTGCACTTCAACCCTGATGGCGCGGCCCGCGTCCGCCAGCCTCGGTGTATAGCTCAGGTTGTTGGCGCCCGCGATCGCGACGCACGAGGAGCCCGCGGAGTTGCACCGCTGCCATTGATAGCGATAGCCCACAGGACTGCCACTCCAGGTGCCCGCAGTCGCTTGCACGCTCAACCCGAGCTCAGGCGGCGAGGGCGCCACTGTCGGAGCCACGGTGTTGACCGGCATGCTGCCAGCCCACAGCGTCCCGTTCGCCGACGGCGTCTCGGAGCGCATCAGGCGTCCAGCGCTCGTGTCGCCCGCCACCATCCCATAGATGTAGGCCGTGGTCTGGGTTCCCGGCACGGTAAGCGCCGTCACATGCCCTTCGGGGTCGTAGCCGTACACCGTCTTCAGCGCCGGCGAGATGCGCGGATCCCACTCGGCCCGCAGCCGTCCGTGCGCGTCGTAGGCGTACTGCGCAACCGTCGAGGTCTTCATCGAGCCGCTGGCCGGATCCCAGGCGATGAAGTAGACGCGGGTGAGGTTGCCCTTGTAGTCGCCCCATTCGCTTTCGTTTTCGCCCGTGGCCGTGGTGCTCGCGGCGTAGTTGAATTCGAGCGCGCGACAGCCCTTTTCCAGTTTTTTGTAGGCGCAGGTCGCAAACGGGTGGGGCGCGACCTCGAGGATCGGCTCGACCAGCTTCCTGCCCGCCTGCGGTTCCGCGGTCGTGTATTCGTCGGTTGTCGTGTCGGTGGCGATCGGCCCTTCCGAGACGGTCGGCATCCACGACTTCGCCCCACTGGGTAGCGTGAACTTGGTGGTCGTGCCCGCGGTCGGGTTTTCGAACAAGTACGCGATGACTTTGCTGCCGCTCTTGACCGCTTCGAGGACGAGGTTCGTGTCCCCGGCCGGCGGTTCGAAGGCGCCGCTCGCGTTCTTCGCGAAGTGCGTCATCCCGTCCGGTCCGAGCACCATCACGCTGCCGTCCGGGAGCACTTCCAGGCTCGCCAGGCTGCCGGTGCTGATCCTCCACTGGGGACCCAAGGGACCTTCGCTACCACTCGTGACATCGCGCGAGTCGTAGGAGCGCCCGATCGTAAGCGCGCCGTCGCCGCCGCTCATGTTCACGTCGGTGTTTTCGAGCGTGAAGGCGCCGGACTCAGGGTTCACAGAACCCGCGCCGAACGGCACCGAGCTGGCATGGTGCACGTCCAGCCCGAATTCCCTCGTCGCGACGTTGCCGGCATTGTCCGTCGCCGTAACGGTCATGACGTGCATTCCGGCTCCCAGTTCGCCGCCGTTGATGGGCATTTCGCGAGTTGCCGTGCAGGGACCGGGCGAGCAGTACGCCGCGCCGCTGCCTATTTCTTTGCCGTCGATCGCGAGCTTGAGCGATTTGAGCCCTGAGCTGGGTGTGGTACCCGAGCCGTCGACGGCGAACAGCGTTACGTGACCGACCGATTCGTCGAGTTGGTATTCGTATTCGGATTCGCCTTCGGCGAGCCCTTCGACAGCGAGATCATATGGCGCTTCCGCATCGACTTTGACGACCGCTTCGCCTTCGGCGTGTTCGTAGGACCACGTGTTGGCCATCGGGTCGCGAGCGGCGACACGCAGCGTCTGTTCCCCGTTGGACGCGTGGTGCAGCGTCGAGTAGGTGATGACTTCTTTTTGCCCTTTCGCGCACTGCACGCCGGCGCATGTCGCGGTGTTGAGGTATTCGTGCGCGACTTCGGTCCACCAGCTGCCGGCGTTTTTGACTTGTACCATGGTGCCCGATACGCCCAGCCCGGCGTCTTCCGAGGTGTATTCGATAGCACCGGAGGTGGGGCTGAGCCAGCCACCTCCTGGGTACAGGACGTTCGACGTTTTGACGACTTTGCCGCCCGAGGTGTATTCGATTTCGGGCGAGGAGCGGTTGTAGGCGACGGTGCCGTGTGTTTCCTTCGGCTGCGCGATCGCGACGCTGGCGGCGGTGACACGAACCTGCTGTCCAGAGCCTGCGTTGGTGGCACGCAGCACGACCCGCGCGGTATTTCCGCCGACACCGACCCCAGGCGTACAGGAGCCGCCAGGGCAGATGTGCATGTGCCGCGGCGATTCGGTGTAGTGGACGTTCGGCTGGAAGACGGCAGCGAACGCTTCCTGGCCTCCGGAGCCGGCGAGTTCGACGAAGCTTTCGCTGCTGGTTATCCAGTATTCGGTGCCGTTGCCGACCGCTTCTTCGGTCGAGACCGTCGAGTTGAATTCATAGATTTTCGAGTCGCCGTTCGTCACGTAGTTGAGCGCGCCCCATTGCCCGACAGAAGCGCCTTCCTGGTGGATCCACATGTTGCTGGTCCCGGCGTAGCCGGCTATGAACCCGCCTTCGTGGGTGAACGGCCAGTCGCGCGCTTCGAGTTTCAGGTTTTCACCGACCGTGTTGAATTCCGGATCGACCGCAACGGGATACTGGACGGCACCCGCGCCGGCGGCGACGGTCAGACGGATCACGTCACCGCGCACGCTGACCGACACCGGGACGTCGCTGCCAGCTGCATCGACGGCCGCGGGCGCAGGCATCCAGGCGACGGTCTTGCGATGACGGATGAGGCGCACCGACCCCGCCGGACCGGCGAGCAGGTGCGCACCGACCGGCAGCCCGACACGAACGCCGAACTGCCGCGGGCTGTCCTGCGAACGCAGGATGGTGTCGATCGCGAGCCCGTAGGTCGAGAGCTTCAACACGCTGTCCGTGTCGAGGAGGCTGTTGCCGACGAACTCGTTCGACCCGTCGATCGTGCCCGCGGAGCCACCGAGTGGCCGCCCCTCGGCGTCGACCGGCACGACCGACAGGCCGAGGCTGGTCAGTCGCGCCCCTTCGCGCAGGTGCTTCGGAAGGCTGGCCGCGACCAGCGGGTGGACGCCGACGAAGCCGTTCCCCTCTGTCCGCAACGCGAGGTCGACTGGCGTCAACGCACCGGAAGGCCCAGTGCTCGCGATCGGCGTGATCGAATCGATCAAGGCGTTACTGCCATCCGGACGGGTCACGCGCGCCGCGAACCGGCTCGCGAAGCCAAGCAGGCGTTGCCCGGTACCGAGCCGCGGCATGCCGCCGTCGGGAGCCAACACGGCATCGCCGAACGTGCTGTTCGCCAGCTTCTCCGCCCGCACAGCC
This sequence comes from Solirubrobacteraceae bacterium, assembly GCA_036490015.1. Taxonomy (GTDB): domain Bacteria; phylum Actinomycetota; class Thermoleophilia; order Solirubrobacterales; family Solirubrobacteraceae; genus Palsa-744. The sequence goes on along the minus strand of DASXER010000026.1, from coordinate 1,976 downwards.
GACATGCCGTGATAGGCGTCGGCGCTCACCTTACGAGCGCTGACCGCCGCTGGCGCGGCCAGTCGAGCCGCCCGCACGGCGCCGACCTGAGCGGGCATCAACCAGCTGGCGTGTTCAGCTTCGAGACCGGCCGCCAGCCATTCGCGAGTCGTCGGCCTGGTGCGGGCGTAGGCCACGGATGAGGCAAGCCCACAAAGGATCAGCACGGAAGCCAGAAGCAGGGCCGACAGAACCCGCGACACACTCAGACGACCCATCTCTATACCCCCGATGCTTAAAAGAACAATGGCGTTCAGAACGCTTGCCCGGTGCCCACACGTGACCGGGGCGGTGCCCACACTTGACCGCGAATCAGTCCTATCAGGTTGCTCCCAGCGGCGTCAACACCTCTCGACAACCAATGCCGTGCCGTCCTGGTCGGGCATACCGTGCCGTTTCAGATTGCCCATACCGTGCCGTTTCAGATTGGGCATAAGAGCCAGGTCGATCACGCTGCCACGTGGCAGCCGAGCGCGGTGGTTGTAGTGAACTGGGAGCGCCCAGCATCCGGATCGCGCGGCCAGACGACGTTTCCCGGTCCTCTCGCAGCCCAGCTCAAATAGCTTTCACCCGCGCCGTATGCGGTTGCGACCTTGTCATCGCTGACACGCTGTGGGCCAAATAGTCGTAAGGGCTCGTGTTGACAAAATCTCGACTTTCCGGTTGTGCCTTCCGTCGTCGTGCGCATCCACCATGACTTGGCAAATCTCCGTCCCGCCGATGAATGACGATGTTTCGTGTCCGATTCCCGCGAGCTTCTACACGTGGCGTCGAGTAGCTTCGACGCCATGACGACAAGAGAGACGGTGCAAGCGCTGTACGCGGCCTACGGGACGGGAGACCCAGATCGGATCGCGGCTTTGCTGCATCCCGACGTCGTCTGGGTGGCTCCCGCCGGCAACGCGACGCAGGTCGCGCTCGGGTTCGGAAACGCCGGCGATGCTGGGCCGCCCCGAGGCCTCAACGACCTCCGCCGCGACGCGATCGTGGCCTTCATGGCGTACGACTACCCACGGTTCTTCAAAGAAGCGGTGTTCGAGCTGCGGTCGCTCGTCGCCGAGGGCAGCATGGCGTTCGTCGAGCACAGGATGTCGGCGACGCTTCCCAACGGCCGGCATTATGTCAACGACTACTGCTTCGCCTACGAGGTCGACGACGACCTCGTAACAGCCATCCGGGAGTACATGGACACTCGCGGCGGCTGGCTGCAGGTCTTCGGCGACGGCCAGCCAGGGGTCCTGCTGACGGGCACGACGCCCGGCTCGTGACCTGTCCAGGGCCTCGGCGGACGTCCAGAGCCGAGCGCTATCGGCGGAGTTTCCTGCCGCTCGCGCGACCGCTAGGTTTCTCGCAGGTGCCGCGCCTCCCCCACCCCATCCCCTACCAAGGCAGCAAGCGACGGCTCGCCGAGCGCATCCTGGCGGTCACAGGGACCGGCTATCGGACGCTGTACGAGCCGTTCGCTGGTTCGGCTGCGCTCACGCTGGCTGCGTGCTCACGCGGTGTCGCGGAGCGGTACGTGATCGGGGACTCGTTGGACCCGTTGGTGGGCATCTGGGATCGAGTGATCGCCGACCCAACAGGCCTTGCAGAGCAGTACACGACCCTGTGGGAGGGCCAGTTGACCGAGGGCCGAGACCACTTCAACCGCGTTCGAGCAGAGTTCAATGCCAGGCCTGACCCGGCGCGCTTGCTCTACTTGCTGGCCCGCTGCGTCAAGAACGCGGCGCGCTTCTCCAAGACAGGCTTCTCGCAGTCAGCCGACCATCGCCGCAAGGGCATGAACCCCGGCAAAATGACGCGCGAGATTCACGGCGCGAATGCTCTGCTCGCGGGACGTACGTCGACGTTCAGGGGCGACGCCGAGGACTGTCTCGAGCAGGCGGGTTCGGAGGACGTCGTGTATATGGACCCGCCGTGGCAAGGCACTACCGAAG
>DASXER010000150.1:0-12571 GCA_036490015.1 Solirubrobacteraceae bacterium | reverse complement strand
GCGCTCGGCAGCCCGCAGCGCTTCGGTGTAGTCGAGAGCTGGATCGGCTTCTTCAACGGCTTGGAAGGTCAGCTCCGCACGGACAGCCCGATCATCTCGAAGCTGGGCCTGCACGCCTTCCTCTACGGCGCGGCCCAGGACACGATCGCCGACCCCTCAGAGAACGCGCCGTTCGCCGCCCAGCTGCGCTCGGAGGGGGCGGAAGCTCAGAGCACCGTGTATCCAGGCGAACACAGCCTCGAAACCGTCGAAGCCCACCTGGCGAGCATGATGCACTTCGCCGGGCGCTGGCTCACGCCGCCCCACGAGGCCGCCGGCCGGTAGTAGCCTGCGCTGCGTGCGCGTGCGCGGACCGAAGATCGAGACCTTCCACGGACGTCTCGCGACGATGCGCGGCGCCATCTCCGTCGGCGCGCTGGCGACCGGTGCGCTGGCCGGCGGAGCCGCAGCGATCGGCGCGCTCGCGATCGGGCGTCTGGCGGTCCGCCGCGCCACGATCGACTCTTTGGAGATCAAGCGCCTGAAGGTCGACGAGCTGACCGTCGCCGGCCAACTTTGGCCGGCCAGCCAGTAATATCGAGCGTTCGGCGGCGGCAACGAGGAGGTCCCGATGGCATCGGTCGACAGCGATCTCGAGAAGGTCCTGGTGGGGGAGCGCTCACACTGGCAGGACGGACCGCCGCACGAGCTGTTCTCCGAGCTGCGCGGCAAGTGCCCGGTGCACTTCACGAGCGAGATCTCGGAGTTCCCCGGCGAGCCCGGCTACTGGTCGGTGACGACCGCCGAGGACGTGCACACGGTCAGCCGCGACTGGCAGACCTACTCCTCGGAACTCGGCGGCATCACGGCCGTGCAGGCGGTCTTCCCGCTGGAGCTGACGCGGGCCATGTTCATCGGCATGGACCCGCCCAAGCACGACCGCGTCAAGGCGCTGTTCCAGGCCGGCTTCACGCCCAAGCGGATCGCTGCCCACGAGGACGCGGTCCGCACGATCGTGCGCGAGACGCTCGCGACGCTGGAGGGGCGAGACGGCTGCGACCTCGTGACCGACTTCGCCCAGCCGGTCGTGTCGAGGGTGATCGGCAGCTTCATGGGCATCCCACCCGAGGACGACGCGGAATGGGCGCGCCTGATGAACTCGGCGCTCGGCGCCGGCGACACAGACCTCAGCCCGGACGGCGTCGAGGGTGTCATCAGCAAGGAGATCCCGGAAATCTTCGAGCTCTGCAACCGGCTGATCGCCGAACGGCGAGCCAACCCGACCGACGACCTGACGAGCGTGCTCGTGCACTCGGAAGTCGACGGCGAGAAACTAACCGACGTCGAGATCGTGATGGGCTTCTTCCTGCTCGTCGCGGCGGGCAACGATTCGACCAAGGCGACCTACTGCAGCGGTATGCGTGCGCTGATGGAAGACCCCGAGCAGAAGCAGCTGCTGCTGGACGATCCGGCGCTGGTGCCAGACGCGGTTGAGGAGGCGCTCAGGATGTTCCCGGCCTTCGCGCACTTCCGTCGCACGGCAACGAAGGACACGGAGCTGCACGGCCAGGCGATCAAAGAGGGCGAGAAGGTGGTGATGTGGTACGTGTCCTCGAATCGTGACGAGACGCGTTATGAGGATCCGGACACCTTTGATCTCCGCCGCAAAGCGGAGCACCAGGCGTTTGGCGCGGGCGGGCGGCACTTCTGCCTCGGCACCGCTCTCGCTCGTCTGGAGCTGAGGATCATGGTCGAGGAAACGCTCGCGCGCCACCCGCGCCTGACGATCGACGGCGCCCATGCATATGTCGAATCGCCGTTCATCAACCAGCTGAAGACGCTGCCGGTCCGCTTCAACGACTGACGAACAAGCGCGCCCATGGCAGAGCTGCGCACCGAGCGCTTGATCCTGCGCCAGTGGCGCGAGTCAGACCTCGACCCGTTCGCGCGTCTGAACGCCGACGCGGAGGTCATGGAGCACTTCCCCGAGACGCTCACGCGCGAGCGCAGCGACCGTGGCGCGCTTGCGGCCAAAGCCGCGATCGAGCGTCACGGGCACGGCTTCTGGGCGGTGGAGATCCCGGGCGAGGCCGACTTCATCGGCTTCATCGGCCTGCAGCAGGTGCACGACGACGTGCCGTTCGTGCCGGCCGTGGAGATCGGCTGGCGCCTGGACAAGCCCTTCTGGGGCCGGGGTTGGCCTATGAAGGCGCCCAGGCGACGGTCGCCTTCGCCTTCGAGGAGCTGAAGCTGGACGAAGTCGTCGCCTACACGGCCGAGAGCAACGTGCGCTCGCGCCGGCTGATGGAGCGCCTCGGCATGACCCGTGACGAGGCCGATGACTTCGAGCACGCGAAAGTCCCGCTCGGACACCACGCCAGGCGGCACGTCGTCTACCGCCTGCGCGCTTGAGGCATTCAGTCCCTTCGCGACCGACGACGTCTCCAACTCGACAGTCCCGGATGGGCCTTCGAGGCGGCGCGGATCCGTTCCAGTCCCCGCTCGGGGTCGGCTGGTATCTCCACCAGCCCGCCGACGACCTCCAGCGCGTCGTCGATGCTCGACAGCAGCCGGTTCTCGTCGCACCAACGCTCCAGCCAGCGCAGCGTCCAGGGATCGAACGCCGCCGGCCGCGAGACGGCGATCAACGGCAGGAAACGCAGCACCAGCTCCAGCTCCAGCGGGCGCTCGCGTTCGTCGGCGATGCTGTGCGCCAGCGCCAGCGCGAACTCCAGCTCGCCGCGGTCGAGATGGTCTTCCAGCTCGCGCAGCGGCCGGTATGGGCGTCCCATCATCATGCGAACATATGTTCGCATACGTGACAAGCCCTGAAAACAGCAAGCTAGGATCGCAACCATGACCTCAGAACCCCTCGCCGGAGGCTGCGGCTGCGGTGCCGTCAGATACGAGATCGACGAGCCGCTCGTCTCCGCCCGCTACTGCCACTGCACCCGCTGTCAGCACCGCACGGGCACCGCCGCCTCGGCCAGCGCGGCGACAGTGCCAGGCTCGTTTCGCATCACACACGGGGAGGACCGCCTGAGGGCGTGGAAGCCGGAGGGGGGAGCGGAGAAGTGGTTCTGCGGCGACTGCGGCTCGGCGATCTTCACGCGCGACCCCGAGACGGACGGCGTCGGCGTCCGTCTCGGCTCCTTCGACGGCGACCCGGGAGTCAGGCCCAGCGCGCGTCAGTTCGTCGCCTATGCCGCGCCGTGGGAGCAGATCCCCGACGACGGCCTGCCGCGCTACCCCGAGCAGCGTCCGCACGACTGAATGTGCGGCCGCTACACGAACACCGCCGGGCCTGAAGAGCTGAACGACCGCTTCCGCGTGCCGATCCCCGACTCGCGCGGCACGCATCGCTTCAACGTCGCTCCGACCGAAGAGGTACTCGCGATCGTCGCGCCGAAGGGCGAGCCGCAGGCCGAGATCTTGCGCTGGGGGCTGATCCCGTCGTGGGCGACGGAGACGAAGGGCGCGGCGAAGATGATCAACGCGCGCATCGAGACGGTGACCGAGAAGCCGGCCTACCGCCGTCTGATCCCGCGCGGAGAACGACGCGCGCTGCAAATAGCCGACGGCTACTTCGAGTGGCTAAAGCCGGAGCGCAAAGGCGAGCCGCGCCAGCCGTTCCACTTCCAGGTCGACGGTGGCGTGCCGTTCGCGTTCGCGGCGATCTGGACGCCGGCCAAAGTCGCGGGGGAGTGGCTGCACAGCATCTCGCTCCTGACCTGCGACTCGCGGCCCAACCGCACGGCGGCGGCGATCCACAACCGTATGCCGGTGATCCTTGCCGACGCCGACGCTCAACAGGCATGGCTCGACCCGAGCCTGGACGCCGAGGAAGCGCTCGCGCTGTGCGGCGCGCTGCCGACCGAGCGGCTCAGCGCCAAAGCCGCGAACCCGGCCGTCAACAAGGTCGTCAACCCGGACGTGCCGGAGGGGCCAGAGCTGTTGGTGGCTCCTCTCACCTGACCGCGCTTCAAGCCGTGCGCGGACGAGCACGACCCCGAGGCCGCGCCAGACGAGCCGCCATCGGCGCGCCATAGAGAACTACGAGCCCGACGAGCAAGAACACGCTCGGGACGATCCAGGCGAGACCCGTCAGAGCGAACGTGAAGGCATAGGAATCGACGAGCATGTGCATAGCGATGCAGGGCAGCAGGGAACCGCCGCGCTCGTAGACGAGGCAGGCGATGAAGCCAAAGACCGCCTGTTGTGGCCGCTCGAGCAGCGGATACTGGGAATGCCCGAGGCCGAACAGGATCCCAACGAGCAAGGCTGCCGGCACGATGGCGAGGCGGTTGCGCAACGTGCGATACAGAAGGCCACGGAAGAAGACCTCCTCGACGATTGGAGCCGCCAGGCAGAGGGCCACGCCTGTCAGGAGGATCGTGAGCGTGCCGCGGTGTGGCAGCCCGGCGAGGCCGTCTTCGACGCGTGGCAGGCTCACGATCGTGCGCCAGATCACGTTGAACACGACGATCGCTGCCAGTCCGAGTAGAAACAGGCCGACGGCGAGCTTCCGCGGCAGGATGCGAATGCCGAGATCGGCCCAGCCCAAGCGCCCCGTGCGATACAGCGGGACTAGCGTGACGAGGAACAGGGCGTCGATCGCCAGTGAACCCTTCGTCGCTTCCGGCCAGGTCCAGCCGACGAGCGACTTGAGGAGCGCGAGGCCGAAGGCAAGGACCATTACGGCGACGAGCGCGAGCACGCCATATCGCACGGGCCACGTCTGCGACCGGCTCGTCGGCGAGGGCTGCCGAGTCTTTCCTTCGGGCGCCATGTCGACCACGCAGATGACGAGCCGGACGATCGCGGCGTAGATCAGCCACGCGACGATGCCGGCCCCCGGACGCACGCCGTGGCGCGCGTGGATCTCGACCGGCAGCACGACGCCGCCGGCGATCAGGAAAGCGAGCAGCCAGCGACGCTCGCCCACCCGTTGCACGAAACAGGGCTCTGTTGCGTTCCCCCGATGGGCTAGGCCGGGCTTGCGGTGGCGCCGATCGCTCACCTCCGGTCTGTTACCCCGAGGCGCTGGGGGAATGCCTCTAAGCAGTCAACCAGCGCGCCGGGTTCTTCACGAACACCGTCGATCGTCGCGCAGTAGTCCTGCGACACGATCAGCCGCTCCGAGTGCCCGCGGCGGATCAGCTCGGCGGCGGTCGCGTTGCGCTTGTCGATCGGCAGGTACATCTCCAGGCCATAGCGGTCGAGGCCCACGTACACGCCCGAGGCCAGCAGCCCCTCGACGTAGTCCAGGTCGTCGGTGTCGCCGCAGTGCGCGATCTGGATCAACGAAGGATCGACGCCCTCCTCCAGGAAGATCTCGACCTGACGCGGGCCGGTCTGCACCGCCGGCATCGAGTGGGCCATGATCGGCGTGCCGGTCTTCACGCTGGCACGTGCACAGGCGCGGTGGATCTTCTCGACGTTGTCGGTCACGCCGGCGGCGTCGGCCGCGCACTTCAGGAACGCAGCCCGGATCTTGGTGCCCTGGATCCCGCCTTCGATGTCTTCGACGAAGTGCTCGGCCATCACGTCGACGTCGCGGTTGGCGAAGTAGTGGGGGAGATAGTCGTAGCTGTAGATGCCGGTGCAGCACACGATGCGCACGCCGGTCTCATCCGCCACGCGCTTCATGAAGCGCACGTCGCGCCCGCCGAACATCGCGGTCGCGTCGACGATCGTCTGCACGCCGCGCTCCTTGGCCGCGCCGACGGCCTCCAAAGCCGCCTGAAGTTCGCCGGCCTCGTCGTAGCGCCCCGGCCACTCGGCCGCCACCGCCTCGACGCAACCCAGCTCAGCGCAAAGGCGCGCCCCACTCGGTTTCCTCGCGGATCTGCCCCTTCAACAACTTCCCGCCCGGGTTGCGCGGCAGCGGCTCGTCTCGCACGGCCACGTACTGGGGCACCTTGAAGTCCGCCAACTGTCCTCGCACATACGCGATCACGGCATCGACATCCACGCTGAGAGCCTACCCCGCGCGATGCTTCAAGCGTCGAGGTGTTTTGCGGCTATCTCGCGGATCGTGCCGATCGTGCGCAGGGTGGTCGGCCCGACGAGCTTCTCGACCTCTTTCCAGTTCAGCTCGGACCGTGACATCGGCCCGCGCGGCAGCCAGTACAGCACGCGATCGCCGAAGCACAGTAGGTCGTCGTCGCACGACAGCTCGAGCAGCGCGCCGGTCGCCTTCATGGCTGGCGGCTCGGTCAGCAGCGCGACCTGGATCTTGCCGATCCCGGCGTCGAGCTGCGCGGCGCTGAACGGCTCGGCCGCGACGATCTCGGCGATCTCCTGGGCGCTGCGCAGGAAGGTCGGCACGCCGTAGCCGAGCGACGCTGCCAGGCCGGCTTCGATGCGCGACTGCAGTTCGGACTCGCCCTGCGCGTCGGACAGGAAGATGACGTTGCCGCTGGCGCGAAAGATGCGCACGTCGAGCAGGCCGATGTCGGTGAAGCGCTCGGCCAGCTCGACGTTCGTGATGCGCCGGCCGCCGAGGTTCATGCCGCGCAGGAAGGCCACGTAACGGGGCATCGTCGGCCACCCTAGCGCGCGGCGGCGAGTAGCCTGCAGTCAGATCTCCGACAGAAAGGGGCGCAAACGATGTCCGAGAAGCTGACCCTGTACGTGTGTCATGTCGACGAAGGCGGTCCCGGGCCCCACGCCTGCAAGAAGGCCACGAAGGCGCTGCGCGAGGCCGGCCACGACTTCGAGAAGATCGTGTTCGGCAAAGGCATCCCGTTCGGCCTCTTCACGACCGGCAAGCGCCCGGAGCTGAAGGCGATGAGCGGCCAGGAGAAGCTGCCTGTGCTGAAGCTTCCAGACGGCAACACGGTCAACGGCGGCGCGAACATCGTCGCCTGGGCGAAGGAGCACGCGCCGAGCGCTACGGGCGCGGCTTAATTTCATTGGATGGGTTCTCGTGCCGCGAGAGGCGGCGCGGGCGCGATCGTAAGCTAGGCCGTCGCGGAGGCGCCGAGACGATCGGCGAGGATCGCGGCGATCTGCGCGCGGTGGCGCTTGGCGCCGCCGAGCAGGGCGGCGTCGATCTGCGCGCGCTTGTAGAGCCAGTGCACGTCGGCCTCCCAGGTGAAGCCGATGCCGCCGTGGGCCTGGATCGCCGAGGCGGTCACTTCGCGCCCGGCGGTCGAGGCGGCGGCCTTGGCCATCGCCGCGGCCTCTGCCAGCTGCTCGGGGTCGGAGTCCGCCGTCCAGGCCGCGAAGGCGGTCGTGGAGCGGGCTTTCTCGGTGTCGAGCAGCATCTGTGCGCAGCGGTGCGAGACGGCCTGGTAGGCGCCCACGGGCACGCCGAACTGTTTGCGGTCCTTGACGTACTCGACGGTCATCTCCAGGGCGCGGTCGCAGATGCCGACGAGCTCGGAGCTGACGGACACGAGCGCGCGTCCGAGACCGGCGCAGGCGTTCTCGCCGAGCGTTTCGCCGGCGTCGTCGGAGGCGCTCACACGCGCCGCCGAGCGGGTCGGGTCGATCGAGTCGATCGCGCTCAGCTCGGCCTCGGCGGGGGTCAGGATGCGCCCGTTTCCGTCCTCGTCAAGCAACACGATCACGCCCGCCTGAGCGCCGCCGACGACGAAGTCCGCGTTCGCGCCGAGCGCGCCGATCGTCTCACCGGAGGCCAGGCCGGGGAGCCAGCGCTCGCGCTGCTCGTCCGAGCCGGCGTGCTCGATCACGGTCGCGGCCATCACAGTGGGGAGGAAGGGGACGGGGGCGAGCGAGCGGCCTAGCTCCTCGCACAGGATCGACAGCTCGATCTGCCCGAGACCCTGGCCGCCGTGGGCCTCGCCGATCGCGATGCCGGGCCAGCCCAGCTCGCTCAGCTCCTTCCACAGGCCGTCGTCGCTCTTGGCGGCCTCGGCGTGCTCGCGCACCTTCTCGGGCCGAGCGCGGTCTGACAGCAGCTCGCGGGCGGTGCGCTGGATGTCGCGCTGGTCGTCGGTGAAGCCGAAGTCCATTAGATCGCCTCCCGCGCTCTCGGCAGCCGGCACACGACAGTGAAGGCGACCATCAGACCGCCACCTTCAACCGGGGGAGACCTAGCACGCGCTCGGCGACGATGTTCTTCAGCACCTCGGTCGTGCCGCCCTCGATCGTGTTGCCGCGGGCGCGCAGGAACTCGTAGCTCCAGCTCGTGCCGGCGGTCAGCGCCTGCGGGCCGACGATGTCGACGGCGAGCTGCGTCAGGCGCTGGTTGGTGTCCGACCACAGCCACTTCACGAGCGAGCCCTCGGGGCCGGGCTGGCCGTAGCGTTCGACGTCGGTCAGGCCCTTCCAGGCGAGCAGGCGAATCGACTCGCAGCGCATGTGCAGCTCGGCCAGCTCGTCGGCATAGAGCGGGTCGTCCAAGAGACCGCGCTCGGCGGCGACCTTGATCAGGTCGTCGAGCAGCTGGCGCAGGCGGATCTGCAGCGCGAAGCCGAGCCCGGCACGCTCGTTCATGAGCGTCGTGAGCGCGACCTTCCAGCCGTTGCCGACGCCGCCGACGACGTTCGCGTCGGGGATGCGGGCCTCCTCGATGAACAGCTCGTTGAACTCCGCCTCGCCGGTGATCTGGCGCAGCGGGCGGACCTGGACGGCGTCCTGCTCCATGTCCATCAGGAAGTAGGTCAGGCCCTTGTGCTTGGCGACCTCGCCGTCGGTGCGCGCCACGAGCATGCACCACTTGGCGTACTGGGCGCCGCTGGTCCACACCTTCTGACCGGTCACGACCCACTCGTCGCCGTCCTTGACGGCCTTCGTCTTCAGCGAGGCGAGATCCGAGCCGGCCTCTGGCTCGGAGAAGCCCTGGCACCAGATCTCCTCGGCCGAGAGGATCGGCGACAGGTAGCGCTCCTTCTGCTCGTCGGTGCCCCACACCATCAGCGTCGGGCCGCCGAGCAGCAGGCCGAGCACGTTTGCGGGCAGCGGCACGCGCGCGCGGCCGATCTCCTCGAAGTAGATCGCCGACTGCGTCAGCGTCGCGCCGCGTCCGCCGTACTCGGTCGGCCAGGCGGGAGCCGCCCAGCCGGCGTCGTACAGGCGCCGCTGCCAGTCGCGCCGCCAGCCGTAGTGGGCGTCCTCGCCGCCGTCAGTGGGCTCGGCCTCGGGGCGGTTGTCGACCAACCATGCGCGCAGCTCGTCGCGGAAAGAAAGGTCCTGGGGGCTGAAGGTCAGGTCCATGATCGAAGCCTATCCAAGCGAGACCGCCCGAGTACCCAGCCGTCTAAACGATGTCTATTGGAGTCCCGAGCCCTACGAGTGAAAACAGCTTGGCAATATCTTGATCGCGCATCCGCACGCAGCCGTGCGAGGGGCGGCCCGGGATCAGCTGCGGTTCGTTCGTGCCGTGGATGCCGACCACGCCGCCGCCCGGCCATTCGCTCAGCGTCGGCGCGTAGGCGCTCGTGCCGAGCGCGAACGGGCCATACACCGGCGCGTTGACCGACACGAGCTTCTCCAGCACATAGAAGTGGCCCTTCGGCGTGACGGTGCTCGCCTTGCCGACGCCGACCGGCGCGCTGAAGATCGCCTTGCCTTCCTTGTAGAGCGTCGCGCGCAGGCTCTCCTCGTCGACGCGCAGGTACTCGTGCGAGACGCTGAAGGCGCTCAGCGCGGCGCGCGGCACCCAGCCGGTGCGCCCGTTCGGACGGCCCGGCACCTCGATCTCGACCCAGGTCTGCTTGGCGGCCGTCTTGGCCGAGCGCAGCGCCTCGTACAGCTCGGCCTGGTCATCGACGGTCAGGAAGCGCAGCCGGGCGACGGCAGCCGAGTGCGGGGAGGGGGCGCGGCGCACGACGGCGGCCGTGGTCGGGTAGGCCCAGCGCGTGTCGGTACGCAGGTTCGACAGGCTCGCGACCACGGTGCCCTGAGCGTGCGCCACCGGTGCGCCGAGTGCGAAGAGCGCGGCCAGGCACAGGAGGCACGTCAACGCTCCCCGTCGTGGGCGCCGGGTGAAGACTGCGCCTGGGCTCAGCATCGCTAACCGGTGAAGTGCGGCGTGACCACGGCCGAGGCACAGTGCACGACCGTCAGCGCGCGCGTCGCGCGGGCCGCTTTCGCGGTCGAGGAAGACGCCTTCATCGTGATCTTGGCCGAGACGCGGTGCGGGCCGACCTTCATCCTGCGCGGGTCGATCAGCACCGTCAGCAGCCCGCCGTGCGCGTTCCTGCTCGTCAGCGTCTTCAGCTTCTTGCCGTCGACGTAGAACGTCACGCTCGCCACACCCGTGGATTTGACGCTGGCGTGGAAGCGCCCGCGCACGCAGCCGCGCGGACCTTTGAGCGCCGGCACCGTCGCCGAGGAGAACCCGAGCACACCGGTCTTGCCGGTCGTGGTCGTGGTGGACGTGCCGGTGCTCGACGTTTTCGTGTCGAGCACGCCATTTTCGGGCGTCGGGGTGGGGGTCGTGATGACTTTTTCTTCAACCGGCGGCGCGGGGGTGATCGGCGTGATGACGACCGGGTTCGATTTCGCTTCTTCCGGCCCGAGCCCGAATTCGCTCGGCGGCGCACCGATCACGCTCGCGACGTTCGTCAGCGAGCCGGCTTCTTCGTCGGTCTTGGTCAGCAGGTGGGTGCATTCGTAGATGAGCACTTCGCCGATGCCAATGGCGCTCATCGTCGAGCGCGTGAGCGTGCCCGCGTCGCAGTATTTGTCTTCGAAGAGTTCGAACGTCAGCGGCACGTTGCCGGTGTTCGTGACGCGGAACGCGTAGTCGACCGTCTGGCCGGTGTGCCCGACCAGCGGTTCGGTCGTCAGCGCGCCTTCGCTGCCGGCGATCCGCTGCAGCTTCTGCAGCGTGAAAGACGGCTTGGGTGGGCATTCCTGCTTCTTGAACAGGTCGTAGCCGCCCGAGAAGCCGTTCGTCCTCCACTTGCCGTGCACGTCGACGTGGTAGGCGGTCAGCCGCGACGGCGAGATGAAGGGGATCACGTCGGTGCCTTCGGTGCCGTCGAACGTGAACGTCTTACGTTCCAGGTGTGCTTTTTCGATCGACACGGTCTCTTTGACCGTGTTCCCGGGCAGGTTCGGAAAGCCGTGGTAGTGGACTTCGACCAGCGTGCAGGTAACCGTCAAGTTGACGTTCGGCCTTGCCGGTTCGCGTTCGGCGCGGGCACGCAGGCGTGCCTGTTTTTCAGCCCGGCGACGCGAGCGTTCGGCGGCGAGCCGTTGGCCGCGTTCGTCGAGTTTGGCGGCGCGGCGTGCGGCGCGGGTGCTGGTCGGCGCGGGCTGCGCTTCTTCGCCGGCGGCGACTGGCGTGGGCACGACGACCGGAGCTTCCGGCGTGGTCGCGACGACGGCCGCGGGCTCGGCGATCGCCACCGCTTCAGCTTCGGCTTCCACGGCGGCGCTGGCCGGCACGGCGGGCACCAGCACGGCGATCGCGATCAGCAGCAGGCAGGCGAGGTTGAGCCCGCGCGAGGACCACATCGGCGCACGGCGGCGACGACGCGCGGAATCGCTACTTGCTTTGTTCCCGGGGCGATTTCGCGCGACGGGCCGAGAGGAGCCCGTCATGCGCATCCACCTGCTAGGTCCCGCTCCATGGGTGCTCTCCAGTCACAATCGCTCTCCATCCGTGCGCTCCATCCGCCGCCGGTCTCCCTCTCCAGTAACCGTGGCGTTTGCGCTTGCGGACTATCGTCCCGCGCAGAGAGCGAGCATTGATCCCCCGCCGGGGGTGATCTTCGGGTGGGGCAGAGGGTGATGAAAGGGTGACGTCGGTCTCACCCTTTACGTGCCTGGAGCCGATAGGCTGACTGACAGCATGACGCGATCCGTCTCCAATAGTGTGGACAAGCCGGAAAGCTCGGCGGTCACGATCGTCGTCGGGCGCTTCGACGACCTGCTCGCGCGGGGCATCCAGGCCCTGATCGAAGACGACGCGCGGCTGGAGCTGCTTGCAGGCGATGTTCCTATCCAGCAGCTCGCGACGGTGCTGCGCGCGCGTTCGCCACGAGTCGCGATCGTCGACGCCTCGGCGCTGCGCAGCCCGGCCGAGGTGCGCGAGCTGACGACGCGCCACCCAGCGACGCACCTGCTCGTGCTCGCGCATGAGCCTTCGAGCCTCGAATGCTCACAGCTGCTCGCGTTCGGCGCCGCCGCCTGCCTGTCGAAGGCCACACAGACGCGCGACGTGCTGAACGCGATCCACCTCGCCTCGCGCGGAATGCAGCTGATCCCGCGCGCGGGCTTCGGCGCGCCCGAAGGCTCGGGCCTGTTGACCCCACGCGAGGCCGACGTGCTGGCGCGCCTGCACCAGCGCCGCTCGAACGCGCAGATCGCCGCCGACCTGCACATCAGCGTCGAGACCGTGCGCACGCACACCAAGCACATCTACCGCAAGCTCGGCGTCGCCTCGCGGCGCGAGCTGATCGCGCCGCTGCCGCTGGACGCCGCATCGCAGAGCGCTTGAGTTGAGCGCCGCGCGCGGCGCTAGATTCGGTGGGTGTCAGGCCAGGACTCGACGATGCGCGTAGCGCACATGGACGCCGACGCCTTCTACGTCTCGATCGAGCTGCACCGCCGGCCCGAGCTGCGCGGCCAGCCGGTCGTCGTCTCCGGCAGCGGACCGCGCGCGGTCGTC
>DASXER010000127.1:0-32898 GCA_036490015.1 Solirubrobacteraceae bacterium | reverse complement strand
CGCTCGGACCGGTGGCGGGCGAGCTGCTGCGCTCGAACGTGGGCTACAGCGCGGTCTGGACGCTCACCTGCGGCTTCCCCTTCTTGGCGGCGCTGATCGCGCTGCGCCTGCCCGAGCCGCCGCTGACGGCGGCCGCGATCGAACTGGAGCGGATGCCGATCTTCCCGCGTTCCTCGCGCCGGCCGGGGATCGCGCTGGCGCTCGCGAACATCGGCTACGCGGCGCTCGCGGGCTTCGTCGTGCTCGACCTGCAGTCGCGCGGGATCGGCAACGGCGCGATCGTCTTCACCGCCTTCGCGATGGCGGTGTTCGCGAGCCGGCTGGTGCTGAGCAGGGTGCCGGACAACTGGGGCGCGCGGCCGACCGCGACGCTCGCGGGGCTGCTGGAGGCGGCGGGCCTGTCTGTCGTCGCGCTCGCCACCTCGCTCGACGTCGCGCTGCTCGGGGCGGTGATCGTCGGCGTGGGCTTCTCGATGCTGTTCCCGTCGCTCGCGCTGATGGTCGTGGGCGAGGTCGCGGACGAGCGCCGGGGCGCGGCGATGGGCGCGTTCACCGCCTTCTTCGACATAGGCGTCGGGCTCGGCGGCCCGATCTGCGGCGTCACCGCCTCGGTCGCGGGCTACCCCGCCGTGTTCGTGCTCTCAGCCGTCGCCGCGCTCGGCACTGCGATCCTGGCGGCGGCGCCGCGTGAGCAGCCGAGCCCGATAGTGGCGACAGCGAGTCCTCCGGGGTAGTTTTCAGCGCAGGAGGAACGATGCCCAGGCAGCAGACGGCTCGACGCACACCAGCCGCACCCGCCGCACCCGCCGCACCAACGACGCCGGCACGACGCGAACCGGTGCAGCGCCGCAGCCGCGCGCGCGTCGCGCAGATCCTCACGGCCGCCGCGGAGCTGCTCGACGCCGGCGGCGTGGACGCGCTCACGACCCGCTCGCTGGCCGAGCACTCGGGCATCCCGGTCGCGACCATCTACCGCTACTTCGAGAACCGCGACGCGATCCTCGCCGCCTACCTCGATCACATGCTCGAGCAGATCGAAGAGTCGATCACGAGCGCGCTGATGGAGCTGGATCGCGTCACCTTCCGCTCGGCTATCGAAGCGAGCACGCTCGCGCACATGCGCCACCACCGCGCCCACCCGGAGGGCATCCCTGTTTGGTTCGGGGGACGCCTGAACGCGACCGTGGTGGACAAGGTGCGCGACCTCGACGCGCGCCTGGCGGCCTCGCTGCGGAAAGCTATGAAAACGTCGGGCATCCTCGAAGAGACGCCAGACTTCAACGCCGAGCTGCTCGTGCGCCTATTCGACCGCATGTTCGAGTTCGTCTTCCTCGCCGAGCGCAGCGAGCGCGAGCAGGAGCGCATCGTGATGCGTTTCATCGACATGGTCGCGACCGACATGGAGCGCCACGCCACGCCGGCGGGACTGAAGACTGGTGTGCCGGCCGAAACGTTCGTGCGCGCGCTCAGAGACGGCCTCGCGCCCGCCGGCCGCCGGCCGGCCGCTCAGTCGGCTTCGGCGCGCCAGCGGCGGTAGAGCTCGACCAGCTCGTCGCGCATCGCGGGCGTCAGGTCGCTCGTGCGCAGGCGTCCCGTCAGCCGGATCGTCGCGCGCATCTGCTCCAGGTACTCGCTGCAGTGCTCACAACCGCTCAGGTGCGTCTCTAGGCGCCGGCGCTGCGAACGCGGCAGGGTGCCCTCGATGTAGTCGCTGATCAGCTCCACGACTTCCTGACAGACGAGCTCGGCGCGCGAGAGGAGCATCGTTCACACACCCCCCAGCTCGGCCTCTAGCGCCGACCGCAGGCCGCTGCGCCCACGGTGCAGCAGCACCCGTTGGTTGCCCTCGCTGATGTCGAGCACCGTGCACACCTCGTCGCTCGTCAAGCCGTCGACGTCGCGCAGCACGAGCACCTCGCGCTGGCGGTCGGGCAGCTCCTCGACGGCCGCCCAGATGCGCGGCGCGAGCGACTCGGCGAGCAGCCGCTCCTCGCTCTCCTCCACCCAATGGCGCGGCGGGCTCATCCACGCCCCGCCGGCGTCGAAGCGACCGGCGTCGACCGCCGGGCCGGCGTCGCCGATCGCGACGCTGCGCTGCTCGCGCACGCCGCTGCTGCGCGCGCGATTGACGAGGATCGTCAGCAGCCACGTGCGCAGCGAGGAGCGCCCGGCGAACTGCTCGATCCCGCGCAGCGCTCCCAGCCACGTGTCCTGGACGACCTCCTCGGCCAGCTCGGGGCTGCGCACGAACGTGCGCGCGAGCCTCTTCATCGTCGCCTGGTGGTGTTCGACCAGCACCATGAAGGCCTCCTCGTCGCCCCGCTTCAGCCGCCGCACCAGCTCCGCTTCGTCGGCGCCCAGACGCGCGCGCCCGCCGAGCACGGCGAGGGACGCCAGGAGCACGTTCAACGCGGTGGCGAGGTGATGGGTGAGCTGAGCGGGAATCGACATGTACGGGCGTCGGCACGCATGGGGCGGGTCGCAGCGGCGCGAGAAGCAAAACGCGCAACGCAAACGACCCGCCACCACGCGGGTCACAAGGTCAGAGGGCCACGATACCCTCGCCCCCGACCGCCCCGGGCACCGTCACCGAGCCGATCTCTGCCAGCGCTCCACCGCCGGCCGTTTCGAACTCGTCGACGACGCCGGCCGCGCCCGTCTGAACGTAGACGAAGTGACCCGAACGGCTGACCGCGGCGTCGACCGTGCCGGCGTCCGTCGGGATCTGCCCGAACAGCTTCAGCAGCTGGCCGTGCGCGGCGAGCTGGAAGCCGGACAGCGACGCGCTGCCCGCGTTCGACGTGTAGAAGCGGTTGCCGTCGCGCGCGATCCAGCAGGTCGCCGCCTGACCCGTTTCGAGCGCGTCGAGCTGCACCAGTTCGCCGTTCGCGCGCAACGTGAAGTCGGCGAGCGCGCTCGGGCCGGCCTCGGCCACGAGCAGGTGCCCGAGTCGGTCGAAGGAGACCGCGAAGGGAACCGCGCCCGGCAGTTCGTTCTCCCTCGGCGAAGCGGCGAGCGTGCCGTCCACTTCGACCGTGAACACGTCCACGTCGTTACTCGCCGCCTTGGTGGTGACGATCAGCTGCGAGCCGTTGGGCGAGAAGGCAACCTCACCTGGGGTGTGCGTGAACTGCTGCGGCCCTTCGGTCGTGGGCAGGCCGAGCGAGCGGTTCGAGCCCGCCAGCGCAGACAGCTGGGAGCCGCTCACGCGGAAGCCCTGCAGCGAACCGCCTTCGCCGGCGTTCAGCACGTACACGAGACCGCCCTGAACGGTCACGCTCGCGGGGAACGCGCCGCCGGAGGGCAGCACCTGACGCAAGGCCAGCCGGTCGCCGAAGGCCGCGAACACGGAGATCGTGTCGCTGCCGGCGTTGGTGGCGATCAACAGCCCGTCGTTCGCGTCGTAGGCGAGCGCGCCCTGCGACGCCGTGTGGTCCACGGCCGAGCCTTCGAGCTGGCCGCCGAGCCCGCCGGTCGCGTACGTGCCCGCCTGCGTGAGGGTGCCGTCGCCGGCGCGGCTGTAGGCAACGACCTGGTTGCCGGTGACGCCGTCGGTCTGCACGAACACCGCCTTGCCGGCCCCCGTGGCGGCGCTGGCCGCACCGGCGCCCACGGTGATGGAAAGCATCAATGCCGTCGCGGCTAGTGCGCCGCTCAATCGCTTCATGGAATGCATCGTCTGTCGCGCTCCTGTGTCGAGGGGGGATGTGGTCGACCGGTCCCTCTTCAGTCCGCGCTCGCGGCGGAGCGTTACAGCGTCAGGCTCACGACACCGGCGGCGGCGTGCCCTCGGCGCTGGCCGCCAGCTCCGCATCCCACTCGCACGCGATGCAGGCGTGGCGGAAGGCCGAGCGGGCAAACTCGAGCGCGTAGGCGTGCGGATCGTCAGCCGCGCAAACGTCGTCCCAGTCGAGCACGTACTCACCCAGGTCTCCCTCCCAGCGAGCCTCGGCGGGCCCGACCGAACCGTCGGCGAAGCCGTCAGCCGCTGGGTGCGCGTAGGCGTAGAAGGCGGCCTTCTCGTAGCGCGCGTCGCCGGGCCACCAGCCGACGGCGACCTCCTGGGCGTCCATCGCGTTGCGCATGATGAAGTCGCGCGAGGGCGGCTCGGCCGGCAGCCCGCTGAACAGGCTGACCGCCAGGTCGAACGAGCCCCACCAGGCGTTGACGGGCGTCGAGCGCCCGCGGAAAGGAGCACGGAACGCGGCCAGCACCAGGGCGGCGCGACTCGCGGCGGCGAAATACCGCTCCACCTGCCTAGGCTCATACGCGCGATGCTGCTCGTCTTCGTCCAGCGGCACGCTCCAGGAGACCTCCTGCGGGCGCAGGTCGTATGCGGCCTCACCGCCGAGCGAGCCGACCGCCGCGAGCGTGTCGCGCGTCACCTCGCCCACAGAACGCCCCACGAGCGCCACGCGCCGCGAAGCGCCACCGCTGTGTTCGAGCACCGTCTCGTGCGCCCCCAAATCGAGTGCGACGGCCAGCGATCCCGAGCCGTCGGGCGCGGGCAGCGGCAACGTCTCCCAGCCGCGCGCGCTCAGCCGCAGCGCGGCGTGCTGGAGCTGGGGCTCTCCCGGCGCCAGCGCGACCGCGAGCTTGCCTAGCAGCTGCGTGTGGGCGTGCAGCGTGTCGCAGCACTCGCGCCAGTCCTCGAACGGAAGCGTCGGCCACCCCATGCGGGCCACACTAGCGCGCGCTGGATCAGACGCCGCTCTCGCCGGGCGCGGCGCGTGGCGGCAGCGAGGGCTCGACCCGCAACAGGCGCGCGGGCAGCGTCGGCAGCCACCAGTTCCAGCGCCCGAACAGCGACACCACGGCCGGCACGAGCAGCGCGCGGATCACGGTCGCGTCGAGGATGATCCCGGCGGCCAGGCCCGTCGCGAGCACTTTGATTTCCGTCTCCGGCCCGGAGGCGAGCGACACGAAGGCGAGGAACAAGATCAAGGCCGCGCTCGTAACCAGGCGGCCTGTGCGTCCGATCCCGCGCACGACGGCGACGTCGGTGGAGCCCTCGGCGTCGTACTCCTCGCGCATCCGAGCGAGGATGAAGACCTCGTAGTCCATCGACAGGCCGAACAGGAAGGCGAACACCATCAGCGGGATCCAGGCCGTGATCGAGCCGGTGGCTGTGATGCCCCAGATCAGGTCCGAGCCGTGCCCGCGCTGCCAGATCAGGTCGAGCACTCCCCACGCCGCGCCAACGCTGATCACGTTCAGCACCACGGCCTTCAGCGGTAGGAGCAGCGAGCGGAAGGCACGCGCCAGCAGCACGAACGTAACGAACGCGATCAACAGGATCATGAGTGGGAAGTTGCCGTAGACGGCGTCGATGAAGTCCTGGTTCTGCGCGGGCAGCCCGCCGAGGCGCACGCCGTCACCGTCACCGCGCGCGACCGCCTGCACCGCTTTGAGCACTTCGCGTCCCGCGGCGGAGGACCCGTCGGGCGTCGGGAAGGCGTCGACGACGGCGAGCCCGTCGCGGCGCCACGCTTCGCCCAGCGGCGCGACCGCTCCGTGCACTCCGGAGACGGCCGCCAGCTGACTGGCTACTTGGTTTGGAGAGGTTTTTGCTCCTTCTACAAGCGCCTCGTGGGGGACGAGCGCGCCGGCACCGATGCCGGACTTCTCGATCTCCACGAGACCCTGCTTGGCGTCGCCCTGCTTGGCGATCGTGTTCAGGTTCGAGAGACCGAGCTGGAGATTCGTCGCGGCCACGACCAGCGCCACGAGCACGACGATCGCACCGAGCGCGGCGATCCAGCGGCGGCGCACGACGAGGTTCGCCCAGCCGGTCCAAGAGCGGCTCGCCCTGTCGTCGTCGCGGCGGTGCGGCCAGTCCAGGCGCGGCCCGATCGTGGCCAGCACGACCGGCAGCAGCGTGACGGCGACGATCACGCTGATCAGCGGGATCAACATGCCGCCGTAGCCGACCGAGCGCAGGAACGGCAACGGCAGCGCGACCAGCGCCAACAGGCCGATCGCGACCGTCGTGCCGCTGAACACGACCGCGCGCCCGGCCGTTTCCATCGCCTTCACGATCGCCTCGTCGCCCTCGCGGCCGTGCGAGCGCTCCTCGCGCCAGCGCACGACGACCAGCAGCGAGTAGTCGATCGACACGCCGAGGCCGATCAGCGCGATCAGGAACTGCACGATCGGCGAGACTTCGGTGATCGTCGTCAGGCCCCATACGACCAGGAAGGTCGTGAGGATCGAGGCGATCGCCATCATGATCGGCACGAGCGCGAGGAACGAGCCGAACACGAAGCCGAGCACGACCAGCGCACCGACGCCGCCGAGCATCGCCTCGACCAGCACGCCGGGGCCGTTGCCGCCGCCGCTCTGCACCGACAGGGCGTCGTAGCCGGTCACGTGCACTGCGGCGCCGCCGACGGTCACGCCTTTGAGCGCCTTCGTCAGGTGTTTGGCCGCTTCGGGGTTGTTGCCGAACGATTCGTTCGCTTGCGGCGGCGGGTAGGCGACGATGAAAGAGGTACGCCCGTCGGACGAGAGGAAGGCGCGGTTGTTCGTGCTGGCGTAGCCGGCGACGCGCGCGTCTGGGATCACCTTCTCGGTCTGCTGTTCGACCTTGCGCAGTTCGGCGACCGCGCCGGGCGAGGAGAACGTCTTGCCGGCGGGTAGCGTGACGACGGGTAGCAGCGGCGCGGTGTTGCCGCCGGTGCCGTGGAAGTCGCGGTTGATCAGCTGGTTGGTGATCCAGCCTTCCTTGCCGGGCACCGAGAATTTCTGTTTCAGCGCTTTCGTGGCCGAGCCCGCCGACGCCATGCCGACGATCGTCAGGACGAGCCAGAAGACGACGACGAGGCGTTTGTGGGCGAGGGCCCAGCGAGTGATCGTGCTCATATATCGTTTGTAGCACAAACCATCCGTTCACCCATCATCCGTGTACGTTCCATCTACAATGGCCGTGAGATGTGGGACCGTGGACCGATCCCCGGGGAGCTGACGCAGTTCCCCGGCTACCTGCTCGCGCGTTTGGGCGACTTCTCGCGGCGTCGCTTCCGCGAAGCGCTGGAGGCCGACGGCCTGCACCCGCGCGACTTCGGCGTGATGACGATGGTGGCGGCGCAGCCGGGCATGACCCAGCAACAGCTGCACGAGCAGACCGGCATCGACCCCAGCTCGATGGTGGCCGTGATCGACGAGCTGGAAAAGGCCGGCCTGGCCGAACGACGCCCACACCCGGAGGACCGCCGTGCACGCACGATCTACCTCTCCGAGCAGGGCCTGGAGACGCTGGCGCACGTGCGCGGGTTGGCGTCCGAGACACAGCAGGAGTTGTTCTCGCCGCTGACCGCCGAGGAGCGGCGCACGCTGCACGCGCTGCTGCTCAAGCTGGTCGCGCGGGCCGAGGAGTAGACCGTCTAGAGCACGTTCTTGAGCGCGTCGACGACGGCGCTGCCGAGCACGATCTCCAACACCACGCCGGCCGCGCCGACGACGATCCCAAACAGCGCCAGCAGCACGTCTTCGAACAGCACGCCCAGCGACAGCAGCACGACGCCGAGCGCCGGCAGCGTGTCGAGGCCGGTGAAGGGCGGCGCCAGAAACGCGCCGAGCGAGCCGCCGATCACCAGCAGGCCGAAGACCGAATTCGTGAGACGGTGGTTGAACAGGAAGCGAAGGCGCGGGCGCGAGATGCGCTCCAGGCGACGGATCAGCTTCAGCAGCCCTTCCATGAAGCGCTGTTGGCGCGGGCCCGCCAGCTCCTTGCCGCGCCAGCGCTCGGGCAACCAGATCGTGCTCGCGCCGACGATCAGCTGCAGCGCGAGCAGCACGGCGATTGCCTCGAACACGTGCGTCGCGCCGCCCGTCGGCAGCGGCAGCGCCGGCACGCCGAGCAGCACCACGAACAGGATCGCGAAACTCTTCTCGCCGAACAGGTCGATCAGGCTGCCGAGCGTGCGCGCGCCGTCGCCGTGCACCCAGCCCTCCAGCTCGTCGCTGACGCGCGCTTCGCTCATGGCCCGCCGAGCGCCGACACGCTGAGCGCGAGCGCGGCCGCCAGCGCGACGGCGACGCGTCTCATCTCAGGAGAGCATCGGCGAGCGCGGGATGCGCGTCGAGCCCGTGACTTCGGGGATCACCATCGCCAGCTCGTCGACGAAGCACCAGCACCACTCCTCGCCCGGCTCGAGCGAGCGGATCAGCGCGTGGTCGCTCGCGCGTGCGTGCGCCGTCGCGTGACGCGCGGGCGAGTCGTCGCAGCAGCCGACGTGGCCGCACTCCAGGCAGATGCGCAGGTGCAGCCAGACGCCACCTTCACGCAGGCAGTCCTCACAGCCCTCGACGCTCACCGGCAGCTCGGTGACGGTGACGCTGTCGAGGTGAGTGCAGGAGGCGACGTTCACACCCTGAGCATCGCAGAACCTGTGCTGCGCTCAGGCCGCGAGTGCATCCTCGCCGTCGCGCTCCGCGCCAAGCTCCACCACATCAGCCGCGCGACGCTCGCGCAGCATCGTCAGCGCGGCCAGCGCGCCGAGCAGCGACAGGCCCGCGCCGACCGCGTAGGCGACGTCGAATCCGTTCGTGAGCGCGTGCGCGCCAGCCGGGTTCGTGGAGCCGCGCGTGACCGCGTCGGCGATCGTGCTCAGCACCGCCAGCCCGAGCGCGCCGCCCATCAGGCGCGATGTGTTGAGCAGACCGGAGCCGACGCCGCTCTCCGAGCCGGCCAGGCCCTGCATCGCGACGATCGTCGCCGGGATCAGCGACAGGCCCATGCCGGTCGCCGACAGCAGCGCGCCCGGGAACACGCTGCCCCAGTAGCTGCCGCCCGGTGCGACGCCGGTCAACAACGCGATGCCTAGGCTCGCCAGCAGCATTCCCGCCGTGACCACCGCGCGCGGGGAGAAGCGCGCGACGAGCCGTGGCGCGAGCGTCGTGGCGATGAAGATCGACATCGTCATCGGCAGGAAGGCCAGGCCGGCTTCGATCGCGTCGTAGTGCAGCACCTGCTGCAGGTACAGCGTGAGGAAGAACCAGACCGGGAAGAACGAGGCGTACAGCAGCACGACGACCAGGTTCGCGACGCGCAGCTGGCCGATGCGGAAGATCGACAGCGGCACCAGCGGTGCGGCGGCAACGCGGGCCTCGACGTAGAAGAAAGCGCCCAGCAGGGCGATGCCGGCCGCGAGCGGGAAGAGCACGCCGGGGTCGCCCCAGCCGAGCGTGTCGGTGCGCACGATCCCGAGCGAGAGCGCGACCAGGCTCGCGGTCACGAGCACCGCGCCGGTGACGTCGAAGTGGCGCGTAGCGTGCCGCTCACGCTCGCGCGCGGCCGGGATCACGCGCAGCCCGGCGAGGAGCACGAAGGCGCCGATCGGCAGGTTGATGGCGAAGATCGCGGGCCAGTCGAAGGCCTGCGTGAGGATGCCGCCGAGCAGCACCCCCGAGGACGCGCCGAGCGCGCCCATCGCGCCCCACATGCCGACCGCGCGGTTGCGCTCCGGACCCTCCTCGAACGAGCTGGTGACGATCGACAACGTCGCGGGCGAGAGCACCGCGCCGCCGAAGCCCTGCAGGGCGCGTGCGCCGAGCAGGAGGCCACGTGAGTTGGCCAGTGCGCAGGCCAAAGAGGAGAGCACGAACAGGGCCGTGCCGGCCAGGAACACGCGCCGTCGGCCGAGCAGGTCCGCGCAGCGTCCGCCGAGCATCAAAAAGCCGGCGAAGGTCAGCGTGTAGGCGTTGACGACCCACTGCAGGCCAGTGGTCGAGAAGTGCAGACCGCGGTGGATCGCCGGCAGCGCGACGTTGACCACGGACACGTCGAGGATGACCATGAACTGCGCCAGGCAGACCACGATCATCAGCGCTTTCTTGGAGCCCCCGAGAGAAGTGGATGCGCTTCGAGTGCTTTGCATGGATGACATTGTGCGATACTTTTCATCCAGGTAGTAGAGAATGGTTTATCCTGGTATTAGATCTTCCCCTATGGCCAGCACTGACGAGCGAAGACGAGAGGCACTGGCGGACTTCCTGCGCAACCGCCGCGAAGCTTTGCGACCGGCTGACGTTGGTCTGCCCGGCGGCGGGCGGCGGCGCACGCCTGGCCTGCGCCGCGAGGAGGTCGCGCAGCTCGCCGACGTAGGCACCACCTGGTACACGTGGCTCGAGCAGGGTCGCGACGTGCGCGCCTCGCTGGAGGTCTTGGAGTCTTTGGCGCGCGGGCTGCGCCTGACGCAGGCCGAGCGCACCCACCTCGTACTGCTCGGCCGCGGCGAGGAACCACCGCCCCGCAAGACGCCCGCCGAGCGCGCGACGCCCACGCTGCGACGCCTCGTCGAGGGGCTCGGGCCAAACCCCGCGTACGTGATCGGCCGCCGCTGGGACTACCTTGCCTGGAACGACGCTGCGGTGGCCCTGCTCGGCGATCTGAGCGCACTCCCACGCGCGGCCCGCAACCACGCCTGGCAGACCTTCACCGACCCCGCGCGACGTGAGCTGTTCACCGACTGGGAGCGCAGCTCACGCCTGCTGGTGGCGAAGTTCCGTGCCGACAGCGCACGCCACCTGGGCGACCCGGGCTTCGACGAGCTGATCCAGGCGCTGCGTAGCGCAAGCCCTGACTTCTGCCGCGCGTGGAAGCGCCACGAGGTCTCACAGGGCGGCGAGGGCCGCAAGGATCTGAACCACCCGGTGGCCGGCTTGCTGTCTTTCTCACACGCCGTGTTCCACCCCACCGAGCACCCGGAGCAACGGGTGGTGCTGTACTCGCCCCTGCCCGAGCACGAAACACAGGCCAAGATGGAACGGCTGATGGAGGAGTCGCGCAGCGAGCGGGGAGACTTCGAGGCCGTCGCGACACTCGCGAGCCTGGCGGCCGCCTGATTAGCTCAGGCGACCGCCTCACTCACACTTAGGCAGCGACGGGCGCCTCGGCGTCGCTGTAGATCTCGTCGCGCTCGGCCTTCTCGACCAGCGAGGCCGGCGGCTCGAAGCGCTCGCCGTACTTCTCGGCCAGCTCACGCGCGCGAGCCACGAAACCGGCGACACCGGTGGTTTGGGGGAGGTGGGCGGGACCCTGATAACCGTTGATGTACTGCAGCACGCCGCCGCTCCAGCCGGGAAAGCCGATCCCGAGGATCGAGCCGATGTTCGCGTCGGCGACCGACTCGATCACGCCCTCGTCCAGGCACTTGACGCTCTCCAGCGCCTCGGCGAACAGCATCCGCTCCTCGAGGTCCTTCAGCGAGATCGATTTCGGGTCGTCGGTCGGGGGGAACATCTCCTTCAGCCCCTTCCACAGCCCGGTGCGCTTGCCGTCCTCGTAGTCGTAGTAGCCGGCCCCTGCGAGCCTGCCGCCACGTCCGGCCTCCAGCATCTTGTCGACCACGCCGAACGAAGCACGGTCCTCGAACACGCCGCCTTCGGCCTCGATCGCCGCCTTGGTCGCGTCGCGGATCTTCCTCGCCAGGTTGAGGTTCAACTCGTCGCTCAGCTGCAGCACCGGAGCCGGGTAACCGGCCTGGTTGGAGGCCTGCTCGATCGACGGCGCGGGAATGCCCTCCAGCAGCATCCCGACGCCCTCGTTGATGAACGTGCCGATCACGCGGCTGGTGAAGAAGCCGCGCGAGTCGTTGACCACGATCGGCGTCTTCTTGATCTGCTTGGCCAGGTCGAGCGCCCGGTAGAGCGTCTCGTCGCTGGTCTTCTCGCCCTTGATGATCTCCAGCAGCGGCATCTTGTCGACCGGGCTGAAGAAGTGCAGGCCGATGAAGTCTTCGGGCCGCGACACCCCCTCGGCGAGGTCGGTGATCGGCAGCGTCGAGGTGTTCGAGCCGAGCAGCGCGTCGGGCGCGAGGTGCGGCTCGATCTCGGCG
The DNA here is from genome assembly GCA_036490015.1 of Solirubrobacteraceae bacterium. Taxonomy (GTDB): domain Bacteria; phylum Actinomycetota; class Thermoleophilia; order Solirubrobacterales; family Solirubrobacteraceae; genus Palsa-744. Next base: position 21,061 of record DASXER010000127.1, on the reverse strand, counting down.
AAGACCTGTGCCTTGACGGCCGGGTCCTCGAACACCGCCTCGATCACGAGGTCCGCCCCACTGGCCGCTGATGGGTCATCGGTCGCGGTGATGCGCGCCAGCAGCTCGTCGGCCTTCTCCTGCGTCGAGCGACCGCGGCTGACCGCCTTCTCCAGCAGACCGGCGGAGTAGGCCTTGCCCTTGTCCGCCGCCTCCTGCGAGACGTCCTTGAGCACGACCTCGATGCCGGCTTTGGCGCACACATAGGAGATCGCCGCGCCCATCATGCCGGCGCCCAGCACGACCACCTTTTTGGCCTTGAATTGCTCGATCCCCTCCGGCCTGTTGCGGTCGCCGTTGACCTGCTGCAGGTCGAAGAAGAACGCCTGGATCATGTTCTTCGCCACCTGGCTCGTGGCGAGGTCGATGAAGTAGCGCCCCTCGATCTCGATCGCGTTGTCGAAGTCGACCTGAGCACCCTCGACGGCCGCGGCCATGATGTGGTGCGGGGCCGGGTAGTTGGCGCCCTTGATCTGCTTGCGCAGGTTGGCCGGGAAGGCCGGCAGGTTCTGCGCGAGCTTCGGGTTCGAGGGCGTGCCGCCGGGCATCTTGTAGCCCTTTACGTCCCACGGCTGCTGAGCCTCGGGATTCGCCGCGATCCACGCCTTGGCGGCCGGGATCAGCTCCTCGCGCGTGGCGACGATCTCATCCACGATGCCGACCTCTTTGGCCTTCTCTGGGCGCAGGCGCTGGCCCTGCATCAGGAGCTGCAGCAGCGCGTCGGCGATGCCGAGCATCCTGACCGTGCGCACGACCCCGCCGCCACCCGGCAGCAGGCCGAGCTGGACCTCGGGGAAACCGAGTTGCACGCTCGGGCTGTCGAGCGCGATGCGGTGATGCGTCGCGAGCGCGATCTCCAGGCCACCGCCGAGCGCGGCGCCGTTGATCGCCGCCACGACCGGCACGCCGAGCGTCTCCAGACGGCGCAGCTGGCCCTTGATCTCGCGCAGGCCGGCCGCGAACTCCTCGGTCTGCTCGCGTTTGACGGCCTTCAGGTCGTGCAGGTCGCCGCCGGCGAAGAAGGTCTTCTTGGCGGACGTGATGACGACGCCCTTGATGTCGTCCTTCTCAGCTTCCAGGCGAGCGACCGTCGCGCCCATCGACGCCGCGTAGGCGGCGTTCATCGTGTTGGCCGACTGGTTGGGATCGTCGAGCGTGAGGATGACGATGCCGTCCTCGCCCTGCTCCCATTTGATCGTCGTGCTCTCGCTCATCGAAGTGCCTCCACGACCGTCGCGATGCCCATGCCGCCGCCGACGCACAGCGTCGCCAGCCCGTAGCGTCCGCCTGTGCGGTGCAGCTCGTCGATCAGCGTGCCGAGGATCATGCCGCCGGTCGCGCCGAGCGGGTGGCCCATCGCGATCGCGCCGCCGTTGACGTTGACCTTCCCCATGTCGAGGCCCATGTCGCGCACGAAGCGCAGCACGACCGCGGCGAAGGCCTCGTTGATCTCGACCAGGTCGAGGTCATCCACGCTCAGGCCTGCCTTGGCGAGCGCCTTCTTGCTCGCCGGCGCGGGGCCGGTGAGCATGATCGTCGGGTCGGCACCCGACAGCGCCGTCGCGAGGATCCGCGCGCGGGGGGTCATACCCAGCTCGCTGCCGGTCTTCTCGTTGCCGATCGTGACGAGCGAGGCGCCGTCGACGATGCCCGAAGAGTTGCCGGGCGTGTGGACGTGGTCGATCTTCTCGATCCAGTGGTACTTCTGCAGCGCGACGGCGTCGAAGCCGCCCATCTCACCCATCACGGCGAACGACGGCTTCAGGTTGCCGAGCGTCTCGACCGTCGTGCCGCGACGGATGAACTCGTCGTGGTCGAGCATGACGTTGTCGTTGAGGTCCTTGACCGGGATCACCGAACGGGAGAAGCGGCCCTCGGCCTCGGCCGTGGCGGCCAGCTCCTGCGAGCGGGCGGCGTAGGCGTCGACGTCCTCGCGGCTGAACTCCTCGATCGTCGCGATCAGGTCGGCGCTCACGCCCTGCGGCACGAACGAGGTGTCGTAGTTGGTCTGCGGGTCCATCGCCCAGGCGCCGCCGTCGGAGCCCATCGGTACGCGTGACATCGACTCGACGCCGCCGGCGAACACGAGGTCCTCCCAGCCGGAGGCGACCTTCTGGGCCGCGACGTTGACGGCCTCCAGGCCCGAGGCGCAGAAGCGGTTGAGCTGCACGCCGGCGACGGTGTCGGGCAGGCCCGCCTTGATGGCGGCCGTCTTGGCGATGTCAGCACCCTGATCGCCGACCGGCGAGACGACGCCGAGCACGACGTCGTCGACCCGGTTGGGGTCGAGTTTCTCGTTGCGCACGAGCGTCTCGTGCATCAGTCCGACGACCAGGTCGACGGGCTTCGTCGAGTGCAGCGAGCCGTTGAACTTGCCCTTCCCACGCGGCGTTCGAATCGCGTCGAACACCAATGCCTCAGTGGCAGCCATCGGTGAGCCTCCTAGTTGAGTTCACGGCCCAGCGTCGCGGGCTCGCGAGCGTTGAAATCTCACTTCGGACGCTACCACAAAAACGTTCATGCGTGAACGCAAATAGGTTAGGATCAATGGCAGTGTCCCCATCGACTACCAGCGCCGCCGCCAGACGCCCCGCCCGCCGCAGCCAAGCCGAGCGCAGCGCAACGACCCGCCAGGCGCTGCTCGACGCGACCGTCGCCTGCCTCGTCGAGGACGGCTTCGCGAACACGACAACGAGCCGCGTGGCCGAGCGCGCCGGGGTCTCGCGCGGGGCGCATCTGCACCACTTCCAGACGCGCAGCGCGCTCGTGGCGGCCGCGATGGAGCATCTAGCCGACCGTCGTGGCGAGGTGCTCCTGGAGGCGGCCGGGTCGCTGCCCGCCGGGCGCGAGCGCATCGAGCAGGGCCTTGACCTGCTCTGGAACGGCTACGCCGGCCCGCTCTACCAGGCGGCGCTCGACCTGTGGACGCACGCCCGCACCGACGAGGAGCTGCGCGAGCGACTCGTGCCCGTCGAGCGCGGGCTCGACCGCCAGACCGCGCAGATGACACGGCAACTGTTCCCCGAGCTGTGCGAGCGCCCCGGCTTCGACCGCATGATCGAGATGGCGGCCGCGACGATGCGTGGGCTGGCGCTGCTGGACACGCTGCACCCCGGCAGCGGACGCAACCGCAAGCAGTGGACCTACTGCCGCGCGCAACTGGTCGAGATGTTCGAGAGCCTCGACGACTAGCGACTCGACGCACGTCGATCTCGCGGGTGCGAGGATTGACGGCGAGATGCGCCGCGGCACCTATTCGATCGTCGCCCGTGACCCGGACACCGGCGAGCTCGGCGCGGCCGTGCAGTCGCACTGGTTCTCGGTCGGCAGCGTCGTCACCTGGGCCAGGCCCGGAGTTGGCGCCGTGGCGACCCAGTCAGTGGCCGAGGTGGCCCACGGGCCGAACGCCCTGGAGCGGCTCGCGCAGGGCATGGACGCGCGCGCCGCGATCGAGGCCGTGCTGAAGGACGACGAGCTGGCTCACGTACGCCAGCTCGGCGTGGTCGACGCGCGCGGCAACGCCGCCTCGCACACCGGCAGCGGCTGCATCCCGTTCGCCGGCGACGAGGGCGGCGAGGGCTTCGCCTGCCAGGCCAACATCATGGAAACCACGACCGTCCCAGCCGCGATGGCGGCCGCCTACCGCGGCAGCGACGGCGACCTCGCCGAGCGACTGCTGGCCGCGCTGGAGGCCGCCGAGGCCGAGGGCGGCGACCTGCGTGGACGCCAGTCCGCCGCGCTCTTGATCGTGCCGCCGAGCGGCGAGGCGTGGCGCACGCGCTTCGACGTGCGCGTCGAGGACCACGAGGCGCCGCTGGTCGAGCTGCGCCGGCTGGTGCGCTTCGCGCGCGCGTACGAGATGGCGGGGCACGCCGACGAGCTGCTTGCGCAGGGCAAGCGCGACGACGCCACCGGCCTGTACCTGAAGTCGGCCGAGCTGGCGCCCGAGGCAGACGAGCTGGTCTTCTGGGCTGGGCTCGGCGTCGCCGCCCAGGATCTCGACCGGGGCGTGGAGCTCGTGCGGCGCGCGGTCGCGGTCAAGCCGTCGTGGCTCGCGCTGCTCGAACGGCTGCCAGCCGAGCTGGAGCCGATAGCCGCTCCGCTGCTGGCGGCCGTCCAGTCCTAGGCGCCATGTCACTCGTGGTCCGCGACGCCGAGGCGGGGGACCTGCCCGCGGTGCTCGCGATCCACAACCACGTCGTCGCGAGCAGCGACGCGATCTTCACCGAAGAACTGGACACGCTCGCGGGTCGGCGCGAGTGGTTCGAGGCCCGGGGCCGCGCGGGTCTGCCCGTGCTCGTGGCGGTGCGCGAAGGCGCAATCGCGGGCTACGCGAGCTACGGACCCTTCCGGCCGTGGCCGGGCTACCGCGACACGGTCGAGCATTCGGTGCACGTCGCATCGGACCAGCGGAGGGGCGGCGTCGGGCGAGCGCTGCTGGAGGCGCTGATCGAGCGTGCGCGGGAGGCCGGGATGCACGTGATGGTCGCCGGCATCGACGCCACCAACGAGCCGTCGCTCGCGCTGCACGGCGTGCTGGGGTTCGAGCGCTGCGGCTACATGGCCGAGGTCGCGCGCAAGCAGGACCGCCTGCTCGACTTGGTGCTGATGCAGTTGACGCTCTGAATCCAGCGTCAGTGGAGGGTCGCGGTTCGGCGAACGCCGCCTTGCAGCCAGCTCACCGTGCTCCCGTGGGCGTCGACGCCGCCCGGCACTCCCGAGATCAGCAGCCAGGCCACAACCGCCACCGCGACGAGCGCCGCTGCCGCGCCGATGCGACGGCGCCGGTAGGCGCCGCGCCGCGAGCGACGGCGGCTGACCGGATCCGAGAGGTAGCGGGGCGGCCGGCTCACCGGCGCACTTCGGCGAGCAGCTCACGGGCGAGCGCGAGGAACGCGTCGGGCGTCTCCAGCGGAGCTAGATGCCCGGCGCCCTCGATCACCACGTTCCGCGCGCCTGGGATCGCGGCGACGAGTATCTCGGCGGCCGCGCGGAAGTCGCTCATGTCGTGCTCGCCGGCAGCCAGGATCACCGGGGCGCGAAGCCGCAGCAGAGCGTCGGGGTCTTCGGCGAGCGGGTCCGTCCACTCCCCTCCCTCGGCGCCCACGTGCAGCGCGAACGCGCGTCGCTGCATCTCCTCGATACGAGCAGCGAGCGCGTCGCTGCGCTCCGGCAGCAGCCACGCATCCAGCACAACCGCGATCGCAGCGTCGATGTCGCCTCGTTCGAGCGCGGCGTCCTCGGCTCCCCACACCTCCTGCAGCTCGGGCGAAGGCTCGATCAGATCCGAGGGAGCCGACAGCGTGAGCAGCCCCGCCACCCGCTCGGGCGCCACGGCCGCGAGCGACAGCGCGACGGCGCCGCCGAACGAGCTGCCGATCAACGCCGCCCGCTCGAGCTCGAGCGCGTCCATCGTCTCCAACACGACCTCCCAAGGAGCACGCTTGTCGACGGGCGCGTCGCCGAAGCCGGGCAGGTCGAGCGCCAGCACGCGAAAACCCTCGGCCGCGAGCGGCTCCAGGTGCTCGCGCCACATCCCGCGGTCGGCTATCCCAGCGTGCAGCAGGATAAGCGCCTGGCCGCTGCCAAGTTCGTCGTGCGGTAGAGGATTCGCCAAGCGCTAGCGCCGCTCGAGCACGACGACCGGGATCTCACGCTCGGTGCGCTCGCGGTATTCGTCGTACGCGGGCCAGGCTTCGAGCATCAGCGACCACAGGCGCTCGCGCTCCTCGCCAGATGCCGTTCGCGCGCGCACCGGTATCCGCTCGCCGCGAACCTGGATCTCGACGTCCGGTTCAGCGGCCAGGTTCTCGTACCAGCCCGGGTGCGACGGCCAGCCGCCCTTGGACGCGACGATCACCCAGCTCTCACCGTCGGCACGATGGATCAGCGGCGTCGTGCGCAGCTCGCCGCTGCGCCGACCACGCGTCGTGAGCAGCAGAATCGTCGTCCCGCGCCACTCGTATCCCCGCTCGCCGTCGGTCTCGCGATACACGCGGACGTGCTCGTCGCCGAACAGGTTGTTGTCCTCGTTGTCAGGGTCCCGACCGGAGGAAGCCATGGCCGATCAGTCTAGCCTCCAACCGATTGGGAAGTAGCTGTCCCAGCCAGCACCCGGCGGGCGTAAGATCGGTTCGTATGGACTCGCCATCTGGCACCGGCGCGCCCCTCGGCCCGAGCGACGTGGCGGCGCTCGGTGCCCGCGTGTCGGCCAACGTGGCGAGCGCGGTGAAGGTCCCGGTACAGGTGTTGCGCGAGCTGCTGATCGGCCTGCTGGCCGGTGGGCACGTGTTGATCGAGGACTACCCGGGTGTCGGCAAGACGGCCGTCGCCCGCGCGCTCGCGGCTTCGATCGAGGCTGAGTTCGCGCGCATCCAGTGCACGTCTGACATGCTGCCCTCAGACCTGGTCGGCTCCAACGTCTTCAACCAGCGCGACGGACGCTTCGAGTTCCGCCCGGGCGCGATCTTCGCCAACCTCGTGCTCGTCGACGAGGTCAACCGCGCGTCGCCCAAGACGCAGTCCGGGCTGCTGGAGTGCATGAACGAGCGCCACGTCACCGTCGACGGCACCACACACGAGCTGGCGCGACCGTTCCTCGTGTTGGCGACGCAGAACCCGGTCGAGTACGAGGGAACCTACCCGCTGCCGGAGGCTCAGCTCGACCGCTTCATGATGCGCGTCTCGCTCGGCTATCCAGACGCCGCGGACGAGGTCGCGATGCTCGCCGAGCACGCCGCCCGCGACCGCGTGCTCGAGCTGCAGCCGGTGACGGCGACGGCCGAGGTGCTGATGGCCCAGGAAGCCGTCTCGCGCGTGCACGCCAGCGACGCGCTGCGCACCTATGTCGTCGCGCTGATCGCGGCGACCCGCGCCGACCCGCGCGCGGAGCTGGGCGCCAGCCCGCGCGCCGGGCTGATGCTGCTGCGCGCGGCGATGGCGCACGCAGCGCTCGAGGGACGCGACCACGTGCTGCCCGACGACGTGCAGGAGCTGGCGGTGTCGGTCCTCTCCCATCGCCTGCTGCTCAGCGCGCGCACGTCCGAGAGCGAACGCGGCGCGATCGTCGCCGACGCGCTGCGCGGGGTGCCGGCCCTGTGAACCGTGGGCCCGGCGCGCTGGCGTTGGGTCTCGTCCTCTGCCTTCTGGCCGGGGCCTTCGGCGCGTTCTCGCTGTACATCCCCGGCATCGCGCTCGTGCTGCTGTGGGCACTGGCCGAGGCGAGCGTGCGCCTGGCCGCGCGGCGCGCCGGGATCGCACGCGAGCCGGTCCTCGCGAGCGCCGAAGAGGGCACGCCGCTGACGTTGACGGTCACGGTCACGGGGGGCGCTTCGCGGCTGCCGCTGGCGGGCGGAGAGCTGGTGCGCTGGCCGGGCGCGGGCCCCGAGCCGCTGGGCCGCCTGCGCGGGCAGCCGGCGAGCTTCGTCGTACGTCCGTCGGGCAGAGGTCGGCAGACGATCGCCCCCTCTGAGCTGCGCTTCGGCGACCCGCTCGGGATCTGCACGCGCTCGCTCTCCTCACACGAGGCCGAGGTGCTCGTGCTGCCGCGCGTGGAGCGCATCGACCGCGCCGCGCTCGCGCAGATCCTCGGCGCGGACGAGAGCGGACGCCGCCACGCCGCCGCCGAGGTAGACGCGCTGCGCCCCTATCGCCCGGGCGCACCGGCGTCGCGAATCCACTGGCGGACCGCGGCGCGCACGGGCGTGCTGATGGAACGTTCGCTGTCCGCCGAGAAGGATCGCCTGCCGCTGATCGTGCTCGACGCACGGCGTCCCGCCGACGGCGGCACGCTCGACATGGCCGTGCGGGCGACGGCCTCGCTGTGCCTCGGCATCGGGCGGCTTGGCGGTTGCCGCCTGCTGCTCCCGGGCGAACAGCGGGCGCAGCGCCTGGAGAGCGACCTGTCGAGCTGGCCGGGAATACACGAACGGCTCGCGCTGGTGTGCGCCGGCTCGCCGCTCGCGCGCACCGCCTACGAGCACGCGGGCATCGTGCTGTGGGTCACGGCAAGCTTGACGGCCGACCCCATGCTCGGCCGGCGCGGCGCGGGCGGCGGCTACTTCCGTGTCAGCCCGTTCACCCAGGAGGACCGGCCGGTGTTGATGCACGTCGCCGGCTGCACGCTGCAGCCGATCCGTCAGTCGGGCGCGGCCAGGGCCGTCGCGTGAGCGCCTGGACCTACGAAGCGAGCACAAGCCTCGCGGGTGGCGACGAACCGGCGTCGCAACGACTCGGAGCCGGGGCGCGCCCGGGGTCGCTTCCGCTGCGGCTCGCGGCCTTCTTCGGCTTCGCAGCCTTTGCCGCGGTCCAGTTCTCGACCTTGCTGTTGCACCCCCCGACATGGCGCGTGTTGGCGGTAGCCACGATCGCGACCGCCGGCGCCGGCGCGCTCGCCGCGATCGAGCGCCTGCCGATCGCACCGCGCGTGACCGGGCTACTGGCCGTGCTCGCGATGGTCGCCGTGTTCCTCGGCGGGCTGCTCGCGATCGGCGTGCCGGCGCACCTGTTCCTGCCTCCTCACTGGGGCTCCCTGGTGCGCGACATGCACCGCGGCTACGACGGCCTCGCCGGCTGGCTGTGGCCTTACCGCGACGAACACGTATGGCCGCGCTTGGCTGTGCTGGCAGTGCTCCCGCTCGCCGGCATGTTGGGCGCCGCGATCTCCTTCTGGCCGAGTGGCCGCGGGCGCGACGTACGCCGTCTCGCCGGCACGGTGCCGCTGGTCGCTGTCTTCCTGTGCGGCGTCGTCAACGAGGTCGCGCCGCTGTGGCGTTTTCAGGGTGTCGTGCTGCTGGCGCTGATCTTCGCCTGGTTCTCGCTACCGACGCTGCGCGGCCAGGACGTGAACCGCGCCGTGCGCTGGCTGGTCGGCTGCACCGCGCTCGCGTTGGCGGTTGCGCCGGCGTTCAGCGCTTCGCGGCCGTGGATCGACTACGCGGGCTGGAACCCGCTGCCCAACTCGACGGTGTTCCAGTGGGACCAGACGTATGGACCCAACACCTGGTCGCGCTCGACCACGACGATGCTCGAAGTCGCGGAGCTGCACCCGCGCCTGTTGCGCGTCACGACGCTCGACCGCTTCGACGGCTTGCGCTTTCTGCGCTCCAGCGCACCGCCGGGCTCGGCCCGACTCGACGAACCCCCGGGCAAACATCCGGTGCGGTCCTACGAACGTGCGACCGTGACCGTCGCGGGCCTGCGCTCGTCGCTGCTCGTGGGCGCCAGCGGCCTGCCGGTCGAGGTCTCGACGCCAGACGGCGGCAGCCCCGTGAACGCCGTGCAGGCCGATGGCACGCTCGTCGCCGGCTCGCCGCTGGCTAAGGGCACGCGCTACTCGGTCGTCTCCTATGCGCCGCATCCGAGCGCGGCGGTCCTGCGTCGAGTCACGCCCGTCTTCCCGCTGCCCTATCTCGCCTACACCCAGTTCGTTCTCCCGAGCGGCTCGGCCAGCGCGCTCGCGACGCCGAACCTGAGCGCCGAGTCACATGCGCACCTAGCGCCGGCCTCGCTCGTCGGGGCGCCGGCGCCGGGGCGCACCCCGGCGTCGGATCCGTCCACGGCGGCACGCATCGAAGCCTCGCCCTACGGGCCGATGTTCACGCTTGCCCGCCATCTGGCCACCGGCACCCACTCCGACTACGAAGTCGCGAAGCGGATCGAAGGCTTCCTGCGCAAGAACTACACCTACAGCCTCGACCCGCCCAAGTCGCGCTACCCGTTGGAGTCGTTCCTGTTCAAGGACCGGCGTGGGTACTGTCAGCAGTTCTCGGGCGCGATGGCGCTGCTACTGCGCATGGATGGCATCCCGGCACGCGTCGCCGTCGGCTTCAAACCCGGCGTCTACGACGCGGCGGCCCAGCGGTGGCTCGTGCGCGCGCTCGACGCCCACGCCTGGGTCGAGGTCTACTTCGCCGGCATCGGCTGGGTCTCGTTCGACCCAACGCCGCCGGCGCGCGAGCCCGCGGCGACGACCTCGCTGCAGTCGAAGGCTGTGTTGCTCGGCCTGCACAACGGCGAATCGGGCTCGCCGACGCACGCGGCCAAGGCGTCCATCCCGCTGGCGTCGCTCGCGAAGCCTGGCCACGGTGGATCGGGCACGCTGCGCTGGGCGCTCATCGGGCTGATCGCCGCCCTGCTCGCCCTGCTCTCCGGCTGGTGGGCACTCGGCGCGAGGCGGCTGCGACGCGGCCTGCGCGGCGACGCGGCCGGCGCGGTCGAGGAGTTGGTCGGCGCGCTGGGACGCCTCGGGCACGCGCTCCCTGCGGGGACGACCCTCAGCCAGTGGGGGCGGCGCCTGTCGGACGCCGGACAGCCGGGCGCAGCGCGCTACGTCCTGCGGCTTGGCGAGCTGCGCTACGGGCCTTCTGGCTCGGCCTATCCAGCGTCCGCCGGACCCTCGTTGGCGGACCGCCGCCGCCTGCGGCAAGCGCTCGGGGGACGCCGGCCGATCGGCCGCCTGCGCGCGCTACTGGCACTGCCTCCGGGAGCCGCGCGGCGCGCCTAAATAGATGCCGGGAGTGCTGCACCACCGGGCGCACGCCCCCGTGAAACCAACCATCTAGGCCGTCAGCTCGGCTGCCATCTCGTCGAACACCTGCACGTAAGCGTCGACGGCCTCGCGCGTGTGCGTGACGGACAGCGTCCACTCCTCCTCGCGTCCCGGCGTCATGAAGATGCCGCGGTTCATGTTGAACAGCCACGCGAGTTCGGTGACCTCGACGTCCTGGCTGACCTTGAATGTCTCGTAGTCGACGATCTTCGTCGGCGAGAACGTCACGCAGCCCTTGGCGGCGATGCCGACCGCGTAGCCGGGCAGGCCGTGGCGCTCGATCACGGACTCACAGCCGGCGAGGATGCGCTCGTTGAGGTCGTCGAGGTGCGCGTAGGCCTCGTCGGTGAGCACTTCGGTCAGGCTCGCGCGCGCGGCGGCCATGCCGAGCGGGTTGCCGTTGTAGGTGCCGACTTGGTAGACGCTGCCGTCCTCGACCACGCTCATCGTCTCCTCGCTGCCGCCGATCGCGCCCGAAGCGAGGCCGCCGCCGAGCGTCTTGGCGAGCGTGACCATGTCGGGTTTGACGCCGAAGCGCTCGGTCGCCCCGCCGGCCGCGATCGCGAGACCGGTCTTGACCTCGTCGAAGATCAGCACGATGCCGTGGCGGCTGGTGATGTCGCGGACCTCGTCCAGGTAGCCCGGCTCGGGCAGCACGACCCCGAGGTTCATCATCGCCGCCTCCATGATCACGCAGGCGGGCTTGCGACCTTCGCCCTCTAGACGCTCGATGCGGCGCTCCATCGCGCCCGCGTCGTTGAAGGGGACGGGCACGGTCAGCTCGGCGACCGCCGCCGGAATGCCCGCGCCGTATGGCAGCGAGGCGTAGTTCTCGCGGTCGCCGATGCGGTCGTATTCGACCCCGATCGAGACCATCACGGCGTCGTGGTGACCGTGGTAGGAGCCAAAGATCTTCATCACGGTGTCGCGACCGGTGAGCCCGCGCGCGATGCGAATCGCATCCATCGTGGCCTCGGAGCCCGAGTTCACGAAACGCCACTTGGGCAGCCCCCAGCGTCGCTGCAGGTCTTCGGCGACGACGACGCCGTCCTCGGTCGTCGCGGCGAAGTGGGTTCCGAGCGCGACGCGCTCTTGAACCGCTTTGACGATCGCCGGATGGGCGTGGCCTTGGACCATCGAGCCGAAGCCGTTGTGAAAGTCCCACATGCGGTTGCCGTCGACGTCGTGGACGACGGGGCCCTCTCCGGTCGTGAGGTAGATCGGCCACGGGTCGCGCGCCTGGTAGCTGGAGGCGACCCCACCGCTCAGCGAGCGCTTCGCGCGCGCGTACATCTGCGCGGAGCCCTTGGTGCGCTCGTCGAGCATCGCGCGCTCGCGCTCGGTGAGGCTGCGGATGCGCTCGCGGTCAAGCTGGGCGGGAGTGTCGACTGCCATCTCTTCCTCCTGTCTGCTGCGACGACCGGCCGGGATGGCCGCAATAAAACCCAGCTTACGACTCCGGCGCCAACGGGTAGCGCCTGTTAGCCCTTGACCGGCGTGTCGAAGCCCGACTTCTCGGTTAATAGAGTGGCCGGCAAACGAGAGGAGAGCGCTGCGCGCGGTGGTGATCCACGAAACAGGCGGTCCAGAGGTCCTGCGGTTCGAGGAGGTGCCACAGCCCGAGCCCGATCACGGCGAGGTGCTCGTGCGCGTGCGCGTGATCGGCGTCAACCCGATCGAGTGGAAGCTGCGCAGCTGCATGAAAGCCAAGTCTCTGCCGGCGATCCTGGGCAGCGACGTCTCCGGCACCGTCAAGCGTTCGCGTGCCGAGTCGCTGTCGGAGGGAGACGAGGTGTTCGGCTTCGTCGCCAGCGGCGCCTACGCCGAGTACGCGACCGCGCCGGCCGCGGGCCTCGCGAAGCGACCGGCCGGCCTCGATGACGAGCAGGCGGCGGCGCTGCCCGTCGCCGCGCTGACCGCGTGGCAGGCGCTGTTCGACCACGGCGGCCTGCAAGCCGGTCAGCGAGTGCTGATCGCGGGTGCGAGCGGCGGCGTCGGGCACCTGGCTATCCAGTTCGCCAAGCGCGCGGGCGCTCATGCGATCGGGATCGGCTCGGGCGCCAACCGCGAGTTCGTGCTGAGCCTCGGCGCGGACGAGTTCGTCGACTACCGCGAGCAGGACGTGGCGAGCGCGGTCGGCGACGTCGACCTCGCCTTCGACACCGTCGGCGGCGCGACGACCCTCGCCATGCTGGAGACGGTACGCGACGGCGGTTCGCTGGTGACGATCGCGAACGACGCGCCAGAGGAGCAGGCCAGGCAACGCGGGATCGACGCGCGGCACGTCGTCATGAGCCGGGACGCGGAGCAGCTGGCCGAGATCGGTGTCTTGGTGGCTTCCGGCGAGGTGCGCGTGGAGATCGCGCGGACGCTGCCGTTCGAGGAGGTCCGCCGCGCGCACGAGTTGAGCGAAGCAGGTCACACGAGAGGAAAGATCCTGCTCCGCGTTTGATCGCTCGTCGAGCGCTATGGTCCGACGTGGGTAGGCGTGAGACGCGGAGGGAGGGCGGTATGGCAACGAGGAGCCGCAGCGGCCATGGCGTGACACACGAGGTCACGAATCAGCCCCCGCCGCTGGCCGATTACAACGCCTTCGAGGCGGATGTCGCGCTCGCCGAGGCGCTCGTGCGCGAGGGCGGCAAGTGGGGACTGGATCGAGTGCGCGACTTCGGCGCGGTCACGGCTTCGAGCGAGGCGCTCGCGCACGCCAAGCGCGCGCAACGCAACATCCCGGTGCTGCGCACACACGATCGCTATGGCAACCGGGTCGACGAGATCGACTACGACCCCTCGATGCACTGGATGCTGCGCCTCGGCGTCGAGCGCGAAGTGAACTCGCTGCCGTGGCGAGCCGAGCGCGCCGGCGGACACGTCGTGCGGGCGGGGATGTTCGACCTCTTCAACCAGCTCGACACCGGTCCGTGCTGCCCGATGTCGATCAACTACGCGGCCGTGCCGACGATGCGCCAGGATGCCGAGCTGGCGCGCGAGTGGGAGACGCGCCTGACGCTGCCCGACTACGACTCCTTCGCGCAGGCCGGCATGGTCATGACCGAGAAGCAGGGCGGCTCGGACCTGCGCGCGAACTCGACCGTCGCCGAGCCCGTCGGGGATGGCTGGTTCGAGCTGACCGGCCACAAGTGGTTCTGTACCCACCCGGTGTTCGAGGTCTTCTTCACGCTCGCGCAGACCGAGGCCGGGATCACGTGCTTCGTCGCCGAGCGACCGCATCCCGGTTTTCGCATCCAGCGCCTGAAGGACAAGCTCGGCGGACGCTGCCTGGCGTCATCGGAGGTCGAGTACGACCACCTCCCCGCGCGCATCCTGGGCGAGGAGGGTCGCGGCACGGCGGTGATGGTCGAGCAGCTGATCTGGACCCGTCTCGACACGCTCACGGCGGTCACCGGCATGATGCGCCGCGTCGTGGCGGAGGCGATCTGGCACACCCGCCATCGCTCCGCTTTCGGCGCCCCGCTCGTGCGCCAGCCGGCGATGTTGGGCGTGCTCGCCGACATGGCGATCGAGTCCGAGGCGGCGACGCTCGCGACGATGCGCATCGCGCGTGCATTCGACTCCGAGGACCCAACCGAGGCGGTCTTCCGCCGGCTCGCGCTGGCGGTCATGAAGTACTGGGTCTGCAAGCGCGGCGCGCCGCTCGCGGCCGAGGCGCTGGAGTGCCTCGGCGGCAACGGCTACGTCGAGGAAGCACCGATGGCGCAGTTCTACCGCGACATTCAGATCGGGACCGTGTGGGAGGGCTCGGGCAACGTGATCGCACTGGACGTGCTGCGAGCCCTGACGCGCGAGCCCGAGGGAGCTGGAGCGTTTCTCGCCGAGTGTCGCTTGGCGGCCGGTGCCGACGCGCGCTTCGACGCTCAGCTGGAGCGCGTCGAAGCGGGGCTCGCGTCATTGGCGGACGAGCGCGAGCTGGCCGAATGGAGCGCGCGCTCGGTTGTCGAGGACATGGCGCTGGCGATGCAAGCCAGCCTGCTGCTGCGCCACGCGCCGCGCAACGTTTCGGAGGCCTTCTGCGCCGCACGTCTCGAGCGGCGCGGGCTCGCGTTCGGCGACCTGCCGCGCGGCGTCGAGGCGAGCGCGATCGTCGAGCGTGCGCTCGCGCTCTAGGTAGCTGGCTCAGCAGCCGTCGTTGTCGTGCGCGCCATGTCGCGCATCCGCGGGCCACGGCGTCGGCTCGGTGAAGACGACCAGCTTGTCGGGCGTGCTCAGCGTCGCTTCCCAGATGTAGCTACCCGAGGGGGGAGCCGACAACGTCCTCGAACGCGACGAGGAACCGACGCTGACTTCTTCGCGCCATTGGGCCCGCAGACGGTCGCGCTCCAGCCGTGGCAGCGCGCTCCCGACACGTGCGCCGAGCAAGCCGCTGCAGTGGAGTGGTTCGCCGGGCGCGAACGCGCTCGCCGTCGAGTCGTAGGCCTCGTCGGCGCGGGCGGCGCGCCCGAGCGTGATGTAGCCGCGGCCCTTGAAGCTCGACAGAATCCGCACGCCGACGGAGCAGCCCGCGCCGCCGGCCAGACAGGGACCTCTGAGTAGCGGCTGGATCGAGTCGGCGCCATCTTCCTCGCTGGCGTAGACGAGCGTGCCGACGAGGCTCGGCGAGACGGGCACCAGGCTCACCTGGATGTCGAAGCCGCGTCGGGCGAACGCCCGCTCGAGCTGGCTCTGAGCGGCAAAGGGTTCCTCGACGGTCGCGATCACGTCGCCGTCGGCGGCGGTGCGAAAGGCGATCGCACTGCTCGCGCGTTGGGTGCCGGCGCCTGGCAGGCCGGCGACAAGGAGAAGCACGGCGAGGCCGAGTGCCGTCGCCGCGAGCGCCGCGGCCGGTAGCAGCCGGCGTCGTGCGCGCACGACGGGTCGACGAGGCTCCGCACCGGCACAGATCTCCGCCAGCATCTGCTCGCGCCGGCTCGCCGGAAAGATCTCGGCGCTCATCGCGGCCTCGCATGGGCGCAGGCTCTCCAGGACGGATGTGAGCGAATCGGTCATGTCGCCTCCTTGGTCGCGGCCGCGCGCACAGGCGCGACGTCGTCTGTCTCACCACGCTCGAGCTCCCGACGGAAGGCCTTGCGGGCGCGGTGCACGCGGAGCGCGAACGCGCCCCGCGAGCACCCGAGCGCGGCGGATGCCTGCTTCTCGCTCAACCCCTCCCAGGCGATCAACAGCAGCGCCTCGCGCTGGTTGTGCGTGAGGCGCGAGAGCGCCCGCACCGCGCTGTCGCGACGCGCGAGCGAGCCGAGGTGATCTTCGGCCGAGGTCGAGCTGGTGCGGGCGATGCGCTCCACCAGCGCGTCGCGACGGCGCTCCGAGCGGCGCCCGTCCGCGAGCACCCGCCGTGCCGTCCCGATCAACCAGCCGATCGGCTCTCGCGGCAGCTCGGCGCGCCGGCGCCAGGCGATCTCGTAGGTTCGCGCGATCGCATCCGCCGCAACGTCCCTGTCGGCCCGCGCGAGCACGTATGCCGCGAGGCGATCGAAGGTCTGTCTATGAATCCGTTCGAACGCCTCCTTGTCCCCCGCCTGTCGGCTCATGTGGGGTTAGTGGCCGGCAGCAGCGCGGTTGTTACGACTCGCGCTGCCGCAGGAACTGCTGCACGAGCTTCGGCGGTGCCCGCGCGAGCCAGGCCTCCGTGACGACTTCCTCAAGGCCCTCCATGTCGATGGAATCGAGGCGTAGGAGGATCGCGGGATAACCGTCGAAATGCGAGGTGGTGAAGAACACGCGCGGATCGTCGGCGAGCAGCGCCTCCTTCGCGATCAGGTGCTCGACGCGCGCACCGAGGATCGGGCCATCGGGCGCGGCCGCCCCAAGCTCCGCGACTTCTTTCTTGCTGAGCGGGCGTTCCCACACGAACAGCTTGTCCTTGACCGCCCACTGGCGCATCCGCCGGCCCATGCGCTCCTGGGCTTCGGGCAGTGACAGGGCGAGGCGCTCGACGTCATCCCAGCTGGCCATGACCCAGCCAGCCTAGTGACGGCGTCGCCCGAGGCCTAGTGTGGAGCGGATGCGAATTCGCGACGCGACGGAGGCCGACTGGCCCGCGATGTGGAGCTACATGCGCGGGATCGTCGCCGAAGGCGAGACGTTCTCGTGGGATCTCGACATCGACGAGCAAGACGCGCGCGGCTACTGGCTGAGCGAGCGTCGCGGCCACACCTTCGTCGCCGTCGACGAGACCGACGTGCCGCTCGGCGCCACCAGGATGGAACCGAACCGTGGCGGCGGCGGGGCGCACGTGGCTAGCGCTGGCTTCATGGTCGACCGCGGCGCCCGCGGGCGCGGGATCGGGCGGATGCTCGGCGAGCGTGTGATCGAGCAGGCACGCGCGGACGGCTATCGCGCGATCCAGTTCAACGCCGTGGTCGCGAGCAACACGGCGGCGGTCGCGCTGTGGACGAGCCTCGGCTTTCAGATCCTCGCCACGGTCCCCGACGGCTTCCGGCGACCGAGCGGCGAGTACGTGGGCCTGCACGTCATGTATCTCAGCCTGTGACGATCGCCTTCAACGCGGCGCTGAGCGGCGCCACGAACTGGAGGTTGTTGTTCCAGTAGTCGTGCGCCTGCAGGCCGCCGCCCGAGCTGTTGGCGACGTTGTCGACCTGGCGATCCTCGACGTGGACGTGATGGGCGCCGCCGTCGCGGGGGTCGATCGTGACGAGCAGGCTTTCCGCGTCGCTCGGACATCCGCTCGGAGGCGGCGCCTCACCCGGGCGCCAGTTGACCGGAGGGTCGAGCGGGTCCGCGACCGGATCGTGCTCGTCCCAGTAGTTCTGCCAGCCGAAGTCAGGGCGCCCCAGCAGCTCGGCCATCTGACCGACGCGGCCACCCCAGGCGAGCATGTCTACGTACTTGCGGATCGGGCTGCCCGCCGTAACGAACGCGCGCAGCTTCTCACTGTGGCCGTCCTGCAAGCGTGAGAACGGCAACCGCGCGAGCACGTCCCAACCGATCATCGTGCCCTGGCTGTGGGTGTTGAGCACGACCGCGCTGACGTCCTCGCGTGCCAGCACGCGCACGAGCGCTTCCTGCACGAAGCCGCGCACGCGCTCGCGCAGGTCGTTGCGAGCGACGTAGGTCGCCATGTCGTCCTCCAGCGCGCGCAGGATGCCCAACGCCCCCGGTTCGCTCGTGCTGGCCTCCGGGCGTTTGTGCAGCAGCTCGCGTAGGGCTCCGTGGTGAGCGACGATCGCCTTGTCGCTGCGCGGCCGAAGCGACGAGCTGGGTTCGACGCGACTTTGCTCGTGCAGCGCCGCCCAAGCGTCGCTGAGGACGAGCCGCAGGGCGCCGACGGCGCTGACGTAGTTCGCGTGCGCGAGCCCCGCACGGACGAGCACGTCGGCCACCGACCCCGGGCGTGGCGCCAGTTCCTCCAGCGGCGAGTAGACGAGCGCGACGTGGGCGATCTTGCCCGCCGGGCCGAGCGGCGACGCTTCGCTGAGGCGTTCGAGGTTGTTGCGATCGGGGTCCTCGGCCTGGCTGAAGACGTAGATCGGGTGCCCGGGATGATCCGGATCGTCGGCGAGCTGCTCCTTGAGCTTGGTCCTGAGGTTCGCGTGCAGCGCGTCGGCATAACCCGCGCGATCGCCGGTCGGGGGCTGCTGGAAGCCAATCCCGTGGACCGTCAGCAAGCAGAGCGTCACTTTGGAAAATCCTTTTTATTCGATTATTTTGTATTTGCCCGGGCGAAGAGTACCGGCTGCTCTGGCGTGTCTTCACCATGTCCAGACGGCTGCCCTCTGACTTAGACTGTCGGCGTGGCGGATCAGCTCGGCATCGGGGGGCAGCTCGGCAATTACGTGATCGACTCGGTCATCGGCCGCGGCGGCATGAGCGTGGTCTACCGGGCGCGGCACTCACGCCTCGGGATGTGGGTCGCGCTCAAGGTGCTCGCGCCCGAGTTGGGTTCCGACGACGCGTTCCGCGAGCGCTTCCTGCGCGAGGCGCAGATGGCTGCCACGGTCGACCATCCGAACGTGATCCCGATCCACGACATGGGCGTGCACGAAAGCTCGCTCTACATCGTCATGCGCTACGTCTCTGGCGGCGACCTCAAGGGCCTGATGGCCTTGACGGGCCTGCTCGACGCACAGGAGACGCTGACGCTGCTGGGACCGGTGGCGATGGCGCTCGACGCCGCGCACGCCGGCGGCCTCGTCCACCGTGACGTCAAGCCCGCCAACATCCTGATCCAGCGTTCGAGCGCCGGCGAGGTCGAGCACGTCTACCTGACCGACTTCGGCATCGCCAAGAGCGAGGCCTTCCTGTCCGGCCTGACCGGGACCGGAGTCTTCATCGGGACGATCGAGTACATGGCGCCCGAGCAGATGGAGAGCCGCGACGTGAGCCCGCAGACCGACGTCTACGCGCTCGCGGCGACCTTCTACCAGTGCCTCACCGCGCGCGTGCCGTTCCAGCGCGAACTCGCCGAGGGAATCCGCCCGCCTAGGGGCGAGCTCGAGCCGGTGACGACGATCCGGCCCGAGCTGTCAGCCCAGATAGACGAGGTGCTCGCCAAGGCCCTGTCGCGCAACCCGGCCGACCGCTACCGCACCTGCGACCAGCTGATCAGGGCCTGCAGATACGCGCTCGAAGGACAGGCCACACCGGCGGGCGAGCCTTTCGCGCGCACGAGGCTGTCGACTGAGGAGCCAGCCATCGTGGACAGCGACTCGTCCGCCGGGTCAGCCGCCCCAAGCGAGCCCACTACTCCGCCCGCCGAAGCGTCTGGCTCGTCTGGAGACGGTGGTGGCTCGCGACGGCGCTGGGCGATCGTTGGTGCCGTGGTGGCCGTCGCGGCGATCGCCGGCGGCGCGGTCGCGATCCTCGGCTCGGGCAAGAAGAAGCCAACGGGCCCCGCCTCGCACGCGCAGCTTCAGCCGGTGCCCACGAATCGCGTGAGCGGCTCCGGGACGGTGACGCTGACGCTCAAAGGCGACGTGGCCACCGTGACGCTGACCACCAACGACCTCGACAAAGACGCACCGCTCGTGCACGCGATGCACATTCACGGCGGCGGCAAAGGCCAGTGCCCGCCGGCCTCCGCGGCCAAACTGCACAATGGACATCTGGCGATCGACACCAACGACGGCATCGCCTACTACGGACCGCCGGTGCAGGCCCTCACGACGAGCGGCGACACGAGCGTCGCGAGCATCCTCGCCTTCCCGCGCTACCCGACCGGCGGCACGCTGCACTACTCGCGCACGATCGACCTGCCGGCGAAGGTCGTCGAATACATCCGCGAGAACGACGCCGTGATCGTCGTGCACGGCATCGACTACGACGACAGCGGCATCTACGACGGCGTGCTCGACCGCAGCGACCTCAACAAGGCGCTGCCGGCGACGGCCACCGCACCGGCTCTGTGCGGGCGGCTCGTGGGACCGCAAGAAGTCGCCTCGACCGACCCCAGGGAAACGCTCACCTACACGGCCTCGCTCGACAAGCCGACGGTCGTGAGCTCGCCCGCCGAACTTCTCTTCTGCCACCCGCCGGAAGACGTCGCCGCGCTCGCCGACACACGCCGCCACGGCGCCGGGTCCGCGGCCAGTGGCACACAGGCGACGGCCTAGCGCGATGGCCGGCGGCGACGGCGATCCGCTCTCGCGCCACTCGCTGTCCGCCTCCGAGCTGAAAGCGCTGATGGAGGTCGAACGGAAGGGGTTGGCCTTCATCGCCTACCGCGACGGGCAGGGCGCGCTGTGCTTCTTCAGCGCACGTGAGGGCACCGAGACGAGCACCCTGGGGCGCCGACCAGAGACCAACCTCTCGATCGGCTGGGACAGCGAGGTCTCGGGACTGCACGCCGAACTCCAACACCTCGGCGGCGAGTGGACGGTCGTCGACGACGGCCTGTCCACTAACGGCACCTTCGTGGACGGCCAGCGCGTCTCCGGTCGGCAGCGGCTGCGCGACGGGAGCCGTATCCGCGTCGGGCAGACGACCCTCGCCTATCGGGCCGCGCAGATGACCGGGGTGGGTGAAACCGTGATGGCCTCGCGCCAGCAGGCCGTGCAGCTGACCGACATGCAGCGCGGCGTGCTGGTGGCGCTTTGCCGGCCATATCGAGACGGCGGCTTCGGCACGCCGGCCACCAACCAGGCCATCGCCTCCGAGCTGTTCCTCAGCGTCGATGCGGTGAAGATGCACCTGCGCACGTTGTTCGCAAAGTTCGAGCTGGGGGACCTGCCGCAGAATCAGAAGCGGGCGACGCTCGTCGAGCGGGCGCTGAGCTCGGGGGCGATTTCGCGGCGCGAGTTGTAGTCGTCCGACGGGATCGTCGGGGACGGGGCCGGTTGGCGGGGCGCCACCGGGACGGGGGCTGTGTGGGCTCGGGTCCCGGTGGCGCTGGCCGTCTTGCGAGGTGAGGAAGAGGGAGTCTCGCCTCGCAATTCTTGTGAAGGTCTAGGTTTTGTGTTTCGTGCTCGTGCTTGTGGTGTGGCGGCTGGTTTTGGCGGG
>DASXER010000045.1:0-2312 GCA_036490015.1 Solirubrobacteraceae bacterium | reverse complement strand
CGCTGGCGGTCGCCCAGGCGACACGCGAACGCGGCCTCGGCGGCATCGTGCTCGCTCTGGCTGGCAGCCGCGAGGCGGCGCTCGTCGAGGGCCTGAACGTGCTGCCCGCGAGCAGCCTCACGAGCGCGATCCGGATCCTGTCGGGTGGTGAGTCCGATCCGATGCCAGCGCGCGGCCTCGCGGTGAGCGGCGGTCCAGGCACCAGCAGTGAGCTGGATCTCGCCGACGTACGCGGCCAGACCCACGCGGTGGAGACGCTCGTGATCGCGGCTGCAGGCGGACACAACATGCTGCTGAGCGGCCCACCAGGGAGCGGCAAGACGATGCTCGCGTCGCGGCTCGCCTCGATCCTGCCCCCGCTCGCTCGCGAAGAGGCCGTCGAGGTCATGCGCCTGCGTAGCCTCGCCGGGATGGAGGTCGACGAGCTGCCGCAAGCGCGACCGTTCCGCGCGCCGCACCATACGATCGGCGCCGCCGGACTGGTCGGCGGGCGCGAGGCGATCGGCGAGATCGTGTTGGCGCACCACGGCGTGCTGTTCCTCGACGAGCTCGCCGAGTTTGCCCGGCGGGCGCTGGAGGCGCTGCGCGGACCGCTGGAGCAGGGAAGCGTCGCGGTCGCCTCCCGAAGCGGTCAGGTGGTCAGATACCCGAGCCGCTTCATGCTGCTCGCGGCGACCAACCCCTGCCCGTGCGGCTACGCCGACGAGGAGGCGCCCTGCGGCTGCTCCCGAGCGGAGCTGCTGCGCTACCGCCGTCGGCTCAGCGGCCCGCTGATCGACCGGCTAGACCTGCTCGTGCGCCTGGGCGCCAACGTCGACACGGCGGCGTCGCCGGCGCTCGGCTCGCACGAAGGGCTGGCGCGCGTGCTGGCCGCCAGGCAGCGCCAAGCACGTCGCTTCGTGGCTGAGCGCGTGACGCTCAACGCGCACATGAGCGTCGGCCTCCTGCAGCGACATCTGCGGCTGAGCAGCGACGGCGACCGAGCGCTCGACGCGCTGCGTGAGCGCTGGCTGCTAAGCGCGCGCGGCGAGCATCGGCTGCTGTGCGTCGCACGCACGATCG
Organism: Solirubrobacteraceae bacterium; assembly: GCA_036490015.1. Lineage (GTDB taxonomy): Bacteria > Actinomycetota > Thermoleophilia > Solirubrobacterales > Solirubrobacteraceae > Palsa-744. The sequence continues at coordinate 1,250 of DASXER010000045.1, read as the reverse complement.
CCGACCTGGAGGGCAGCGAGCGTGTGCGTGGGCGTCATCTCGGAGCCGCGCTGGCGTCCTGCCCAGGCCCTTTGCAACACGAAAGGACTGTGTAATGCACCTTTTGCCCTGAGAATCCTAAGGATTCGGCTGGGACAAAAGCTACTTGCGCATAAGAGCGTCTCAATTCTCAAGAAAACAAGGGGTCAAGCCGACCACTTCTGCGAGATGATGGATCAGCTCGAAGCGTGGGGGACGTGAGTCCGATGTCCGCTCGCGGCAGATCGATGGACCCCATAGACGAGCAGAGCAGGCACCTCGGCGAGGCGCTCGTGAAACGTTGCGAGGAGGTCGTCGAGACGATCGCGCAGCGCACCGAGCAGGCCGGCGTCTACACCGACGACGCCACCGGAGCGCTGTTCTCACGCATCGGCACGATCGCCACGATGGCGCTCGCCGAGTGGCTGTGTGGCGGCACCCCCGAGGAAGGACGCGAGACGGCTGAGGAGGCCTGGGAGCTGTTCGGTCAGCTCGCCGCCGATCGCGCCGAACCGCTGCACGAGGCGGTCAAGCGCTGCCTGCGCTGGCGCGATGTGACCGGCGAGACACTCGCGAGCAGCGCGGCCGCGCTCGGCGTCGAGCCCGGCGTGCTGAGACGTGCGAGGGCGATGACGCAGGTCACGCTCGACGTCACGCTCGTGCGCATGTGCGAGGTCTACGAGATGGAGCGCAGCCACACCGAGGAAGAGCTCGCCAACCGGCAGGCCGAGCTCGCTTTCCTGGCCACGCACGACCAGCTCACCGGCCTGCCGAACCGCTCCCTGATCGTCGACCGGACAGAGCAGATGCTCGGGCGCGCGCGGCGCAACCAGACGGCGGTGGCGGCGCTGTTCGTCAACGTCGACGGCTTCACGAGCATCAACGACACGCTCGGGCACGACGCCGGCAACCAGCTGCTGAAGGCGATCGCGGCCCGCCTCGACGGGATCGTGCGCGACACGGATGCGCTCGGGCGGCTGAGCGGCGACGAGTTCGTCGTGCTCGCCGAGGAGGCGTCGCTCGACGGCGGCGCCGACCTGATCGCCGCACGCCTGCAGCAGGCGCTGGGCGAGCCGTTCCAGCTCGACGGCGAGAGCGCCGCCAGCGGCCTGAAGATCACCGCCAGCATCGGCATCGCGATCGGCGAGCATGCCTTGGCCGAGGAGCTGCTGCGCGACGCCGAGATCGCGATGCACCGCGCCAAGTGGGAGGGCCGCAACCGCTACGTCGTG
>DASXER010000035.1:0-22256 GCA_036490015.1 Solirubrobacteraceae bacterium | reverse complement strand
CGAAAGGCGAGTTGCTGGAGGCGGCGCACGCGCTGGCCGACGAGATCTCAGATAACGCCGCCCCGGTCAGCGTCGCCGTCGCGCGTCAGCTCTTGTGGCGCATGCTCGGTGCAGAGCACCCGATGGTCGCCCACCGCGCCGACTCGCGCGGCATGGTCGCGCGCGGACAGTCAGCCGATGCGACCGAGGGCATCACGGCCTTCCTGGAGAAGCGCCCGGCGCGGTTCGGAGACCGCGTCAGCGACGGGCTGCCCGAGACGATGCCCGACTGGCAGCAGCCAGAGTTCCGCTAGCCCGCGACGCCCGCGAAGTCCGGCAGCCGCTGCACCTCCGAGAGCACGGGCGCGAACAGGTCGCCGCGCTCCGCCACGCGGGCGAGCACGTCGGCGGTTTCGAAGCTGAGCGCCTCGGGGCGCTGGTCCTCCAATGCCGCGCGCAGCTCGTCCCACTCCAGCGGCGTCGAGACGGTCGGTCGCGGCGTGGCGCGCAGCGAGTAGGCACAGACGGTCGTCTTGCGGCGGTCGTTCTGGCTCCAGTCGATCAGCACGCGCCCGGTGCGCTTGGACTTCGTCATGCGCGAGATGACCAGCCCGTCGTCATCCTGCTCCAGCAGCTCGGCCACGGCTTTGGCGAACGGCTTGGTCTGCTCGTAGCCCTCGCCCGCGCCGCCGTTGAGCGGCAGGTAGACCTGGAGTCCCTTGGAGCCCGAGGTCTTCACGTACGTGTTCAGGCCCAGGTGCTCGAACATGCCCTGCAGCCTGAGCGCTACCTGGGCGCACTCCAGCACGCCCGCGGGAGGGCCGGGGTCGAGGTCGAACACGAGCGCGGTGGGGTGCTCCATGTCACCCTTGCGGGCCATCGGCGTATGCAGCTCGATCGCCGCCAGGTTGGCGAGCCACAGCAGCGTCGGCAGGTCTTCGGCGAGCGTGTAGTCGACCGGTTTCTCGGTGTGTTTGACATGCGCCGTTTGCACCCAATCCGGTCGGTGCGCGGGCGACTGCTTCTGGAAGAACGACTTGCCCTCGACGCCGTCGGGCCAGCGCGTGACCGTTAGCGGTCGCTCGCGCAGGTGGGGGAGCAGCGCCGGCGCGATCTGTCGGTAGTAGTCGATCAGGTCGCGCTTGACGAATGGCACACTCGGATAGATGACCTTGCCGAGGTTCGTGAAGCGCAGCTCGCGCCCACCGACCTCGGCCTCCGCGCTCTCGCCCTGCAGGTCCAGCTCTGAGGGCTGTGTCCGGCCGGTGCGCGTCTGCGGTTCGCCCTCGCGCACCACCTCGCGCGCCGGCTTGTCGTCGCGCAGTCCCTTGTAGGAGGGGGCACGCAGGTTGCCGGCGGACGTCCAGCTGTTGAACTCGACCTCGCACACCAACTCGGGTGCGGTGAACTGTGCCTCGCGGGGAGGCTTCTCGCCCCTCGTGAACGGCGAGCTCTTGCTGGCGAGCGGCGCGAGCAGGTCCTCCAGCCGCTTCAGCTCGCGCTCTGAGAAGCCGCTGCCGACGCGCCCGACATAGCGCAAGCCGTCGTCCTCGTACACACCGAGCAGCAGTGCGCCGACGCTGTGCTCGCGCTTGCCCTTGCCCGGTAGCCAGCCGCCGACGACGAACTCCTGGCGTGAGACCGACTTGACCTTCAGCCAGGCGCGCGAGCGCTGCCCCGGCTCGTAGGTCGAATCCAGGCGCTTGGCCAGCACGCCCTCCAGCTCCTGCTCGACGCTCGCCTCCAGCAGCGCGCCGCCCTCGCCGACGACGTGCTCCGGCGTGCGCCAGCGCGCGTCGTCTAGCTCCAGCGCCTCCAGCAGCTCGCGTCGCTGCTCGTAGGTCAGCCCGGTGGTCGAGTGGCCGTCGAGCCACAGCAGGTCGAACAGCATGTAGGTGACGGGGTTCGAACGCGCGTGCCGGGCAACGCTCGCGGGGGCGGTGACGTGCATACGGCGCTGCAGCAGCTCGAAGCTCGGCCGCCCTTCGGAGTCCAAAGCCACGATCTCGCCGTCGAGCACGGCGCTGTGCGAGCCGAGCGCGTCGCCGAGGTGGGCCAGCTCGGGGTAGGAGCGCGTGATGTCGTTGAGGTTGCGGCTCTCCAGGCGCAGCTCGCCGGGGCTCGAATAGGCGATCGCGCGCACTCCGTCCCACTTGATCTCGAACGCCCAGCCCGCCTGGTCGGCCGGCAGCGGGGCGGCAGTCGCGAGCATCGGCACCAGATGCGCGGGCATGGCCTCGGCGTGCGGATCGTCGGCCGCGTCCATGCGGTGGATCATCCAGTCCTTGGGCGGGTCCTCCTTGTCGATCGCAAACAGCGCGTAGCGGGCGTTCAGTCGCTCGCCGTGCAGCAGCACCTCGACCTTGCGCGGTTCCCACTTCAGGCACTCGTACGTGCCGTGGTCCCAGATCTTGATCTCGCCCGCGCCGTACTGCCCGCGCGGGATCTCGCCCTCGAACTCCAGGTAGGCGAGCGGGTGGTCCTCGGTCGCGGCGGCGAAGCGGTTGTCCTTCGGGGCTAGCGGGAGGCCCTTCGGCACGGCCCACGAGGCGAGCACGCCGTCGCGCTCCAAGCGCAGGTCCCAATGCAGGCGGCGCGCGTGGTGCTCGTGGATCACGAAGCGCGGCAGCTCGCTGTCGTCGGAGTGTGTCTCCTGGGGGCCCGGCTCAGGCGTCTGCGCGAAGTCGCGTTTGGCGCCGTAGCGCTTCAGGCTGGCGCGCTCGGCCACCTATTTGGACTTGGCGGCCGCTTTGGCTTTGGTTTTCGCCGCCGGAGCCTTCTTTTTGGCGACGGCTTTCTTCTTAGCGGGTGCTTTGCGACTGCCGCCGTCGGCGTCACGCGCCTTGACTGCCTCCAAGCTCGCCTTCAGCGCGCTCATCAGATCGGGCGCGGGCTCTGAGACCTCCTCGGCCGTCGGCTGCACGGCGATCTTCTTGCCCTGGGCCTTGCGTTCGATCAGCGACAGCACCTCTTCGCGGTAGGTGTCGCGGTAGCGCTCGGGCTCGAAGTCGTCGGCGAGCGAGTCGACGAGCTGCTTGGCGATGTCCAGCTCGCGCTTGGTGGTCTTGACCTCGGCGGCCTCTGCCACCTCGTCGAGGCGCTCGGGCGGCAGCACTTCGTCGGCGAAGATCATCGTCGCCATGCCGAGCGCCTCGCCCATCGGGCGCAGCGCGACGAGTTGCTCCTTGGAGCGGATCACGACGCGCGCGATCGCGACCTTGCCCGTGTCTCTCATGGCCTGCAGCAGCAGTCGGTAGGGCTTCGCGCCGCCGGGGCCGGGGGCGAGGTAGTAGGGGTGGTCGTAGAAGACGGGATCGATCTGCGACAGCTCGACGAAGTCCTCGATCTCGATCGTGCGCGTCTTCTTCGGCTCCAGCGCCTCCAGCTCGCCGGGCTCGATCAGCACGTAGCGGTCGGGCGCGATCTCATAGCCCTTGACGATCTCGTCGTAGGGCACCTCCTCGCCGGACTGCGAGTCGACGCGCTTCTGCGAGACGCGCACGCCGCTCTTGCCCGAGAGCTGGTGGAAGCGGACCGCCTTGCGGTCGATCGCGCTGTACAGCTTGACGGGCACGGTGACCATGCCGAAGCTGACAGTCCCGGTCCAGATGGCGCGGGGCATAGTTGACAAGTAGTACCACGAGCGGACGGGCGCGAGGAAGGCTGCAACGAGCCGTGCCAGACTGCACGTCGTGGCTGGCGCCTCGATCCAGGACACGCCCGTTGAGCTGCTGAGGCAGCTGCTGCGCTTCGACACGACCAACCCGCCTGGCAACGAGCGCGAGTGCATCGACTGGGTTCGCGGGCTGCTCGAAGGCATCGGGTTGGAGGTGCGCATCCTCGCGCGCGAGCCCGAGCGCCCCAACTTGATCGCGCGTCTTCCCGGACGTGGCGAGGCGCCGCCGCTGCTCTTGCAGGGGCACGTCGATGTGGTCGCCGCGCGCGGGCAATGGCAGCACCCGCCGTTCGCGGGGGAGCTGGCCGATGGCTTCATCTGGGGGCGTGGCGCGCTCGACATGAAGGGTGGCGTGGCGATGATGCTGGCGGCCGTCATGCGCATGGCTGTGTCCGACTCGCCGCCGCCGGGTGACGTGATCCTGTGCGTGCTGTGCGACGAGGAGGCTGGCAGCGAGCTAGGCGCGGAGTTCTTGGTCCGTGAGCACCCCGAGCTGTTCGAGGGCGTGCGCTACGCGATCGGCGAGTTCGGCGGCTTCACGCTGGAGCTGAGCGGGCGCACCTTCTACCCGGTGATGGTCGCCGAGAAGCAGGTCTGTTGGACCCGCGCGACGTTCACCGGCCAGGCGGGCCACGGCTCGATGCCGGTGCGCGGCAGCGCCGTCGGCAAGCTCGGTGCGCTGCTACACGCGCTCGACCGCGGGCGCCTGCCGGTCCACGTCACGAGCGTCGTACGGGCGATGGTCGACGCGATCGCGGCCGATGTCCCGAAGCAGTTGGCGCTGCCGCTGCAAGGGATGCTCAAACCGGCGCTGACCAACCGTCTGCTCGACCTGTTCGGGGAGCGCGGGCGCCTGTTCGAGCCGCTGCTGCACAACACCGCCAGCGCGACGATCGTCGACGCCGGCGAGAAGATCAACGTGATCCCCGGCCAGGTGTCGGTCGAAATCGATGGCCGCCTGCTGCCCGGCCAGCGGCCCGAGGACTTGTTCAAAGAGCTGCGCGCGCTCGCCAAGGTCGAGATGGAGCTGGAGGTGATTCGCTTCGACCCGGCCACCGCCGAGCCCGACATGGGCCTGTTCGAGATGCTCGGCGGCACGCTGCGCGAGCTGGACCCGGCGGCGCGCCCGATCCCGTTGCTGCTGCCCGGCGTCACCGACGGACGCTTCTTCTCGCGACTCGGCATCCAGACCTACGGCTTCCTACCGATGCAGCTGCCGGCGGAGTTGCGTTTCATGGAGCTGATCCACGCCGAGAACGAGCGCCTACCCGAGGCAGCGGTCGAGTTCGGCACGAAAGCGATCGAGAAAGCGCTCGCACGCTTCACGTGATGTCGGGCCTGCTCGGCGACTACTCACGCCAGGCACAGACCTACGACGACACCCGCGCCGCGAGCCCATCCGTGCTCGGGCCGCTGCGCGACGCCCTGGCGAACGCGCCCGGGTGGCGGCTGGCCGACGTCGGCGGTGGCACTGGCAACTATTCAGCTGCGCTCGTCGAGGACGGCTGGCAGCCGCTGGTTCTCGACCGCTCCGAGCAGATGCTCACGAGGGCGCGCGCCAAGGGTCTCGACACGCTGCGGGCCGACGCCCAGTCGCTGCCGCTGGAGGACGCGAGCTTCGACGCGGCGATGCTCGTCTCGATGCTGCATCACGTCGACGACCGCCGGCTCGCGCTGGCGGAGGCGACCCGCATCCTGCGCCCGGGTGGACGTCTGGCGGTGCTGTTGTTCACGCGCGAGGACGTATCCGACCTGTGGTTCCTCGATTTGTTCCCGAGCAGCCGCCAGTGGATGCTGGAGACCCACCCACCGCTCGACGAGGTGCTGGACTCGCTGCCCGGCGCCGAGCGGGTCGAGGTGGTGTTCGATGACCTCGTCGACGGCTCGGTGGCGGCGCTCGCGGGCTGTCCAGACCGCGTCGTCGATCCGGGGTATCGCGGCTCGACCAGCTACTTCGAGCGGCTCGCGAACGACCACCCCGAGGAGCTGGCCGAGGGCATCGCGTGGCTGGAGCGCCAGCTCGAGCAAGGCACCGCGCCGTCCGAGCCGGGGCGAGGCTCGCTGGTCGTCTGGCGGCGTTGACCTACCGCCGCCCGTCGGACTTGGACGCGGCTACGGCGACGATTCGACTGGCGCTTCGGGCGGCCCGGGCAGCGCCTCTTTTCGCCCTCGGATGTGTGTGAGCCGCGGCACACACAAACTGGCTGGCTGGCCAGTATGATCTCCCGGCGCATTCCACCTCGGCTATCGGGAGGTCCTCATGGCGACCGTCGGACGTGACATCGAGACCGTCGAACTGACCGAGCGTCAGTACTGGGAAGACGGCCCGCCCTACGAGGTCTTCAAGGAGATGCGCGGCGGCTGCCCGATCCACTGGACGGAGAACTTCGAAGAGTTCCCCGAAGAGGAGGGCTTCTGGTCGGTCACGACGGCTGACGACATCCACACCGTCAGCCGCGACTGGGAGACCTACTCCTCAGAACTGGGCGGGGTCTTGGTCGCCGCCGCCGGGTTTCCGATCGAGCTCGCGCGGGCGATGTTCATCGGCATGGACCCGCCCAAGCACGATCGTCTGAAGGCGCTGTTCCAGCGTGGCTTCACGCCCAAGCGGATCGCCGACCACGAGGACTCGATCCGGCGGATCGTCAGGGGCGTGCTCGACCGCCTCGATGGCCGCGAGGAATGCGATCTCGTGAACGACGTCGCGCAGCCGGTGGTGGCGCGCGTGATCGGCAGCTTCATGGGCATCTCCGAGCAGGAAGACGAGATCTGGGCGAACCTGATGAATCGCTCGCTGGGCGCGGCCGACCCCGACATCAACCCGGAGGGCTTCGAGGGCGCGCTGAACAAAGACGTGCCCGAGATCTTCGAGCGCTGCAGCAAGCTGATCGCCGAGCGCCGCGAGCACCCGACCGACGACCTGACCAGCGTGCTCGTGAACGCCGAGGTCGAAGGCCAGAAACTGGAGGAGCACGAGATCGTGATGGGCTTCTTCCTGCTGATGGCGGCGGGCAACGATTCGACCAAGGCGACCTACTGCAGTGGGATGCGCGCGTTGATGGAAGACCCCGAGCAGAAGCAGCTGCTGCTGGACGATCCGGCGCTGGTGCCCGATGCGGTTGAGGAGGCGCTCAGGATGTTCCCGGCCTTCGCCCACTTCCGCCGCACGGCGACGACTGACACGGAGCTGCACGGGCAGAAGATCAAGCAGGGCGAGAAGGTGGTGATGTGGTACGTGTCCTCCAATCGCGACGAGACTCGCTTCGAGGACCCGGATCGCTTCGACTTGCGCCGCAAAGCGGAGCACCAGGCGTTTGGTGCGGGCGGCCGGCACTTCTGCCTCGGCACCGCACTCGCTCGCATGGAGCTGCGCATCCTGATCGAGGAGACGCTCGCGCGCTACCCGAAGATTGAGCTTGCCGGTCCTCCCGCGGCGGTCGAATCGCTGTTCATCAACCAGTTGAAGGCGCTTCCGGTCCGGCTCGGCGCGTAGTACAGGTGTCCGCCAAAGGGGCGGGCCCAGGGGCCGGTGACGATTGCCGACTAATCGAAATGGCCCATTAGGTCGATGCTGAACGGCGATGAGCACACAGTTGACGGGGACGCCGCGCGTGTTCCCCTCGCAGACCATCTGGGACGGCCTCGGAGCGGGGGGTGACCGCCTTGGCGAAGGCGGTCTGATCCGGCGCGCCATCGACCCGTTGGAGCTGATGCAGCGGGTCGCCGATCAGGCGCTGGCGATGATCTCAGGCGCCGAGGGCGCGCTCGTCGGGCTGATCATCGACGGCGATCACCTGCGCTATGTGTGCGGCGCCGGCCACCTGCACGACTACGTCGGCGAACGTCTCGCGCTGGACGGGAGTCTTTCCGGTCGCGCGATTCACGCGAACTCGACGCTGATAACCGACGACACCGAGCAGGATCCGCGCGTGAACCGCACGGCGACGCGCTCTTTCAACGTGCGCTCTTCGGTCTGCGTGCCGCTTGGTCGCGGCGAGCAGCCGGTCGGGATCATCAACGTGTCGTCGTCGTGCACGGGTGCCTTCGACGGCCACGACGTAGCGCTGCTGAGCAGCCTCGCGGACTTCATGAGCACGGTGATCGGGGCGGCGTCTGACTTCATCGCCGTCAGCTCGCGGCTGTTGAGCGCGGGGCGCGAGGATGCTCCCGCCGGCGATGGGTTGCGGGCCGATCTGGCCGGGCACTTCGTCGCCGGCGTGCTGAACCCGGACGGCGCCGAGGAGATGGCGGTGCGCGAACGGATCGAGCGGCTGCTCGTCGGCGAGCGCTACTCGCTTGCCTTTCAGCCCGTCTTCGACATCGAGAGCGGTCGGCCGCTCGGCTTCGAGGCGCTCGCCAGGTTCGGCGGCGAGGACGCACCGCCGCCGGACGTGTGGCTGGCCGAGGCGCATCGGGTCGGGCTCGGGGTCGACCTCGAGGGCGCGCTGGTCGAGAAGGCCATCGCCTGCCTGGACCGCCTGCCGGGCGATGCGCTGCTGGCCGTCAACGCCGGCCCCGAGGCGCTCGTCTCCGCACGCATGGCCGATGCGCTGGCGCGCGTCGATCCGGCCAGGGTCGTGGTCGAGTTGACCGAGCACGTCGCCGTCCAGGACTATCCGCTGCTCGCCGAGGCGCTGTCCGAGCTGCGCGCGCGGGGCATCCGCCTGGCGATCGACGATGCCGGCGCGGGATTCGCGAGCCTGATGCACATCCTCAAGCTGGCGCCCGACTTCATCAAGCTCGACCGGCAGCTGATCAGCGGCATCGACCGCGACCCGGTGCGTCAGTGCCTGGCGTCCTCGCTGATGCGCTTCGCGGAGGAAACCGGCGCCGAGATCGTCGCCGAGGGCGTCGAGAGCGCGTCTGAGCTGGGGGCTCTGCGGCAGCTGGGCATCCGTCGCGTGCAGGGCTTCCATCTCGCCCGCCCGGTTGCGCTGGACGAGCTGGGACCGGCCTCGATGCGCGGCGAGCAACGGATTCGCGACGGGTTGGTCGCGACGCGGCTGTAGGCCGTGAACCACGTGGCGCGGTAGGCCGCGAGCCCTGCCTCTATGCTTCGCCGATGGCTGCGGCCGACGACATGCAGACGGACAAGGACTGGCGCCTGCAGGTGGTGTTGGCGGGCGAGGGCGGACGTCTGCGCGATCTGACCGCACGCGTTCGCGACGCCGAGCCGAGCGTCGGCGAGGACGTGGTGATCACCCACGACGGCGATCTGATGTACGCGTACGCCGCCGGCGAGGGTGCGATTCGCGCCGCGCGCGCGGCGATCGAGTCGCTGCTAGGCCAGGAGGGTCTGAGCGGCGAGGCGCGCATCGCCCGCTGGGATGACGAGCACGAGGAATGGCGACAGGTCGACCCGCCGCTGAGCGCGGCGGCACAGGACGCGCTCGCGCGTGAGGACGCGGTCGACGGCGCGAGCGAAACGCGCACGCTGGTCGCGACGGCCGGTCGACTCGTACGCGGTGACTTCGAGCAGAGCATGTCGGCTTGGGCGCGGAAGCTCGGCTTGGAGTGCGAGATCGTCGAGCATCCTCACCTGCTCACGACACAGATCGCCTTCACCGTCACCGGTGCGAAGGATCGCGTCGAGGAGTTCGCCGCCGGCCTGAAGGCCGAGGGCTGGACCTACGTGCGCACCGAGACCGGAGTGATGCTCAACCCGCTGTGAGGCCGTGCGGTCTCAGGCTGGTGGGAGAGCGCCTTGCATACGGGCAGATGCTGCTGCTCTACGAGGTGCTTCGCGACTAGCGCCGACTCGCTCCAGCGCTCGCTCGATCAGCCCGCGATCGGGGCCCACGAGGAACAGCAGCTCCTTGTTGCGCAGGTGCGAGACCGCTCCGACCTTCTCGCCGCGCGGGTTGTGGATGCCGATCTGGGCGCCGACGTAGCGCTTGAAGTCGACCTCCAGCGAGCCGACGTAGCCGTGCTCTGAGAGCATCGCGCGCACGTGGCCGGGCTCGTGGAAGCCCTCGTTGTTGAACGACACGATCAGCCAGGGCGCGCGCAGGCGGTTGAGCAGCTCGTCGAGGACGGGCCCGGCCTGGACCTTGGAGTTGTAGGCGGATTTCCGCGCGCGGCAGTCCTCGCGCTTGCGCGCGATGCCGTACGCCTCCGGCGCGTCCCAGCGGGTCAGGGTCTCCCAGATGTGGTAGTTGGCGAAGTAGGAGTGCTGGTTGTAAGGCGGGTCGATGTAGACGAGATCGACCTCCAGCTCAGGCGCCAGCTCGTTGGCGTCGCGGCGGGTGACGGTGCCGCGTGGTCCCTCGACCGCCTCGGGCAGGCGCAGCTCGAGCGCTTTGGCGGCGCGCGGCGCCCAGCGCTTGAGGTAGGCCATCTGCACGCCGGTTGTGGAGTCGACGCGGTCGGCCGCCTCCATCAGCGAGGTCAGCAGCAGCCCGCGCACCGCCGGCGTCAGCCCGGCTGCCTCGATTGCGTCGCGGATCGCGTCGATCCGCTCGCCGTTGTGCGGCTGGAAGTAGCGCGAGTCCTCGCAGAAGGTGCGCGTGAAGTAGCCGCGCCGACCAGGCAGCGAGGACAGCCCCCCCAGCAGTTCGCTCGCGTCGGCGCGCTCGCCGTCCTCGGCTTCGATGTAGGCGCGTCCCAGCTCGCGCGAGTAGGTGGCGAGGTCGTTGGAGTGGACCTCCAGTCCGCCGCGCCTGAGCGCCTGCCCGACGCGCGTCGTGCCGGCGAACAGGTCGCAGGCGCTGCGCAGCGGAAGCGCCGCGGCCAGCTCGGCGATCAGCGGCACCAGCGTGCGCTTGGAGCCCAGGTACTTCAGCAAGTGACCCTTAGTCCTCGGTGCCGAGCTCGCGGATGATCTGGTCGATACGGGTCTTGGCGAGGCCGGTCGCGACAGCCATGTCGTGGCGGCTGAGCTGGTTGTTGCGCGCCCAGGTGGCGATCAGGCGATCACGCTCGATGTATGCGGTCGCGACCTGGTTCTGGGCGGCGCGCAGCACGCGCATACGCTCGGCCTGCTCGTCGGCGGAGATGTGCGCGAGTGGGCGTATCGGCGCGAGCTCTGCTTCGTGCAGGAGGTGGTGGCGGTGGTGGCCACGCATGGCTCGAACAATAGGTTTCTCGGAGGCGCGCTCAGGCGCGCTCGCTGTCGAGGGCCGCCATCTGCGGCTCCGGATAGCGGTCCCCCGCGGCCGCGCCAAGCGGGATCGCCATCTCCAGTGCTGAGCGCCGATCGTCCCCCAGGCGCACCGACAGCGCTCCAAGCGCCTCCTCTAGCTGCTCGCGGCGCCGCGAGCCGATCGCCGGCACGATGTCCTTGCCGCGCGAGAGCACCCAGGCGATCGCGACCTGCGCGGGGCTCGCGCCGACCGCTTCGCCGGTCTGTCTGAGCGCCTCGACGAGCGCCAGGTTGCGCGCGCGGTTCTGCCCCGAGAAGCGCGGCGCGCGGGCACGGAAGTCGTTCGGGGCGAGCGTGCGGTCGGCTTGGAAGTGGCCGCTGATCAGGCCGCGGCTCAGCACCCCATAGGCGGTTATCGCGATGCCCAGCTCGCGGCAGGCGGGGAGGATCTCGCGCTCTATGCCACGCGAGATGATCGAGTACTCGATCTGCAGGTCGCAGATCGGGTGTACGGCTTGGGCGCGACGGATCGTCTCCACCCCCACCTCGGAGAGTCCGATGTGGCGCACGTAGCCGGCTTGCACCAGCTCTGAGATCGCGCCGATCGTCTCCTCGATCGGCACCTTCGCATCGAGCCGCGCGGGCCGGTAGACGTCGATGTACTCGACGCCGAGCCTGTTCAGCGAGTAGGCGAGCGCGGTCTTCACGGCCGCCGGTCGCGCGTCGTAGCCGAGCCAGGCGCCGTCGGGGCCGCGCTGGGCGCCGAACTTGACGCTCAGCAGGAAGTCCTCACGCGGGCGCGAGCGCAACGCCTCGCCGATCAGCATCTCGTTGTGGCCCATGCCGTAGAAGTCGCCGGTGTCGAGCAGGGTCACGCCCTGCTCCAGCGCGGCATGGATCGTGGCGATGCTCTCGGCGCGGTCCGCCGGCCCGTACATGCCCGACATGCCCATGCAGCCGAGCGCGATGGCCGAGACCTCGGGACCGCTGTCACCCAGCTGGCGGCTGATCATCGCCGCCAACATAGCGAAGCGCCGGCCGGGCGCCCTCGGCTTCTCAGCCGCCGCGCGAGGAGATCGGTCGCGGGCGCTGGCCCGAGGTGGAACGAACCGGCCGGCGGGCGTGGTGGCGGCCGGCCGGCGTCAAGGCGCGCTGCGCCGCGGAGGTGGGGGCCAGAAGCACCGGGGTGCCCTTGTCGCCCGGACGCTCGTCGAACGGTTCGGGTCGTGCCAGGTGGTAGCCCTGGGCGAAGTCGACGCCCATCTCGCCGAGCAGCGCGAGCGTCTGCGCGTCCTCGACGCCCTCGGCGACCGTCTTCAGGTGAAAGTCGCGCGCCAGCGCGAGCACGGCCTGAACCACGTGGCGGCTCGCGCTGCTGGTGGTGAGGTCGCGGATGAACTCGATGTCGAGCTTCAGGTAGTCGACCGGTATGCGCTTGAGGTAGGTGAGCGTCCCGTAGCCGGTGCCGAAGTCGTCGAGCGCGACCTTGCAGCCGATCGCGCGCAGCCGTTCGGCGAACATGCGCGCGGCCTCCTCCTCCTCGACGATCGCCGTCTCGGTGATCTCGAACACCATCTTGCCGGGCTCCACGCCGAACTGTTCGATGCAGCGCTCGATGTGTTCGAGCACGTCGAGATCGCCGACCGAGCGGGCCGACAGGTTCAGCTCGACCGGGCAGCCGGTGCCGGCGAGCATCGCCGAGCGCTTGATCACCCACCAGTCGATCTCGCCGATCAGCGCGTACTGCTCGGCGACGGGCAGGAAGTCCCCGGGCGGGACGACGGTGCCGTCCGGTTCGAGCATCCGCAGCAGCAGCTCGTGTTGGACGGTCTGGCCGGTGCGCAGGTCGACGATCGGCTGGGCGTGCAACACGAGGCGGTCTTCCATGATCGCCGCCTCAACGCGGTTGATCGTCTCCAGCGTGGCGACGTCGCGGGCCTGCTCCTCCTCGCGGCGCTTGCGCTCGGAGATGTCCTGGAAGATCACGATACAGCCCTGCCGGCCGGTCGGGGCGTGGAACGGGGCGGCCGTGTAGGCGACGGGGAGCGGACGGCCGCCACGGGCCAGGAAGGCGTCGTTCTCGGTGCGTTGCGTGGCGTGGCCCGCGAGCGCAACCCCGATCGCGCTCTGCTCGAAGGCCCGCGGGGATCCGTCGGGTCGGATCGGCGCGACGATCTCGCGCGCGGGTTTGCCGATCAGCTCGCCGTAGGGCCAGCTCAGCATCGTCTCGCCGACCGGGTTGATGTAGCTGATCAGCCCCTCGCCGTCGATCGTCAGCAGGCCCTCGCCCATGCACTCGGTTACGGCCTTCGCGTAGTCGCGCGACTCCAGCAGCTCGTTCTCGACCGCTACACGCTCGGATATGTCGACCGCCACGCCGACGATCGCCGACGGGTCGCCGTGCTCGTCGCGGATCAGGCGGTTGCGCACGTAGGCCGTGAACGTGGAGCGATCCTTGCGGCGCACGAGCAGCTCGCCGTCCCAGCGTCCGTCGCGGCTGAGCTCGGCGACCAGGCGCTCGGCGCCTGAGGTGTCCTCGGGCACGATCAAGTCGCGCGCCGAGCGTCCGATCGCTTCCTCACCGCTCCAGCCGTAGAGCGTCTCGGCGCCGCGGTTCCAGCTGACGACGGTGCCGCTCATGTCCGTCACGACGACGGACGCGTCGATCTGGTCCAGCAGCACCGCCTGGAGGTTCTCGTCTGTGAGGCTCACAGTTTCATATCGGCCGAATGGGGTTGGGCCTGAGCTGGATCGAGGGCCTCTAGACGGTCCCGCCGGGCCGGTTTGTCGGTGCGTCGAGTGTCTTTACCGGCCCAACCGGCTCCGCTACCCTTCGCCGGTGGTCTACAGCCGCGACGCAGAGATCGACAACTACCGCTTCAAGACACGCGAGCGGGTGTTCCAGAACGGCCGCACGAGCGCCGAACGCTTGGCGCGTGCCGTGGAGACCGAGACGGGCGTGGCGCTCGACGGTCGGCGTGTGCTCGACTACGGCTGCGGGGTGGGACGGCTGGCGCTGCCGCTGGCCGAGCGCTGCGAGCACGTCTACGGGCTCGACGTGACGCTGGGCGTGCTCGAAGAGGCCGCCGCCAACGCCGAGCGGCTGGGTGTCGGGAATGCCGAGTGGCTCGAAGCCGACCGGCTCGCCTCGCTCAGCGGCTCCTATGACTTCGTGTTGACCGTGCACGTGCTGCAGCACATCCCGACGCGTCAGGGCGAACGCATCGTCTCGCAGCTCGTCGCGGGTCTCGCGCCGGGCGGCGTGGGCTACATCAACGTGGTCCTGCGCCCGAGGAACCCGATGCTCAACGTCGCGCGACGAATCTGGCGCTCGCCCTTCGGCCGGCGCCCGCGACGCAAGTCGGGCAAGGCGGCACCGCGTCTGGATCGCCTGCGGGTCTGGGATCTCTCCTACGCCTACATGATGCGCAACTCCTACTCGCTCGACCGTCTCGGCCGGCTGCTGCTGGCGCAGGGCATCATCCGCTGGCACGTGCGCGTCGAACCGGGTGGCGGCGGGCGCGCCTACGACGGCGCGACGCTTATCTTCGTCAAGGAGTGAGCTTCAGTCGCCCGGCGTGGCGATTTGCCACGCGAAGGCGAGCCGTTGGTCAGACGAGCACGCCAAGTTGCTCCCCGCACGCCACCTAGTCCTGCCGGTGCGGGAGAAGGATCGGCTGGCGAAGGAAAAGCCACTCAAAAGCCAAAATCTCTGCAAGCGAGCGCTCGCGCAAGCATCAGATCGAATAGAAAGCGCATATTTGCAGGGACTTTTATGGGCGCGGCGGGTTTCGAACCTGCGACCTCTCGCGTGTGAAGCGAGCGCTCTCCCACTGAGCTACGCGCCCTCGTAAGGCCCGAGTCTATTGGCCCTCGCGACACGTCTCGCGGTGGACCTCTTTCAGCCTGTAGGATCGTTGTTTACCAGCTCGGAGAATTTCTCTCAATGGGACCGTCAGGGGGCACGGTTGCGTCGGCTTGTTCTTCCGCATCGGTGTATGAGAACGATCCGTTGGCGTCTACGCCTCGTGGGGATGGCGGCGCTGTCCGCGGGTGCGCTGATTGGCTGCGTCGGCGCCTCGTCGGCGGTCGCGGCCCCCGAGCTAGCCGTGCTCGGTCAGGGACCGGTGGCGGTGAATGCAGTCCAGGGTAAGGACAGTGCAGAAGCGTATGTGACGGTCCTCAATGCTGGTTTACAGCCGGCTAGCATTTCCGCGAGCTTCCAGGCCGCGAGCTCTGGGGCCACCAAGGCGACCCTCGCCGCCCCGACAACGATCCAGGCCGGTCAGGCGACGCGCGTCAAGCTCGAGTTCACGGGGTTGAAAGCGCTCAGCGAAGCCGTGAGCGGCGAGCTAGTGATCAACGGAGGCGCAAAGCCGGTGGCACAATCGGTCGAAGTGATGCCGGCGCTTCAGCCGTCGGCCAGCTGGCCGGCATTGATCGTGGGGGTCTCGCTGGGCTTGGCGCTGCTCCTGATCGCGATCGTCGCGCTCTCGGTCGGACGTATCAAGGGATGGCAGCGACTCGGCGAACCAGCTCCGCCGCCGCAGTGGTCCTTCGAAAGCTGGGCGACTCATCTGACTGCGGTTGGAGCTGTGCTCGGGACTGTGCTGGGATCGGCGAGTCTGCCCGCCACGCCGCGCCAAATTGACAAGACCTCACTTGTCTCGCTGAGCTTGCTGTTTGGCGCACTCGTCGTGGTCGCCCCATTTGTTTTCCAGGCGATTCAAAGCCCGCGTGCCTCCAAGCCCGCCGGGGGGGACGAACGCTCCGGTTACACCTGGGTTCTGCTCCTCTCATGTGCGCTGACGCTCGGCGCGGTGCTTGGGGAGCTTGCCACGCTGGGCCTGGCTGCGTGGGAAATCACAGGTGGTAACAAGGGTGGATTGGCAATCGAGTCGGCACTTGGGCTCCTGGCTGCGTTGGCGCTCTACTACCTGCTCGTAACCGCTTGGAAGGCGGCGAGCACCAACTGGGAGGAAGAGCTCGAAAAGCGAGCGGAGGCTAGCTCCGCCACGACGCAGCAGTTGGTACACGACGCAAGTACGAGGTTGCACGTTGGGGGCGATGTCGTCGGCAGCGTCGTGGTCGTCCAGGAGCCTCCCCGAGCCGATGCGGCGTGGACGCTTCCGTAGCGCTCCTGGCCGGGCAGATGTAGGCGGCACGCGGGACAGACGAGCGGGTGGTTATGTCAACGCCCGATAAGGCCCGATCCCTTAGCCTTCGAGTGTGGTCTACCTCGCGATTCCGCTTCTTTGGATGCTCCTGGCGGGCTTTGGCGTCGCGATGTGCCGGGTGGCGACGATGTCCGATCGCGCCGAGCGGGAGGGGCTGGACGCGTGGTTGCGTGCGGCGTTTGAGCGTGCCGAGGAGGCCTACACGGAAGACCCGGATGAGCAGCGGCAGCGCTTGCTACGTCGGCGGCGGGCGGGCGGGTTGTGAGGAGCGCACTCATCGGTCCTCGGCTGGGTTATGATCACAAGCCAAATTTCCACCACTGGCGAAGGAACATGCTCGAGATAGCGACGGATCCCTCGAAGCACGCGGTCTCCAAAGGCCTCCTCTGCCTGAGGCTGGCAATGCTTGCGTTGCTAGCCGCCCTGGTGCTGGCCTCCAGCGCGACGGCCGATTCGTCCACGGTGACAGAATCGCCTGCGGCTTCCGAGGGCCAGACGGCGCCAGAAGGCTCTCAGACGGCTCCTGCAGGGACGTCCGGGGGTGAAGAAGCCACAACGCCAGCCGCCGAAGAAACGGTGGCCGAAACACCGGTGCCGCCGGTCGAAGAAACAGTGGCCGAAACACCGGCTCCACCGGTCGAAGAAACGGTGATCTTGCCGCCGCCGGTCGAAGAAGTCACGCAGGTGATCACGCCCGTCGAAGAAATCGTCGAACAGCCGATCAAGCAGGTCGGCGAAGCGGTCCAGCAGGCGGGCGGAGGCTCCGACGGCGGCAGCGGCGAAGAAACCAGCAAGGGCGCGGTCACCCCGTCTTCGCCCGCTGGCGTCATCTCGGCAGTGCTTGCGCCCGTCACCGAAGCGACGACGCAGGAAGTGGCTGGCACGACGGGGTCCAACGCCGCGAACGGCTCGATGCCGCCACTGGCCGTCGAATCCTCGGGGCCGTCCGGTCCCGGTGAACCGCCGACGGCTGCCGGCGTGCGGGCCGCAGCCGGACAGCACGACGGCCTTGGCTGCCCTTTGTCGGCCCTCGGCGACGCGGTCAGCCAGAGCTGCGCCGTCGGCTGGCTCGGTGGGCCAAGCCTCGTGCCCACGGCTCAGGTCGGCCTTGGCACGCCGACTTCGATTGTCACGGCGGTCGCGGCAGCCAATGCCACGTCCGGTGGCGGCGGCGACAGCGGCTCGCCGGCTATCGGCAACCGACCGATCGCACCCGCTCCCGGCGGATCGGCGCCTGGGGGCGCCGCCGGCGGCGCGGGTGGCGCTGGCGCTGGCAGCGCCGGCGGCCTCGGACTTTCCGCCTTCCTCACGCTCGCGGGCTTGTTCCTGCTCGCGACTCCGTACGCGATGCGCCGCCTGCGGTTGCTGTGCCTTCCCTGGCGCACCGCGTTCTTCGTTCTGATTCCAGAGCGACCGGGCTAGCTCCACCGGTCACACCCCACCCGCCGGATGCCGTTGGCGTCATCCGGTCCTCTGGCAATCACTCACGAAGCTTGTTTTGGAAGGAGCTGCATCTGCATGGAACGTGATCTGACCGCGTCGGCCGTGAGCCTTCGCAAACGACGCGAGCGCAAAAGAAACGACCGCTCCGGTGGTGGCGAGCACGCCGCCGGGACGCTTGGTGTGGCGCGCCGTCAAGCGCCGCCCAAGAACGAAGCGCGCATATCGCTAGCGAGCGTGCCCGAGCGCGCCCACACGCTGGTGCTCAAGGGTGAGCTGCACCACCGTTCGGCCTACGCCTTGGAGGCCGAGATCGAGCGGCTCTGCGAAGAGGGCGTGACCGGCATCACGCTGGACCTGCGTGAGCTGACCTACATCGACTCGATCGGCATCGCCGTGATCGGATTCCGCAGCGGCCTGTGCAAACGACGGGGCTACGACTTCGCCGTCATCTCGGGCTCGCGGATCATTCGCCGGGCGCTCGACGAGGCCGGTGTGCCGGAGTCGCTCGAGGTTGCGGGCGAGGGGGCGATGGCCGGTTAGCCGCCGGCCGGCCCCTCAACGCCCAGCGATCAGCTGCAGCGCGAGCAGGGCGGCAATGGAGACGAAGCAGTAGAGATGCTGCGCGAGGATCGAGCGCGCGAGCGCGCTCTGGGCGTCCGGCGAGTCCTCGCGCCGACCGAGGCGCACGGCGCTCGGCACCGTGCGGCCGCCGGCCAACAGGATTGGGCCCAGCGCCAGCGCGAGCGATGCCCACGGCACCCATCCTTCGATGCCCGCGTCGGCGACGATCTCGACCACGATCGCTGCCAGAGTCGCGAGCATGACCGTCGCGATCAGGCGGTTCATGGGCCGTGCCGAGGTCGTGACGCGTGCGTAGTAGCAGGCGATCGAGGACAGCACGGTCTCGGGGAGCATCCCCGCGGGTTGACGTGCCGCCTGCACGTCGAACATCAGGTCGAACCACAGCACGGCCAGCAGAAACCCCGCTCCGCTGGCCACGCAGGCGTTCATCTCGTTTAGGAGCCCAGCTTTACGCCGGTGTGCGGGTGCAGCCGATCCTGAGCTTCCGAGTAGTCGGCGACGAGCTTGCTCACTTCCCGCTCTGTCAGCGCCGAGCCGAACGCGTCAGCCCCGCCGAGTTCGTCGTAGGCGTCCTTCAGCCGCCTGCCGATCTGCGCCAGCCCGAAGTGGGCGTCGTAGACGCTCTCGATGTAGAGGGCGACGTTCGCGCGCGCGAAGCTTGCGGCAGTGGGCGCGCCGCGTTCGATCTCGTCGAGCGCGCCGGCGATCATCGCCCAGCCGCGCCCCGACAGCGCCGCGTAGCCCCGGAACAGCCCCGCCACGCCCGATGCCGGGCCGGTGAGGGTGTTCGTCTGGCCGGCTTTGAGGAGCGTGGGGGGTTCGAGCGAGCCGGAGCTGCGCGCGGCGGTGCGGACCAGCGCCACGTCGCTCGTCGAGGGCCTGGTCGGCAGGCCATTCGCGACCGCCGGCCAGGCCGCTTTGGTAGCGGATACCTCGTCTCCGACCCGTCTTTGCACGCCGGCCAGCGCGTGCGCGACCGAGATCAGGTCTTCCCGCTGTAGCCGCGCGGCGGCCTCGTGGGTGTTCGAGGAGCCCGCCCCGCAGCCGTTGGCGGCGAGCACTAGGACCGCGAGCAGCGCCGCGGTCAGCGGAGCGTGCCGCGGCCCGAGTCGAGCCGCGGCGCTCACGATGCTCGCTCGCGTTGCGTCAGGAGCTGACGTTCAGCAGGTCGATAACGAACACCAGTGGGGCGTTCGCTGGGATCGTCGGCGGCGACCCGGTCTTGCCGTAGGCGAGTTCGGAAGGGATCACCAGCTCGCGCCGGCCACCGACCTTCATGCCCACGAGGCCTTGGTCCCAGCCCTTGATGACTTGACCTTGCCCGAGCGTGAATTCGAACGGTTCTTTGCGTTTCCACGAGGCGTCGAACTCCTTGCCGCCTTTGTAGAGCACGCCGACGTAGTTGACCGTCAGCTTGTCCCCGGCCTTCGCTTCGGTGCCCGTGCCCGCGACCAGGTCTTTGCTTTCGAGCTTGCTCGGCGCAGGGCCCGTCGGGGGCGTGACTTTCGGTTCGGTGGACAGCGGGCCGCTGGTCGGCGTCGTCACGGCCTTCTTTTCGCCGGTGTGGATCAGCGCGTTGTCGGCGGTGTTCTCGTTGCCGATCGTGATCGTGCCTTCGCCGCCGCTGGAGCCGCCGCATCCGGCGATCAGGACGGTGGCGCCGAGCGCGGCCAGCGACAAGCAGGCGCGCGAGCGGAGGTTTGGTGGGAGGGGGAGGGTCTTGAGGTAGCTCACGGCGGGGCAGCCTACCGGAACTGGGGGTTGCTGTGTCTCAGCGCAGCAGGTGGATGTCGAGCGGCCCGGCCTTCGCGCGACCTTCCGCGTAGAGGACCGAGGCGACTACCGCGGCTGTCGCGGACTTGTGTTTGGCGAGCTGACGCTCCAGCGCCCGGCGCTGTTTCTTGGACAAGGGGAGCTTGAACTTCAGCTTCTGGCCGTGTTTCACGGTCGTGGCTTTGACCGTCACGGAGAAGTGTTCCTTGCCGGCTTTGAAGCTGGCGGTCATGGTCACCCGGCAGCTTTTCGCCTTGCATAGGAACGACACGACGAGCGTCGGCGCGAGTTTTTGCTTGGCGACCGCGCTGAGCACGCCGGGGCTCAGGGGTTTGGCCGGTGTTGTTTCTTCTATCGGTGGCGGTGGCGCAGGCGGGGGAGTGGAGACGACGACTTCTTCGTGCGGGGGCGGGGGTGGCACGACGCAGCCGCTGCGCGGCGTGGGTTCGGTGGCGGGGAAGATCGTGCCCGCTTGACCGGCCGAGAGGGCGGCTTCGGTGGTGGTCAGTCCGGGGCTCTGCTCGAGGCCACCGGACACGTCGAGCGTGCCGGTCCATGCGCAGGCGCCCTGTACTCGCATCGCGATGCGTCCGCCGCCGCCGGCTCCGCTGAGCCCTTGAGAGCAGGGTTCGTGACCGCCCAGGAGCAACGGCGGAAGCTGTAGGCAACTGGATCCTCCGGCGGCGCTGATCGTGCCCGGGCCGCTGAGTGTCGTGGCTTCGACGACGACGCTGCCGCCGGCGCCAGCCCCGCCCGCGCTGCGGTCGAACGGCGTCGGATCGGTGGCGGTCGGCCCGGAGGTCGATCCGCCGTCGGCGGAGATCGTGCCGTCGTCGATCAGCGTTCCTACCTGGACGTCGAGCACGCCGCCGCCGGAACTGCCGTCCGCGCCGCCGACTCCGGGTGCCGCCGCGCCGCCGGCGCCGGGAAGCGCGGGCGCTTCGTCGCTGTCGTAGGTGCTGCCGGCCTGCGCGCCCGGCTGCTGCGTGCCACCCGACAGGACGTTCGAGCCTCCGACGCCGCCATGGGAGCCGCCGAACTGCACCGTCGCGGGCGTTTCCGTCGGCGCCGTTTCGCCGGCGCCATGGCCGGCTTCGTCGCTCGTCGAGCCGCCCGCGTAGCCGCGTCCGGTCATCGTCAGGAGGCTGCCGGGACCGATGTCGAGCGTGCCGGCCTTTACCGTCAGGGTCTCATCGGCGACCGCCGGCGGTTCGCTCGGCGGTGTCGTGAGTGTCGAGTCGCCGCGCAGGTCGATCTCGCCGAAAACTGCTGCTTTGGCATACACACGCGCCTCACCGCCGAGTACCAGCCGCCGTTCGCTCGAGTTCCAGGCGCTTTCTAGTGGGGTGCCGTCCGGCGGTGGGTAGCTGCCTTCCGGTCGCCCACCGTCGATCGTCAGGGTGCCTTGCGGGAACGTCCCCTTGCCTTTTTCGATCGTGCCCGTTTTGCCGAACGTGACCTGGCGTTCGAAGATCGTGCCGGCGCCGCCGGTACCCGCGCCGGTCGCGCCTTCGGTCACGAGCCCGCCGAAGGAGTGATCGACGCCGCCGCGCGCTTCCAGCGTGCCGCTCCAGCCGGGCTGTTCGCCGTCGATCACGGCGATCCGTCCGCCGCCGCCGGTGCCGGCGCTCCCCGGTTCGACAGCCGGGTTGTCGCCGCCGTCAGCGTCGATCGTGCCACTACCGGACAGGACCCCGGTTTCGACGTACGCCGAGCCGCCCGCCCCTGCTCCGCCGCCGTCGCCTAGGACCTCGGGAAAGCCCGAGACGTCGATGCTGCCGTCGATCGTGGCGCTGCCCTGAGCGCCTTCCCCCGTGGTGTCGATCGAGACGACACCCCCGCCGGGCGTGCCTTCTCCCCTCGCTTCGTGTTCCCCAGCCGCGCCGCCGTCGCCGGCTTTTTCGGGGTGAAAGGGGGAGTCGGTAACGAGCCCGCGGCCGGTCAGCGCGTGCCACAAAGGGAAGCCTTCGGCACTGAAGAAGTCCTGTTGCGGGTAGCCGCCGTAGCCGCCGTGGCTGCCGCCGAAGGATTCACGCTCGCCGCCAGGCGCCGGTGTGCCGCCGCTTTGTCCGAGGGTGCCGAGCCCGTGCGTCGTCATCACGGAGCCGGAGCCGAGCGTGAAGGCCTTGCTCCTGACCGTTAGCGCGGCGCCGGTTACGCGCGTTGGCGAGACGAACGTGCCCGACGTGGGGATTTCCGGGAACAGAGTCGGCCCTTCTTTGCTGACCGTGTGGAGAACGTCGGCCCAGCCCTGCACGTTGTTCACGTATTCGTCGAGCGCTGACGGTACGGCGGCGCCGAGTTCGCTCAGCCCGACGCTGCCGATGGCGACCGCTTCGCGTCCTTCGAGCGTGACGGTGCCGAACGATTCGACGAGCCCCGCGGCGATCTCGATCTTCGGTGCCTTGAGATGGAAGTCGTCGCCGACGATCAGGCCTCCGAAGGAAGCGATCGAGTCATCCGATTCGATCGTCGAGGCGTCTTGGAAGTCGGTCAGGCTCTTGGGCGTCACGATCATCGCCCCTCCCGGCAGGACGACCAGCGG
>DASXER010000012.1:0-10020 GCA_036490015.1 Solirubrobacteraceae bacterium | reverse complement strand
GGTTTACCTAGCTCCTTGGTTTGGGTGTGTAGTGTGCTGCGGAAAGTTAGCGTGATTAGTGTGGTGACTGGTTCCGGTATCCAAAGGCATAGCGCCTCTTTGGGGTTGGAGGATTGGTTCCGCGCGGTGGCTGCTCTATGGGTTGCAGTCGGGGGAAGCGGATGTCTGTCTAGCGCATCGACGCAAGTTCCTTGACTTCGGTTTGTTGGTTACATCACGCTCGGCGTTGGGGAGCACAAACGGTGAGAGTATGCCTGCCCAACGGCTAGAAGTCGAAGTATTGGAACGCATGTCTCCAGCTGTTGCTTGAGGCAGCATGGTTGTGCTGACCGGGTCTGCGTGTAACAACCCCAAGCGCTGATATGGCCCGGGATGGGACGGCAAAGACGCGAGCCGGCGTTAGGTCGAGCAAGCAAACTGACGTTCGTGAGCTAAACGAGCATTTGTGTGGGGTCGGAATGCGCACACGTAGCCGTCGATGACCACAGCCGCCTTGCCTACTTCGAGTCCTCAGCGATCAGAACGGCCCCAACCGCCGTCGGATTCTCAGGCGTGCCGTCGGGTTCGAGGCCGGTCACAGCATCCGCGTCGAGAAAGTCATGACCGACAACCGCTCGCCACACAGCCCACGGGCCCTACGCAGCTGCCTGCCGTGACTGCATCTGTTGGCCCAGACTGACCGACCACGCACCAACGGCAAGGGCAGAGCGCCTTATCGGAATAGTCCAACGCGAAATGGGCCTGAGGCGACATCTTCGAAAGCAGAGCGCACGACATCGCAACACTCAACCCCCTGGCTACTCACCCCCTACAACATCACAAGACCACACGGCGCCCTCAGCCACAGCCCCCGGCACACCCCAACTACAGCTAACCAGCGTCGAGCAGCTCGGTCGCGGCCATCACGTTGGCGCGGTAGAGCAGGTCGATCGCCGGGCGCACGCCATCGGTGTCAGCGAGCAGCTCCTCGGCGGCACGCAGCGCGGTTCCGATCGTGTCGATCGCCTCGCCGACATCGCCCGGGTCGGGGTCGCGGCAGGCCGCGATCGCCATGTCGAGCATCGCCCGCGCCTGCTCGATCGCGCCGCTGAACAACGCTGGGCCGACGAGGCTGCCATAGCCGTAGACGCGCACCAGGCGCCCCGAGAGGCGGATCGAGCTGCCGCGCCGCGGCGCCTTCGCCGCCGGCAGCTCCTGGCCGTCGATCAGCGCCGCCATCGTGCCGCCGAGCATCAGCTTGGTGGTCTCCTCGTCGAGGCCCGCCTGGCGCGCCACGCGCAGGGCCATGTAGAGCGTCGTGGCCGGCATCCCGTACGGCGGGTCGGAGGCGAACACGATGCGCTCGGCGGGAGCGCGCGCGAACAGCTCGACCACGTCGAGCGGGAAGAAGCAGGAGATGTCGTAGAGGATCCCGGGGTGCTCGGCGAGCCGGCTGGTCAGGATGCCCTGGTCGCAGATCGCCCCGTGGGCCAGGATCAGCACGGTCTCGGGATGCCGAAGCGCCAGGTCGGCCAGGCCGTCGGCGAGCGGCGGCAGGCCGCGCCCGGCGTGGATCAGCACCGGCACCCTGGCTTCTTCGGCGACTTTGAAGACGTCGTCGAGTTCGCCGCCGGCGTCGAAGACGAAGTCCTGCGCGCGCGGGTGCAGCTTGATGCCGCGGGCGCCGTTCGCGAGCGAGCGCTCGCACTCGGCCAGCGCGCCTTCGGCCGGATCCAGGCGGCAGAACGGCACCAGGCGCCCGTCGCTTTCGCTGGCCCAGCCAAGCACGCGGTCGTTGGGCAGGCTGTAGCCCGGCCGCCGCTCGGGGTCGTGCAGCGGGAACACGCACGCCCGCCGCGCCTGTGCGGCGTCGAGCTGCGCGAGCAGCTGCTCCAACGTCAGCGAACGGCCGTCCTCGTCCAGTCCGAGGTGCGTGTGAGCGTCGATCACTTCCGCTTGCGCGGGGCGCAAACGCTCGGTCTCGGCGAGAAATGGGGCCAGTGCTTCGGCGTACAGGGCGTCGTTCACGACCAGCACCCTATTGTGTCCGCGTGGCCTGGCAGGTCGTCATAGCTGGCGGTGGCTTCGGCGGCTTCTACGCGGCACGCGCCCTAGAGCGTCTGCTGCCGCGGCAGAGTGCCCGCGTGACGCTCGTCAACGAAGCCAACTTCATGCTCTACACGCCGCTGCTGCCGGGTGCGGCCGGCGCCACGCTCGACCCCCGCCACGTCGTCGTGCCGCTGCGCTCCGAGCTTCAGGCGACCGAGCTGGTGGTCGGCGCGGTGACGGGGGCGGATCCGAAGCGGGGCGTGCTGGCCGTCAAACGGATCGATGGCGCCGAGGTCGAGCTGGCCTACGACCATCTGATCGTCGCGCTCGGCTCGATCTCGCGCACGCTGCCTATCCCCGGGCTGGCGGAGCACGCGATCGGCTTCAAGTCGCTCGGCGACGCCACCGCGCTGCGCAATCAGGTGCTGCGCTGCCTGGACATCGCCGAGTCGCTCGAGGACCCCGAGCTGCGCGCCGAGTACCTCGGCTTCGTGTTCGTGGGCGCCGGCTACGCCGGCGTCGAGGGCCTCGCCGAGCTGCAGGACTTCGCCGCCCAGGCGGTCGAGCTGTATCCCCGCTGTCGTCTGCAGGGAATGCGCTGGACGCTCGTCGAGGCACGCGAGCGGATCATGCAAGAGGTCCCGAGCAGCCTGTCGGCGTTCGCCGAACGCGAGCTACGCGGACGCGGCATCGAGATGCGCACCAACACCACGATCGAGGAGGTCGCCGAGCGCTACGCGCGTCTGAAGGGCGGCGAGACGCTGCCGGCGCGCACCGTCGTGTGGACGGCCGGCGTGAAGCCGAGCCCCGCCGTCGCGTCGCTCGGCCTGCCGCTCGACGAGGGCGGGCGGATCGTCGTGTCGCAGACGCTGGAGGTCGACACCCCCTCGATGCCGGGCGACCCCGCACCGCGCGTGTGGGCAATCGGAGACTGCGCCGCGATTCCTGACGCCTCCCAGCCGGGGCGGATCTGCCCGCCGACCGCGCAACACGCGATCCGTCAGGGGCGCAGGGTCGCCCGCAACGTCGCCGCCTGTTTGGCGGGGGGCGCGCCGAAGCGCTTTCGCTACCGCACGAAAGGCGTGGTTGCCGAGCTGGGCCGCAACGAGGCGGTCGCGATCACGCTCGGCTTGCGTTGGCGAGGCTTGCCCGCCTGGCTGATCGCACGCACCTATCACCTGCTGTTGATGCCCGGAATGGGTCGTCGCCTGCGTCTGCTGGCCGACTGGAATGTGGCGCTCCTGTTCGGTCGGGATGCCTCTTCGCCGGGGCGCTTGGGCAGCCCCACGCCGCTACGGCCGGACTGACCTTCGCGGCCGCGTATCCTTGGGGAGTGGGAATGCCGATAGCCGAGCAGATCAAAACAGACCTCACGGGTGCGATGCGCGCGGGGGAGAAGGCGAAGGTTGGCGCGCTCAGGCTCGTGCTCTCCGAGCTGCAGAAGGCGGCCAAGGAGGGCTCGGACGACGAGCTCGCCGTGCTGCGCCGCGAGCGCAAGCGCCGCCTGGAGGCCGCCAAGGCCTATCGCGACGCTGGTCGCGACGACCTGGCCGAGGGCGAGGAGGCCGAGGGTGAGCTGATCGGCGGCTATCTGCCGGCCGAGCTGTCCGACGACGAGCTCCGGCAGATCGTCGCGCGGGCGATCGAGGACAGCGGAGCCCAATCGCCGAAGGACATGGGGGCCGCGATGCGCTCGGCGATGGCGGTCGTCGACGGCCGTGCCGACGGCAAGCGCGTTTCGGGGCTGGTGCAGGCCGCCCTGCGCGGATGAGAAGCCAGCTCGAGCTTTCCAACGAGGTCGCCGCCGAGCTCGTCGGCAGCCAGGACACGGTTCTGCGCGCGTTGGAGTCTCACGTCGACGCGAAGGTCTTCCTACGCGGCAACCTGGTCACGCTCGAAGGCGATGAGAGCGACGTCGCCAACGCCGAGCGCGTGGTGCGCGAGCTGGCGGACCTGATCGCCCGTGGGCATCAGATATCGCCTGGGACGATCACAGCCGTGACGGGTGCGATCGACGCTCACCAGTCCCCGGCGCGGGTGCTCGAGGACGTCGTCTGGAGCCACCGTGGCCTGCGCGTCGCGCCTAAGAGCGTCAACCAGAAGCGCTACGTCGACTCGATTCGCCACAGCACGATCACGTTCGGCGTCGGTCCGGCCGGCACGGGCAAGACGTTCCTCGCCGTCGCGATGGCCGCAGCCGCGCTCTCGCGCCATGAGGTGAACCGCATCATCCTCACCCGTCCCGCGGTCGAGGCCGGTGAGCGCCTCGGCTTCCTGCCGGGCGACCTGATGGCCAAGGTCGACCCCTATCTTCGACCGCTGTTCGACGCGCTGCACGACATGCTCGACCCGGAGAAGGTGGCCCAGCATCTCGACCGTGGCGTGATCGAGATCGCGCCGCTCGCGTTCATGCGCGGGCGCACGCTGAACGACTCCTTCGTGATCCTCGACGAGGCGCAGAACACGACGCCCGAGCAGATGAAGATGTTCCTCACGCGCCTCGGCTTCGGCTCGAAGATGGTCGTCACGGGCGACGTCACGCAGGTCGACCTGCCCCGCGAGCAGAAGTCTGGCCTGATCGCGGTCGGCGAGGTGCTGGACGAGGTCGAGGACATCGAGTTCATCCGCTTCGGCGGCGAGGACGTGGTGCGCCACCGCCTCGTACAGCGGATCGTCGAGGCCTACGACGCCGCCAGCGTGGCCACGGCCGCCACGACCGCCGGTGCTGCGCAGGCGCAGGGCCGGCCGCTGCGCAGCGCTTGAGCGGCGATGATCGAGGTTGAGCTGCTCGGCGCCGGCCTCGCACCCGCCGGCCCGCGTGAGGACGAGGTGCGAGCGCTGTGCGAGCTGACGGCTCACAGACGCGGGATCCAGCAGGGGCATGTCGCGGTCGAGTACGTCGGCGCCGAGCGGATCGCGGAGCTGAACGCACGCCACCGCGCCAAAGCCGAGCCGACGGACGTGCTGTCGTTTCCGATCGACGGCGTCGACGAGCTTGCCGGCGCCGGGCCCGAACGGGAGCTGGGAGACATCGTGATCTGCCCCTCGCACACCGTCGACCTGCGCGAGGCGGTCGTACACGGGATGCTGCACCTGCTCGGCATGGACCACGAGACCGACGATGGGGAGATGCTTGCCCTGCAGGATGAGCTGATGCGCGAGGCCGGAGCGTGACGCGCAGCGGCTTCGTCGCGCTCGCCGGTCGCCCGAACGTCGGCAAGTCGACGTTCGTGAACGCGATGGTGGGGGAGAAGGTGGCGATCGTCTCCGATCGTCCGCAGACGACGCGGCGCGCGATCCGCGGTGTGCACGAGAGCGAGGACTGCCAGATCGTGCTCGTCGACCTGCCTGGCGTGCAGCGCCCGCGCGATGCGCTCACGGCGCGGATGGCGGCGCGCGTGAGTCAGGAGCTGCAGGGCGCCGACGCGGCGCTGATGATGCTCAACGGCGAGCAGGGCGTGGGACCCGGAGACCGCTTCATAGCGGCGACGCTGCTGGGCGCCGAGGTGCCCGTCGTCAGCGCGGTCAACAAGGTCGACCGGCTCGGCAAAGGCGCTCTGCTCGGCGTCTTGGAGCTGGCGGCCGCACTGAACCCGGGCGGCGAGCTGTTCCCGATCTCCGCCCGCACCGGCGCGGGCGTAGCGGAGCTGACCGCGCACCTGCGCGAGCTGATGCCCGAGGGTCCGTTCATGTTCGAGGCCGGCACGGCCTCCGATCAACCGCTCGACGTGCTGCTCGCCGAGCTGATCCGCGAGGCGCTGATCAAGCGCACCTTCCAGGAGCTGCCGCACGCCACCGAGGTGATCGTCGAAGACGTCGAGCACCCGCGCGCGGGCATGACCCGCATACGCGCGCTGATCTGGGTCGAGAGCGAATCGCAAAAGGGCATCGTGATCGGCGCGGGCGGGCGCATGATCAAGGCCATCGGCACCGCCGCGCGCAGGGAGATCGAGCGCGCCCTCGGCGAGCGCGTGCACCTCGATCTCGCCGTCCGCGTACGACGCGACTGGCGCACCGACGAGGGCCTGCTCGACCGGCTCGGCATCACGTGAGCTAGACGCGCCGCTCCAGCTGGTCGGCGATCGCTTCTAGCTCCTCGACATCGAGCCGCGGCGTCCACTGGAACGGAACCCCCAGCACCTCGAAGCCACGCCGGCGCAGGCGTGCGACTTGGCCGTGCTGCGCACCGGCGCGGACGTGAGCCGCGCGAGCGGCGCGAGCCGCCGCGAGCAAAAGCGCGCGCTCGCCTTCGTCCGCACCGCCCGCTGTCAGCCGCGCCGACGCCGCATCGACCAGCTCAAGCTCGGTGGGCGTGAAGCGACGCGGCAGCAACGCGTTCGCGAGCACCAACTCCAGGCCGCGTCCGACGATCTCGCGCAGTGCAGCGTCCAGCTCGATCGTCTCGCTGACGGCCATCTCGCTGCCCATCGCGACGGCGACGTAGGCGGTCCGCTCGCCGTCGGCGAGCAGCTCGCGCACGCGGTCGGTCTGACGCACGATCGGGCCGACGCGGGCGATCGCCCCGAAGGTCTGCGGCGAGCGCAGCATCCCCAGCGCGTGACCAGTGGCGGGCGCGTCGAGGATCACGAGGTCGTGCCCGTCACCGCCGCGTCCCGCACGACGACGCTCGCGTGCGCGCACCAGCTCGGAGATCTTGACCATGCTGACCAGCTCCTTGGCGCCGGGCGCCGCGGCGGTGAAGTACTGGAACGTGCCGCTGGAGGCCAGCAGGCGCCCCGACACGCGGCCGCCCAGCGCCTGCAGCCACTCCAGCAGCGCCAGGTCGGGGTCGATCGAGATGCTCTCGACGCCGTCGCGCAGTCGCACGACAGATCCGCTCGGGGCGGAGCGCACGCCGAACATCGAGCTCAGGCGGCTCTGCTCGCCCACCTCGACCACGAGCGTGCGCAGACCACGCCGCGCCCCCAGCAGCGCCAGCGCCGCCGCCATCGTCGTCTTGCCGACGCCACCCTTGCCGGTGAGAACGAGCAGCCGTGCGCCGAGCAGGTCCCGCATCGCAGGCAGTCTGTCTGAAACGGGCGCTGGACCTACAATCCTCGCCATGCCCGGCACTCCCAGCGACGCGATCGAGGCTCAGATCGCCTACGACACGGACGGGCTCGTACCGTGCGTGATCCAGGATTGGGCCAGCGGCGAGGTGCTGACGCTCGCCTACATGAACAGCGAGGCGCTGAAGCGCACTCGGGACAGCGGCGAGCTGCACCTGTACAGCCGCTCGCGCGGCGAGCAATGGCACAAGGGCGAAACGAGCGGCAACGTGCAGAAGGTCCGAGCGCTGCGACTCGACTGCGACGGCGACACGCTGCTCGCGCTCGTCGAGCCGGCCGGGCCGGCGTGCCACACGGGCGAGCGCAGCTGCTTTCACCGCGGCGAGCTCGAGCCAGGCGCGCCGCACGAGACGCTGCCCGCGCTGGAGCGCACGCTCGTCGCCCGAGCCAAGGAGCGTCCCGCCGGCTCCTACACGGTCGAGCTGCTCGACGACCCGCCACGCATCGGCGAGAAGGTGATGGAGGAGGCCGAGGAGGTCAGCCGCGCGGCGCGCGAGGAGTCCGACGAGCGCGTCGACGAAGAGGCGGCCGACGTCCTCTACCACCTGCTCGTCCTGCTGCACAGCCGCCGACGCACCCTCGGCGACGCGGAGAGGGTGCTCGATGGCCGCCGCTCCTAGCGCCGGCGGCGGGCTGCTGACGGCGGACGAGAGCGCGCGCCGCGAAGGCTCCGCGGCCGCGGTGACCCCTGACCTGGAGACGGCCCGCGAGCTGGCGCAGAAGTACAACCTGATCCCGCTCAGCCTGTCGTTCGTCGAGGACTGCGAGACGCCGGTGTCGGCGTTCCTCAAGCTGCGCGCGCTGGCACCGGGCGAGCCGGCCTTCCTGCTGGAGTCCGCCGAGCAAGGCCAGCGCGTCGGACGCTGGACCTTCATCGGCTTCCAGCCGCGCTCCGTGCTGCGCTGGTCGCTCGGCGACGACGGCGACCCATACGCGCTCGCGGCCGAGCACGTCGCACGCTTCGACCAGGCACCGATGCCCGCAGGTGGGGCACCCTTCACGGGTGGCGCGGTCGGCGTCTTCGGCTATGACCTGGTGCGCGCCGTGGAGCCGCTCGGCGAGGTGCCCCCCGACCCGCTCGGGCTCCCCGACATGGCGCTGATGCTGACCGACGCACTCGTCGTTTTCGACCACCTCAAGCACACGGTCACGATCCTTGCCAACGCCGACCTGCAGGTCGAGCCGGACGTCGAGGCCGCCTACGGGCAGGCCGTGGCGACGATCGAGCGGCTGCGCGCGGCGCTCGCCGGCCCGCTGCCGCGCTCGGCCGCGCCGCACGAGCCGCGCACGGTGCCGTCGCTTGAATCGAACATGTCGCGCGAGGACTTCGAAGCGATGGTTGCGCGGATCGTCGAGTACATCCACGCCGGCGACGCCTTCCAGGTGGTGCCCTCGCAGCGCTGGTCGGCGCAGACGCCGGTCGAGGCGTTCTCGATCTATCGCGGGCTGCGCGCCGTCAACCCGAGCCCCTACATGTACTTCCTGGACTTCGGCGACTTCCAGGTCGCGGGCGCGAGCCCAGAGCCGCTCCTGACCGTTACGGACCGCCACGTCAGCACGAAGCCGATCGCCGGCACGCGCCCACGCGGCGCCAACCCGGAAGAGGACCGGGCGATCGCCGCCGATCTCCTGGCCGACGAGAAGGAGCGCGCCGAGCACGTGATGCTTGTCGACCTCGGGCGCAACGACCTCGGGCGCGTGTGCGAGTACGGCAGCGTCAAGGTCGACGAGCTGATGGAGGTCGAGTCCTACAGCCACGTCATGCACATCGTCTCCTCCGTGTCGGGGACGCTGCGTGAGGGGATCGGGGCGATGGACGCGCTGCGCTCGGTGCTGCCGGCGGGCACGCTGTCGGGCGCGCCGAAGGTGCGCGCGATGCAGATCATCGACGAGCTGGAGCCGATCAAGCGCTGCGGCTACGGCGGCGCGGTCGGGTACCTCAGCTACGGCGGCGACCTCGACACCGCGATCCATATCCGCACCGTCGTCGTCAAGGACGGTGTGCTGACCGTGCAGGCAGGCGGCGGCACGGTGGCCGACGCCAAGCCGGCCTACGAGTTCGAGGAGTCGGTCGCCAAGGCGACCGCCGCGATGCGCGCGATCACGCTGGCCTGCGAACAGCCGGACTGGCCATGAGGGTGCTGGTCGTCGACAACTACGACTCGTTCACCTACAACCTCGTCCAGTATCTCGGCGAGCTGGGTGCCGACGTGCGGACGGTCCGCAACGACGCCGCCAGCGTGGACGAGCTGATCGCAGGCGGCTACGAGCGCTGCGTCGTCTCGCCCGGACCGTGCACGCCGAACGAGGCCGGCATCTCGCTGGAGGTCGTCAAAAGACTGCCCGAAGCCGGCGTGCGCACGCTCGGCGTCTGCCTCGGTCACCAGGCGATGGCCCAGGCCTTCGGCGGCACCGTCAAGCTGCACGACCCGATCCACGGCAAGTCGACCACGATCGAGCACGACGGCCGCACGATCTTCGCCGGTCTCTCCGATCCGCTGACGGTCGGGCGCTACCACTCGCTCGTCGTCGCCGACGAGCTGCCCGCGTGCCTGGAGGAGTCCGCGCGCGGGGGAGGGGTCCTGATGGCGCTGCGCCATCGCGAGCTGCCCGCCGAGGGGGTGCAGTTTCACCCCGAGTCGGTGCTCACCGAGCAGGGCATGGAGCTGCTCGCGAACTTCCTGCGGGACGACGGCTAGATCGAGATGCCCAACGAGACGCTCACGCAGGCGATCGACGCGCTCGCGTCCGGGCACGATCTCAGCGCGGAGCAGACCGCCGAGGTGCTCGCGCAGATCATGGACGGTGGCGTCTCGGAGACACAGATCGCCGGCTTCCTGATCGCGCTGCGCACGAAGGGCGAGACCGTCGACGAGCTGGCCGGCCTCGCCCGCACGATGCGCCGGCTAGCGGCCAGCGTTCC
>DASXER010000003.1:0-14569 GCA_036490015.1 Solirubrobacteraceae bacterium | reverse complement strand
AGCCCAACGAGACCGATGTCCGCGAGCAGCTTCAGGCGCAGCTCGAGCCAGCCTTGCTCGCCGACCAGCCCGCGCTCGGCGAAGCGGGGCGCCTGCCGGGTGGGCGTGGCGAAGCGCTTGTTGCCGCGCCCCCCGGACCCGCCGCGGGCGGCGAGGGCGCGCTGCCCTGGCGCCAGCAGCTCCCAGCGGCGCCCCGTGAGCCCGCCACCGCGACCGCCACCGCCATTGCCATCCTCGGCGTCGTCGTCGGAGCCCAGCACTTCGGTCCCCGGCGGCAGGCGGATCTCGAGCGTCTCGCCATCCGCGCCGTGGCGCAGCGAGCCTTCGCCGTACCCCCCACGCCCGGCCCGGTAGCGGCTGCGCTGCCTGAAGGACTGCAGGTCGCGCAGGTTCTCGTCGCACACGAGCAGCACGTCGCCGCCGCGCCCGCCGTCGCCGCCGTCGGGCCCACCCCGCGGCACGTGCGCTTCGCGGCGGAAGCTCGTGCAGCCGTCGCCGCCGGCGCCGGCCTGGACGTGGATCCTCGCGCGATCGTGAAGCATGGCCTGAAATCGTGACAGCCACGGGCGCCGAGCCCGGATGTGGCTATATAAGGCCCTCCGCGAGACCCGACGAAGGAGCCGCCGTATGAACCCGACCGACCCAGTCCTCTTGATCACCGGCGCCTCCTCCGGCATCGGCGCCGCTACCGCCCGGGCCGCGGCGCAGGCCGGCTGGCGGCTGGTGCTCGCGGCGCGCTCGCTGGAGCTGCTCGAACAGCTGGCCGAGGAGCTGGGTGGGCCGGAGCGCGCGCTGGCGGTGCGCTGCGACGTAACCGACTGGGATCAGCAGCAGGCCCTCGTGGCGGCCGGGCTGGAGGCATTCGAAGCGATCGACGCGGCCTTCGCCAACGCCGGCTTCGGCGGTGCGCGGGGGTTCCTGAAGGACACGCCCGAGCAGTGGCGGGAGATGATCCTCACGAACATCTACGGCGCGGCGCTCACGATCCGCGCGACGATTCCCGCGCTGACGGCCTCGCGCGGGCACCTGCTGCTCACCTCCAGCGTGGCCGGACGGCGCGTGCTGCCGGGCTCGCTCTACTCGTGCACGAAGCACGCCGTCACGGCGATGGGCGAGGCGGCGCGTCAGGACCTGCACGGCACCGGCATCCGCGTGACGCTGATCGAGCCGGGCATGACCGACACGCCGTTCTTCGACAATCGCCCGCAGCAGGCGCTCGAGGACCGCGACATCGCCACCGCCGTCATGTACGCGCTCGGCCAGCCCGAGCACGTCAACGTCAACGAGATCCTGATCCGCCCGACCGCGCAGGAGGGCTAGAGGGCAGACGCCCGGCTGCAGGCCGATCGGACTCGCTCAGGCCGCCGCCGGCTCGGCGTGGGCGAGACGGTGCGAGAGCAGGAAGCCCGCTCCCGCCGCGGCGCTCGCGACGGCGACGGTCGCGAGCACGCCGGCCCGCGGCAACGCCTTGCGGGCGAGCACCGTCGCCAACACGTCGACCGTGTCGACCACGGCACAGGCCGCCTGGATGCGCGGCCCGCCGACCGGGTCGTCGAGCGTCTGCAGCGCCGCGATGCCGAGCGCCACGTCGCGCGCGCCGAGCGAGCGGGCGAGGTCGCCGACGACGGGCAGCCGCGCGTTCTGCTCGCCCAGCCAACGCGCCGTGACCCGCTCCGGCGCGATCAGCACCGCCACGCCGAGCGCGGCACGCCCGGCCGCAAGCAGCAGGGCGCCGCGCCGTGGATCCACCGTGGTCAGTCGCCTTGGGGCAGCACGTTGACGACGCGACCGCGGCGGCCGGTCGTGAACTGGACGATGCCAGCCGCGCGCGCGTAGAGCGTGTCGTCTTTGCCGATGCCGACGCCGGCGCCGGGCTTGAAGCGGGTGCCGCGTTGGCGCACGATGATCTCGCCGCCGGTCACGGTCTCACCGGCGAAAGTCTTGACGCCCAGTCGCTGGGCGTTGGAGTCGCGGCCGTTGCGACTCGATCCGAGCCCCTTCTTATGCGCCATCTGCCGCTGTCTCCTCGCTCGCTTTGGTCTCTGTCGCGGCGGCGGCTTTGGCTTTCGCTTTGGCTTTGCCGGCCGTGATCGAGGTGACCTCGATCTTGGTCAGGTCTTGACGATGTCCGGTACGCCGTTTGTAGCCGCGCTTGGGCTTGAACTTGAAGACGCGCAGCTTCTCGCCGCGGACGTGGGCCACGATCTTCGCCGTGACCTTGGCGCCATCGAGCCCGGCCTTGTCGAAGATCGCCTCGTCGCCGCGCAGCATCAGCGGCTGCAGGGCGACGTCAGCGCCCTCGTCGGCGGCCAGCCGCTCGACGAGCAGGGTCTGACCCTCCTCGACGCGGTACTGCTTGCCGCCTGTCTTCACGATCGCGTACATCGATATCTCTCGCTTGCTGTGCTGGGGGAGCGCTGCTTGGCCCGTCGGAGCCGTCACTCGGCCTCGACCTTGGCAGCCGAACGGCGTCGCCCGCCTCTGCGGCCACGACGCCGGGGTTTGGATTGTATGGCATCGTCGCCGTCCTGTCCGGCCGGGGTCTCGACAGCCTCCGGCTCGGGAGCGCGCACGTCATCCTGCTCGGGGACGCGCACGTCGTCCTGCTCGGGCTCGGCGTCGACGGTCGCCGGCGCCTCCGAGAGGCCCGCTTCGACGCGCGCCTCGGCGTCGTCGCCGTCGCGCCGTGAGCGTCCGCGTCCGCGTCGCCCGCGCGAGCGAGGAGCCTCATCGGCGTCCCCCTCGGAGCGCCGCCGGCGGGATGACCCGCCGCCGCCGCCACTGCCACCGCCCGTGTTCGCTGGCTTGGCGGGCAGCACCAGCACCTCGCCGGCGTCGTCGAGCAGCACGCCGGTGGCGGCGGTGCGCCCGACCTGGTCGATGCGCACCATCCGGTTCTCGCCCACGAACGGCGCGGCGCCGGCGATCGAGATGATGTAGCCGTCGATTTTGGCGACCGCGTCGTCGACGTCGTACATGTGCGGCTCGACGATCTCGACCAGCACCTCGTCGCCCTGGCGGAACGGCAGCGCGCGCTCCTCGACCTCGGCGCGTGTGCCCATGAAGGTGACGGCGAAGTGGTCGAGCAGCAGTCCTTCGGAGCCCTCGAACAGGAACGACTTCTCGGTCTCGGCCTCGAGCGCGTGCAGCACGCGCGAGTTGTGACCCGTGAACTGCGTCGAAACGCGCGGGTTGATCTGCAGCAGGAAGGCCTCGGCCTCGGGGTGTTCGGCGGCGACGTCACGCAGGCGGCGCTCGAAGTCGATCGCGATCGTCTCCTCGGAGCGGATCACGCCCTCGCCCTCACAGGTCGGGCAGGGCCGACTCATGATCTCGCGCACGCCCTCGGTCACGTTCTGGCGCGTCATCTCGACGAGCCCGAGCTTGGAGATCTCGGCCGTGAAGGTCTTCGTGCGGTCCTCGTCGAGCGTCTTGCGCAGCGTCTTCATGACCGCGTCGCGGTTGCGCGCGCGGGCCATGTCGATGAAGTCGATCACGATGATGCCGCCGATGTCACGCAGGCGCAGCTGGTTGACGACCTCCTCGGCCGCCTCCAGGTTCGTACGCGTGATCGTGTCCTCCAGGCCGGCGCCCTTGCCGCGACCGATGAAGCTGCCGGAGTTGACGTCGATCACCGTCAGCGCCTCGGCGTAGTCGATGATCAGATAGCCGCCGCTGGGCAGGTCGACGCGCCTGGAGAGCACGCCCTCGATCGCCTTGTCGACGCCGTAGGCTTCAAACAGCGGCTTCTTGTCCTTCGGCTGCCAGAGCTCGACGCGCTCGACCAGCTCGGGCGCGGTGCGGGTGAAGAACGAGATGAGCCGTTTGTACTGCTGCTCGTCGTCGACGATCGCGCGCTCGAAGTGGGCGGAGAAGATGTCGCGCACGACGCGCACGGACAGGTCGGCCTCTTGGAAGACGAGATCGGGGGCCGCCGTGTCTTCGACGCGCTTGGCCAGCACCTCGTGCAGCTTGTGTAGGTACTTCAGCTCGCGCTCGAAGTCCTCGCGCTTGGCGCCGTGGGCGGCGGTGCGGACGATCACGCCGCCCTGCTCGATCTCGAGTTTGGCGGTCTGGCGGCGCAGGCGTTCGCGCTCCTTGTCCTCCAGCCGGCGCGAGACGCCGACGCCCTCGCCGGTCGGCGCGTAGACCATGTAGCGCCCGGCGATCGTCAACTCCATCGACAGGCGTGCGCCCTTCGTCTTGAGCGGGTCCTTGACGACCTGCACGACGATCTCCTGGCCGGGTTTGAGCAGGTCGGTGATCTTCCGGCCCCCTCCCCCGCCGCGCCCGCGCTTGGGCGTCTCGACGCCCGGCAGCACGATCTCGTCGACGTGCAGGAAGCCGTTCTTCTCCAGGCCGATGTCGACGAACGCAGCCTCCAGGCCGGGCAGCACGTTGTCGACCTTGCCCTTGTAGATGTTGCCGACGATCGAGCGTCCGCCGCGGCGCTCTATGTAG
The DNA here is from genome assembly GCA_036490015.1 of Solirubrobacteraceae bacterium. Taxonomy (GTDB): domain Bacteria; phylum Actinomycetota; class Thermoleophilia; order Solirubrobacterales; family Solirubrobacteraceae; genus Palsa-744. The sequence continues at coordinate 10,108 of DASXER010000003.1, read as the reverse complement.
AGCTCAGCGACGCGGTAGCCGGCGCCAGGTGTGCCTCCTCCGCCGCGTTTGCGCGACGGTGCGGACGCGGTCTTCCCGTTGCTCGCGGATGAGGAGTTGCGTGCCGGGGCGGCGGGAGTGCCGCTCGCCTCCAGCAGCGCGACGCGCGTCTCCGCGCGATCGACGCTGACAAGTACTTGCTTTTTCAATTTGATCCAGTCTTTCGAGATGGAAGCGGGCCGAGCCGCGCGGGGCGCGGCGGTCGAGGCCTCGCTTGCAGGGACCTGTCGCATGAGATCGCGTCCGATCCGTCAGGACGACCGGGAGCCACGCTTCTGTGGGCTGCCGATCGCTTGGGGAGTGCTCGTCGAACATTGATGGTGTCTAGTGGCGCAGTACGCGGCCCTTCAGAGCTGCCGAGGCACGCGCCTGGACCCAGATCGACTGCAACAGGCCGATCGCCAACATGGTGCTGATGACCGAAGATCCGCCGTAGCTCATGAGCGGTAGCGTGACTCCGGCAATGGGCATGATCCCAATGGTCATTCCCACGTTGACGAAGACCTGAAACATGAGCATAGCCGTTACTCCAGCGGCGATCAGACTGCCGAACAGGTCCTTGGCCATCACCAGCACCCTCAGCGCTCGCGATATCAACAGCGCGTACAGGAGCAGCACCAGCCCTGCGCCGACGAAGCCGTAGCGCTCGCCGACGGCGGCGAAGATGAAGTCGGTGTGGCTCTCGGGTAGGAATCCGTTAGAGGTCTGGTTGCTGTTTTCGCCCCGACCCGTCTTTTGGCCGGAACCAATGGCGATCTTCGACTCCTGTTGCTGATACCCCTGCTTCTGGGGATTCGATGACGGGTGCAGGAAGGCCGTCAGGCGCTGCACCTGAAACGGCTGCAGCACGTGCACGCCGGCGGCGGGCGCGGCCGCGAGCACGAACACGGCCGAGGCCAGCACGAGCGCCACGAGCGCCGACAGATGCCGCCAGGAGGTGCCGGCGACGAACAGCATCATGAAGGCGATCGCCATGTATACGAGGCCCGAGCCGAGGTCGGGCTGGGCGACCACGAACAGGGCTGGAACCAAAGCGGCAATCATTACCCGCACGGTCGTGTCGCGACTGCGCAAGTCGCGTGCGCGGTCTACGACCAGCGCCGCCAGCGCGAGAATCAGCAGCACCTTGCCGAGCTCGGAGGCCTGAAAGGAGAACAACGGCAGGTTGATCGCGCGGGTCGCGCCTTTGGCGGAGTGGCCGAGCCCGAGCACGGCCAGGATGCTCAGCAGCAGCGCCCCGTAGACCGCGTTTTTGTAGCTGCGCAGGCGCGCGTAGTCGATCCGCGCGAACACGAACATGGCGACCAGCCCGACGCCGAGGTAGATGCCCTGGCGATCGGAGTAGTAGTGCGGGTCGCCAGGGATGTCCTTGGCGGTCGCCCCGGCGAGCGTGACGATCGAGCAGATGCCGAGCCCGATCGTCGCGAGCGCCAGCACCGGGTCGAACGGCAAGCGCAGCGCGAGCGGCACGTGCGGCGCCGGCGCCTGGCTCTCCTCGGGTGGCTGGATCGGGCTCAGCGGCATCGCGGGCTCACGATCACAGTGTCTGCGAGCTGCCGGCGACGAATTTCTTGCTCTTGCCGTAGTACTCGGAGGCGATCAGCCGTGCGATCGGCGCGGCCGTTTCGGCGCCGAACCCGCCTTCCTCGACGGTCACGGCGATCACCAACGGGTGCTTGGGGTCGCCGATGTAGCAGAGGTACCAGGACTGATCTTCGCGACCGGTGTGCTGGGCGGTGCCGGTCTTGCCGTAGACGGGGTCGGCGGACTGATCCCAGCCGGCCCACACTTCGGCCGAAGTACCGCCCGTCGAGCTGGCGGCCTCGTGCAGACCCTGCATCACGAGGCTGAGGTCGTTGTAGTTCAGGTGCACCTTGCGCCGCGGCGGATAGTCGAGGCTCTGCACGAGCCCACCCGTCGGTTCGTCGATCTCGGCCCCCAGGTGCGGGCGTACGACCGCGCCGGTGCCGCCGTTCACGAAGGCGTTCGAGAGCGTGGAGTAGGCGACCGCCATCTGCAGCGGGTCGGTCAGCAGTTCGCCCTGTCCGACGGCCAGGTTCATGTTGTTGCCGACCGTCCACGTGCCGGTCGGTTCCTCGACGATGCCGCAGTTCGGGACGTGTTCTTCGCGCTCGCATTTGAGCTCGGCCTTGTTCTGTTCTTCGCGCCATTCTTTGTCCGGTATCACGCCCGGGAACTCACTCGGCAGGTCGATGCCGGTTTCCTCGCCGACGCCGAGCTTGTGCGCCATGCGCTGGATGATCGGCCCATGCGCGTTGGCGCGCTCGCCGACTTCGAAGAAGTAGGTGTCGGAGGAGACCTTCAGCGCCTGCACCAGCCCGACGGCGCCATATTCGGCTTCGCCCGCGTTGCAGAATTTCTGTGTCGAGACCGCGATGCACTTGCCTGCGCCGAGCCCTTCTTCAGGCGACATCACGCCTGCTTCGAGCGCCGCCATGGCCGTGATCGGCTTGAACGTGGAGCCGGTCGGATACTGGCCGTTGACGGCGCGATCGACGAGATGCCCGGGGGCCGAGCCGCTGCCTTCGAGTTCTTTGTATTCGGCTTTCGTCAGCGGTTTGGAGAAGCGGTTGGGGTTGAACGACGGATACGAGCCGATCGACAGCACGGAGCCGTTACGCGGGTCGAGCGCGACGAACGCCCCGGCGACCGCCGGTTTGTTACCGGCGCGAGCGTGGTCGATCCCTTCCAGCAGCGCTTTTTCGCTCTCCTTCTGCAGCGGCAGCGAGAGCGTCAGCTTGAGGCTGCGACCGGCCTGCGGCGGGGACGGCTTGAGCGCGTCGGGCACCGCGTAGCCTTCGGCGTTCACCTCCACCTTGCTCACGCCGGGCTTGCCGCGCAGGTAGCGGTCGTAGTAGTACTCGAGCCCTTCCTGGCCGACGATCGTGCCCTGCTCGACGCCGTGGAAGGCTTTCAGCTTCAGCTCTTCGCCGGAGATCTGGTCGACGTGGCCGATCACCTGCGCGGCCATTTCCCCATACGGGTATTCGCGCAGCGAGATGGGTTGCTGCAAGACGCCTGGGAATTCGTTGCCGCGCTCGCCGAGGTAGGTGCGCACGCCCAGCCCGGCATCGGTGCGGATCGTGACGGGCGCGTACACGAGCGCGGTCATGCCGCGCACGACGCGTTCGTCGATCGTGCGGGGGCGCATGGCGAGCACACCGCCGAGGCGAGTGAGGAGACGGCGCACGTGCACGGCGCTGGCGGGCAGCGGCGGCACCGGCACGGTCGGCAGGCGCGCGGCCGCCGCTTGCAGACGCTCGAGTTCGCGGTGGTCGGCCTGGCCGGGATGGGTCGCGCGGAAGACGTTCAGCGCGACCCCGGCCGCGTGGTGGGCTTCGGCCGCTTCGACGAGATGCTTCTGGTAGAGCGCGGCCTGCGCGGTGATCACGGCCGCTTCGGGCAGGGCGCTCGGCACGATCTGCACGGCGTTGGCGGTGCGATCGTCGACGACCGGCTTGCCTTCGCGGTCGAGCATCTCGCCACGCGGCGCCGGGATCGGCAGGTCGCGGCGCTGGTTGGTGTTCGCGAGGTGGACGTACTGTTCGCCGGACAGCACCTGCAGATACCAGAGCCGGAAGAAGATCACGGCGAAGAAGGCGATCGCGACGAAGCCGATGATCGCGACCCGCATCGCCATCCCCGGCGGGACCGGCAGGCGCGGATCGCGCGGGCGGACCGGCTCGATCGCGCTCATGCTTTGGAGAGCGGGCTGAGCCCGCCCGTGGTGTAGGCACGTCGGCCACGGCGGCGACGTGGGTCTTCGGGCAGCGAGCCGGCGAGCACGCGACGTACCAGCAGCCACATTGGCAGCGCGGCGATCGCATCGACGACGGTGCCGAGCACGATCTGGCGCAACAGCTCGAAGCTGACCGGCGCGTCGACGCCGAGCATGAACTCCATCAGCGAGTAGCCGACGAGCGAGACGGCGGCGGCGCCCGTGCCGATCACGAGCGGTGCGAGCGCCCCCTGCGGGTCACGCAGTTCGCGCAGGCGCCCGGCCCAGTATCCGATCATCGTCAGGATCAGCGAGGTCAGCCCCAGCGTTTGCAAGAGCGTGAGGTCAACCAAGAGCCCGACGGCGAAACCGGTGACGGCGCCGATGCTCGAGCCGCACAGGAGGCCGACGAAGGCGACCAGCAGCGGCGACAGGTCGGCGTTGACGCCGAACACGGGCACCTCGGAGACGACCCCGATCTGGAAGAAGACGAGCGCGGCCGCGAAGGCCGCCACGCGCAGCAGGAGCGCGGTCTGTGGGTTGGCGGGAGAACCTCCCATCAGCCTTCCCCAGTCGATCCGACCGAGGCGAGCTGTTCGCCGCCGGCCGTCTGCGTGGGCGGGCTCTGGCCGGCCGGCAGGCTCGCCGAGAGCGCGCTCAGCTGCGCGGGCCGGCTGCCGGAGTGCGAGGTCAGGACCTCGACCACGTCGAGATTGTGCAGGTTGGCGGCCGGACGGACGTTGACTGACTCGTAGCCGCCTTCTTCGTTGACCGAGGTCACTTCGCCGATCAGGATTCCGGGCGGATAGAGCGATTCGTGCGACGTCGCGACGGTGCCCGACGTGACTACCAGTTCGCCTTTGCTGGCCGGCGTGTTGGCTGGCAGGTACTGCAGCAGCAGGTCGTTGGGGTCGCCGACCTTCGGGTACACCAGGCCGGTCGCGTTGCTCGTGCCGATGCGCGCCGAGACCCCCATCGAGCTGTCGGTGATCAGGTCGACCTGGGCGCCGTCGGCCTCGACCGCGACGACCCGGCCGATCAGCCCTTCGCCGTTGACGACCGGGTCGTTGACCCGCACGCCCTGTGGCGAGCCGGCGTCGATCGTGACCGTCGAGTACCAGATGTTCGGCGATTTATCGATCACGGTGGCGGCCACCGGGTGATAGTCGCCGACGTTCAGGCGGTTGAGCTTGTACAGCGCGAGCAGCTGGTGCAGTTCGCGTTTTTCCTGCTGGTCTTCGACCTTTTCTCGACGCAGCTTGTCCTCCGCACGCACCGCCGCGTCGCGCTGACCTTTGGCGTGCAGCGTTTCGCCAAACCAGTCGATCGCGTCGCGCACCGGCTTCAGGGCCTTGTTGGCTCCGTCCTGGATCGGCGAGATGGCGGTCAGAAAGTCCCGCTGCACACCATGCAGCCGCCCACCCCCCGACTCGCCGAAGTAGGCCGTGAGGAGCAATAGGGAGAGCACAACGAGCAACCCGAGGAGCGCTCGCCGACGCCGGACAGTCTTGTCATGCATCGGTGACTACCTTCCGCAGCGTGTGCCGCACAGAGTACCCACGAGGGGAGCGGGCTGCCTCAGCGAACGGCCGGCGCCATCGGAGCGGCCGATCGACTACCGGCGTCGCCGGTTGCGGGTGTTGCGGTTCGAGCGGTGAATCGCCTCGAACTCCTCCAACGAGCGCCCCGAGCCGACCGCCACGCATGTCAGCGGCGATTCGGCCAGATGCGCGGGCATCTGCGTCTCGTCGCGCAGACGCTCGTCTAGCCCCTGCAGCAGCGCGCCGCCACCGGCCAGCATGATGCCGCGGTCCATGATGTCCGAGGCCAGCTCGGGCGGCGTGCGGTCGAGCGTCTCCTTGACCGCATCGAGGATCTGCGAGAGCGGTTCCTCGAGCGCCTGGCGAATCTCCTCGCTCGTCAGCACGACCGTCTTGGGCAGCCCGGCGACCATGTCGCGGCCGCGGATCTCGGCCTGCAGCTCCTCGGCCATCGGGCAGGCCGAGCCGATCTCCAGCTTCAGCTCCTCGGCCGTCTGCTGGCCGATCAAGAGCTTGTACTCCTTCTTGGCGTAGTTGATGATCGCCTCGTCCATCTCGTCGCCGCCGACGCGGATCGACTGCGAGACGACGATCCCGCCGAGCGAGATCACGGCCACCTCGGAAGTGCCGCCGCCGATGTCGACGACCATCGAGCCGGTCGGCTCGCCGACCGGCAGCCCGGCGCCGATCGCGGCGGCCATCGGCTCCTCGATCAGGTAGGCGGTGCGTGCGCCGGCCGACAGGCAGGCCTCCTCGACGGCGCGCTTCTCGACGCCGGTCACGCCGGAGGGCACGCAGACGACCACGCGCGGGTGGGCCCAGCGGTTCTGGTGCACCTTCTGGATGAAGTGGCGCAGCATCTGCTCGGTCACGTCGAAGTCGGCGATCACGCCGTCCTTCAGCGGCCGGATCGCCTGGATCGTGCCGGGCGTACGGCCGAGCATTCGCTTGGCCTCGATGCCGACCGCGTGCACCTCGCCCGAGCGCGAGTCGATCGCAACCACGCTCGGCTCGGACAGCACGATGCCGCGCCCACGCACGTACACGAGCGTGTTGGCGGTACCGAGATCGACCGCCATGTCGCGGCCGCCGAAGCCAGTCAGATAGCTGAACATGCTCATCGAGAGAGAGGTTGCACGCTCACGTCCTGCCGGTCGCCGCTGCTGCGCGGCGGCGTACCTGGCGGCAACTGCTCACCGGGGGCGTGCAGCCGTGAGTCTAGCGGACCCCCCTGCGCGCCAGGCAAGCGATGCGAGCGCGTTTGCAGGGATTTCGGCGCTCAGGCGCGCAGCTCGGGGCACAACTGGAGCAACACGCTCAGCGGCAGCCCGACGACGTTCTCGATCTCTCCCTCGATCGACTCCACGAGCTTCGAGCCTTCGCCCTGGATCGCGTAGCCGCCGGATCGCTCGCGCCACTCGCCGGTCGAGACGTAGGAGGCGATCCCGTCGGCGTCGAGCGCCCGGAACGTGACGGCCGTGCGCGCCACCGCCGTGCGCTCCTCGCCGGCGATCAACACCGCCAGGCCGCTCACGACCTCGTGCGTGCGGCCGGCCAGGGCGCCAGCCGTCGCGAGCGCCGCCTTTTCGTCGGCGGGCTTGCCGTAGATGTGGCCGTCGAGCACCACGACCGTGTCGCAACCGACGATCGTCTCGGGAACGTCCGCCCTGCGCACGGCGCGCGCCTTGCGCAGGGCGTTCTCGACCGTCACGACATCGGGATCGCCCTGCTCCAGCTCCTCGGCCTCCGACACCCTGACCGTGAAGTCGAGCTTGAGCCTCGTCAGCAGCTCACGCCTTTGCGGTGAGCGGGATGCGAGCACTATTGGCGCCAGGGCGCCCATGCCGAGCTGGTTGCCGCGCTAGGACTGCTGCTCGCCGAAGAACAGCTCGGCCTCGCGCGCCGCCGACTCCGGCGAGTCCGAGCCGTGCACCATGTTGGTGCCGGTCGCGATCGCGAAGTCGCCGCGAATCGTGCCCGGCGCCGCCTCCAGCGGGTTGGTCGCGCCGATCACCTGACGCGCGGCCTTGACGGCTTCTTCGCCCTCCAGCACCATCGCCACGATCGGGCCCGAGGTGATGAAGTCGACCAGCTCGCCGAAGAATGGGCGCTCGGCGTGCTCGGCGTAGTGGCGTTCGGCGAGATCGCGCGTGACGGTCATGTGGCGTAGGGCCACCAGCTTCAGCCCCTTGCGCTCGAAGCGGGCGATTATCTCGCCGCTCAGCGAGCGGGCGAAGGCGTCGGGCTTGACGAGGATCAACGTGCGGTCCATGGGTTCCTTTGCTTTCGGGTGGGTTCAGGAAGAGGTGCGGCGCTGGCGACCCTCGGGGGGACGCCGCGGGCGCTGGCGGGGCTGAGCGGGCTCGCTCGAAGTGAGCGTCGAGGAGGTCTCCTCCTCCTCCTCCGCCGCCTCTACCGCCGTGGCCGCGTCGCCGTTTCCAAGCCCCTCGAGATCCTGCGCCGCCGCCTCGGCTTCGATCGTCGCCATCGAGCGCCGGCGCCGCGTGCGCGGCTGGCTCAGGCCTGGCACATCGGCCTCGCAGTACGGGCAGATGGTCCACGCCTGGTCGAGCGGGCGCGAGCAGTTCGCGCAGCGCTCCTTGAGCTTGCGCAGGCAGCTCGGACAGCGCACGAAGTCGCGCTCGATGCGGTAGTCGCAATGCGGGCAGCGCATGTGGCCCAGCTCCGACAGCCGCGCTTCCGATGCCTGCATCTCCAGTTCGCGCTCGCGTACGTCCTCCAGGAACTCGGGCGGGCGCAGCACGACGTAGACGATCGTGCCCACGAACGGGAACAGCGCGGCCACGGTCGCACAGCCGATCAGCATCGGGTCCTCGATGCGCCGGCGCGCGTCGGCGTACGTCCAGTAGATCAGCGACAGGTACAGGACGACGACGAAAAGGATCAAAAGGTCGACGGCCAGGCTCAGACCGCTGCTTTGGATCCCGAAGTACGCAAGCGGTAGCATCGGCCGGCTGAGTTTAGAGAAAGACGCGGGCGAAACCGTAGCCTGCAGCGAAGAAAACAAGGATCACGACGGCCACGATCAGCGCCACGGCGCCGATCATCGCAAGTACCGATGGTCCGTCTTCGTTCATTTCGAGGTCGCCGAGCCGGCAGGCCGAGCCGGCGCGGGCGCAAGACTACCGGAGCCCCCGAGCTGCGCCTGGATGAGGTCGCCGACCAGGTAGACGGACCCAGTGGCAAGCACGGCGCCCCCGACATCGCGAGCCCAGGCCTGCGCCTCGGAGAGAGCAGCAGCGGCGCGGGGAACGCTGCTCATAGCCTCGAAGCCAAGGTGACGGGCATGAGACTCCAGCGCAGCGGGAGAGAGAGCGCGACCGCTGGGAGGAGCGGTGAACCACGCCCGCTCACAGAGAGGCAGCAGGGTGCGAAGCATAGAAACGGCGTCCTTGTCCTCCAGAACCCCCAGCACAAGCCCAACAGGCCGCGAACCAACCAGCTCCGGCAACGCCTGGACGAGAGCCGCGACGGCAGCTGGGTTATGTGCGCCGTCGAGCAGCGTCAGCGGGTCATCGGAAACCGTCTGAAGACGCCCAGGAACGACGGTCTCGACAGCGACAGCAGTCACGGCCTCCCAATCCAGCACGCGCCCAAGCGTCTCCAAATGGGCCGAAGCAGCAGCCACCGCGAGCGCAAAGTTCAACCGCTGGAACGGACCACGAGAAGCAAGGCGGAGCTCGACGGGCAGCCGCTCCGCGGTGACGATCCGCGCACCCCGCTCACGCACCACGCGGGAGGCAACCGCGAGCGCCTGCCCGTCGAGATCCGCCCCCAGCACGAGCGTCCCCCCCGCTCGAACCACGGCGAGCTTCTCCTCGGCTATGTCGCTAACCGTCGGCCCCAGCCAGCGCGTGTGCTCCAACCCGACATTCGTCAGCACGGTCACGCCGGCGTCGATCACGCTGGTCGCGTCGTAGCGCCCGCCGAGCCCGGCCTCGATCACACCCACGTCCACCTCGGCCTCGGCCATCGCGCAGAAGCCGGCGGCCGTCAGCAGTTCGAACTGCGTGACGTGATCGTCCTCGCCCAGCGTGCGGTTGACCCTCTCTGAAGCGCGTACGGCGGCGTCGACGGCATGCGCGAACACGCTCGGCTCCACTTCGCGCTCGCCGATCAGGATGCGCTCGCGATAGGTGACGAGGTGCGGCGAGACGTAGGCGGCCGTCGCGAGACCGTGGCGCTCGAGGATCGCGGCCGTCATGCGCGTGGTCGAAGACTTGCCGTTCGTGCCGAGCACGTGAACGGTCGGAAAGGAGCGCTCGGGCGAGTCGAGCACGGTCATCATGCGGCGCATCCGGTCGAGCCCGAAGCGCATACCGAACAGCTCCAGCGAGCGCAGGCTCTGTTCAGCGCGCTGCTGCTCGGGCGAGACGCCGCTCAAGCCCTACCTCTCCCCTTCGGCGCCGGCGTGCTCGACGCCGCGCTACCGTCCCCGCCGACGCGCCAGCATCGTCAGGTCGCGGCCGAGACCGACGAGGTCGAGCTTGCCGAGCAGCTTGCGCAGGTCCCGGCGCTGCTTGCCGGTGAGGCGCGTGAGGCGACCACCAGAGTCGGCCAGTATCCGCCTGACACGCTCGCGGTCCTTCTCCGACAGGTTGCGCCAGCGAGAGGCGAGCAGATAGCCGCCCTGCAGCAGGGCGGCCCAAGGCAGATCGTGTGCGAGGCGGGTCTCCTCAGAATCCTTCTTGTTGCTCTTGCGGGCCATGCGTACGATGGTAGCGATGCCCCCATACGTGCTGTTCGGTCGGCACGTGTGCCGGCCGCG
>DASXER010000144.1:0-11188 GCA_036490015.1 Solirubrobacteraceae bacterium | reverse complement strand
GGTCGACGAGGTTGCGCCGATGGGTGAGGATCAGCACCCCGCCGGTCTGCGACGCCTCCACGAAGCCGAGTGCCGCGACGGTCTTCCCGGCGCCGGTCGCATGCTCGAACCAGAAGCGCTTGGCCGCGTTGGGGTCCTCGGGCTGCTCGGCGATGACCTCCTCGTCGCCGTCGGCGTCGTCGACCCAGTCCTGCGGCTCCTCGTCGGACTCGGCCTCCGGCTCCTCGTCCTCGTCCTCGTCTTCGAGCTCCGGCGTCGTCAGCTCCTCGTCATCGTCTTCGTCGTCCTCGTCGGGCGCGGCACGTTGCACGGGGCCCAGGTCGTCGTCCTCGTCCTCGTCGTCGTCGAGCTCGTCGTCGTCCTCTTCTTCGTCGTCGTCCTCGTCCTCGGCGGCCACCGCGTCGCCGTTCGGGCTGGGTGCGTCTTCGGGGTCCTCGTCGGGGCCGAGGATGTCGGCGGAGGCCAGCAGCTCTGGAGACGCCGACGCTTGACCGTCACCGTTCGACCGCTGCGCCTCGGCCAGCAGCGCTGTCAGGGTGCCCGACAGCGCGTCGACCTGGTGCGCGGAAAGGACGGTTCCGTCGACGAGCTTCGGTTCCTCGTCAGACAGCAGGCGTTCGAGCCCGAGCAGCAGCGAGAACTCGCGCCGCCAGGCCGTCGACGGGCGTTTGACGTTGGCATCGGCGGCGATCTCGGCCAGCGCCGCGTCGAGCGCACGCCGGCGTGGCGTGCCCGGCGCGAGCGCGACGGCCGGGTCCTCGCCGTCGTGCAGGAAGCGCTCGCGGACGAGCTTCTCCGCACGCGCGATGTCCGCGGAGCTGGGAACGTTCGCGGCCTCGAGGGCCACTGATGTGGACTCGGCCATAAGCCTGGGCTTCGAGACAGAGCCGGCGACGATGGGATCGGGCGCGGCTCGAAAAGGATGGCGCCCCGCCGGCGCCGTTTGCCGGGCGCTCGGGATGCGCACGGCCCTCATTGCGGTGGGCTTCAGGATATAGCACTCCTAGGCACGATTGAAGTGAGCGTCATCTGCGACCCTTAGCGACGTGACGCCGAAGCGCCTGACGGTCGGGGTGCTCGGGCTGGCGGTGACGGCCGTGCTGGTCGTCGGCCTGCTGCAGCTCGGCAGCTCCCAAAACGATGCCCCTCCGCTGCCGCGACTGAGCCTCGCGCAGATGCGCTCCCGGCTGGCGGGCTCGCCGGCGCCGTTGGCGGCCCTGCACGCACAGGCCAACGAGCTGCTGCCAGGGGGGCTCGGCGCGCTGCGCAAGCGCCTGGCCGAGCTGAAGGGTCGCGCGATCGTCGTCAACAAGTGGGCTTCGTGGTGCGAGCCTTGCCGTGCCGAGTTTCCGATCTTCCAGCACGCCTCCACCGACCTCGGTCGCCAGGTGGCCTTCATCGGCATCGACTCCGGCGATGCCAGCGAAGCGCCGGCGCGAGCGTTTCTAGGATCCTTCCCCGTGAGCTATCCGAGCTACTACGACCACAGTGGCCGTGCCGGCGCCGCGATCACCGACTCGACCTTCACGCCCGTGACCGTGATCTACAACCGCGCCGGAGAATTCTTCATCCACCAGGGCCCGTATCCGAGCGTGGCCAAGCTCGAACTCGACGTGCGCCGCTACGGGCTGACGGGCTGAGCAACGTGCCGGAGCTGCGCATCGACCCGCTCAGCGGGCACCGCACGATCGTCGCCGGCGAGCGCTCACGCCGGCCCGGAGGTGCCCCGACGTGCTCACCCGCCGATCCGATCGACGCCGAGCAAGACCCATTCGCCGAAGGCCACGAGCAGCGCACGCCACCCGAGCTGTTCGCCGTCCGCCCTGGAGGCGGACCACCCGACTCTCCCGGCTGGACCGTGCGCGTGGTGCCGAACCTCTATCCGGCGCTCGAGCCGCTGGACGGTACGGGCGAGGAGGCACTCGCACCACAGCCCGCTCGCGGCCAGCCGAACCTGTTCGAGTCCCGCCCCGCCGGCGGCGCGCACGAGGTGATCGTCAACGCTCCCGACTCGGTCACCTCGCTGGCCGAGCTGCGGGTCGAGCAGGTACAAGGGGCGGTCGAGGCGTGGCGCGAGCGCATCCGCGCGCACGGCGAGAGCCCCTACGTGCAGCTGATCGTCAACGAGCGCCGGGAGGCCGGCGCGTCGCTGCCTCACACCCACGCGCAGCTGTACGCACTGGACTTCGTGCCGGCCGCGGTGGCGCGCGAGCGCGAGCGCTCAGCCGCCTACACGGCGCGCACGATGGGCCAGAGCCTCGTCGGCGACCTGCTCGCTGAGGAGGTGCGCCGCGGCGAGCGGATCGTCGCGATCGACGACGAGGCGGTGCTGCTCGCCCCGTACGCGTCGCGCCTGCCCTTCCAGCTGATGCTCGCCCCACGCGTGCCGCGTGCGCGTTTCGAGGACGCGGGGCCAAGCGGCGCGGCCCTGCTGCACGACGGCCTGTGTCGTCTCGCGCGCCATCTCGGCTGCTCTCCACCGCTGAACATGTGGGTCAGGACGGCCCCTCGCGGCGCCGAAGACTTCTGCTGGCGGATCGACGTGATGCCGAGGCTGACGCACCTCGCGGGGCTCGAGCTGTCGACCGAGACGAACCTCAACATCGTCGCGCCCGAGGACGCCGCCGCCGCCCTGCGAGCAGCCGGGTAGGCTGCGAGCGGATGCCGCCCGAGGAACGCTTCGTCCCGCGCTTCGCCGCCGAGCCGCCCCAGGAGGCGCTCCCCTACGGACGCTGGCAGGAACGCCTTTCGCAGGAGTTCCTCGCCGCCGTGCTCGAGCTCGGCGCCGAGGAGGTCGAGCTGGGCGAGCCCGGAGCGCTCGTCTTCTATCCCGATCGCAGCTGGCACGGGCGCACCTACGTCCCGGTGACCGCCCCCACCGGCGCTGGCTTCGAGCTGTTCGGCTACGTCCGCTTCGTGCCCGCGGGCACAAACGGCGAGGCAAGCGACTTCAGCGCATTCGTCGACTTCACCGAGGAGACCGCCGAGCGCAACCCCGATTGGACGCTGGACGTGTGCGAGGAGGTAATCGGCAGTTGGCGCGGGGAGAACGGAAAGGTCGCAGCCATGACGCTCGTCTGGGGCCGGCCGACGATCTCCGGCGGCGCGATCGCCACCGCTGAGCTGGCAGGACTGGCCGTCGACCAGTGCGAGCTGCTCGACGAGCGCTTCACGCTGATCGCGCCCGACGACTACCGTCAGGACCTGTTGGAGATTGTGTTGTTCGACTCACGCGGGCGCGAGCTAGCCCGTGAGTCGCTCTACGACGGCGACGACGAGAACGCAGACGAGGACGAGGCCTAGACCGCGGCGGAGGACCCTGGCCGGACCCCGCCGCGGCCGTCGCGCTCAACTCATTTTTTCTGACAGTCCGTCTTCGCCGCTTCCTTGGCGGACGTCGGCAGCGAGGAGTTGTCGACCGTTTCTTCGCACACTTCGCGCGCCGCCTGCGTGACGGCGGCGGTGTTGCCTTTGGCCGCTTCTTCGCAGGCCCCCTCGAGCTTTTCCTTGGCCCCCGACGTCAGCTTGGTCTCCGAGCTGATGATCTGTTTGCACTCTTCGACCGCAGCCTTGATGTCGCTCGGCGGCACGGCGGTCGAGTCGGTCGACGTGGGAGAGCTGCTGGTACTCGATGAGCTGCTGTTGCTCGTCGAGCCAGATGGCGAGCTGCTGGTCGTGCTGCCGGTCGTACCGCTGGAGCTTGAGCTGCTGCTACCGCAGCCCGCGATCGCGAGCAGGCACACGAGCAGGCCGGCCACGAGCGTGGTGCGGCTTCGGTTCATGCTTCCCCCTTGGTCGTTGGAGGACGGTCGCGGCGAGGGGACCGTCGGAGTGGGTGCGCACCCTAGCGTGCCGACTCGATGGGCGCCAGGCGCTAACCCTGGCTGCGATCGGCCTTTGCTTCGGCTGCTTCTTCGCGTTCGAACCGGCGGCGCGCGGCGACCGGAATCGAGGTGCCGCCGCCGGTGCTCTTCTTGGCCGAGCCCTTGGGGCTCGGTTGCTTCGTCTTGGGGGACGTGCCCTTGTGCGAGCCGCCGCCCTTGCCGCCGTGGCCACCCCCTCCGCCATGACTCTTGCCGCCCTTGCCGCCGCCACCCTTCTGCTTGGAGTTGGAGGAACCGGCCGCGGCTTCGATCTGCGCGTTCTGCTTCTTGGTCTGCGCCTCTTCCCGGGCTTCGGCCTTCTTGCTCGCGGCTTCTTCCGCGGCTATCTGGCGTTTTTCTTCGGCTTCTTCAGGATCTTCCGCTTCCCGTTCTTCGCCTTCTTCTTCGCCACCCTTCTTGACGCTGTCAACCTCGTGCGTCGAACTGGCGGAGCCCGAGGGAGCGCTGGCGCTCGCCGGGCGCTTGACTTTGGCCGAGCCGCCGCAGCCCGCAAGTAGGAGCGTCAGCAGACAGCACAGCAGCGCCATCGAGCTCGAACGTCGGGATCTGTGGCTGCGGTGGTTCATCCGCGTTCCGCCCTACTGAGCACCGAAGCTACCAGCGCTCCTAAAAGCCTCCTCAAGGAGAGCGGGATAATCGATCGATGGCGGGGAGGTCGGCGAGGAGAAGCGCGGCGACGGCGATCGTCGCGCGGATCCCACAAGCAGAGGTCGCCGCCGAGCTGGCGGCGGCGTTGGAGTCGCACGTCACCGCCTTCGAGCACGTGTCGGAGGACGCACACGCGGACATCGTCTACGGGCTGGAGCGCAACCTCAGCCGTTGGTCGCGCTTCCTCGCCAGCGGCGCGATGCCGCCCGACAAGGACTTCGACCCGCTGCGCGAGTGGACGCGCACACGCGCAACCGAGGGAGTGCGCCTCGAGGATCTGCTGCGCTCGTTCGGCGTGCTGCACCAGCTCAGCTGGCAGCTCATGCGCCGCCACGCTCGCGCGGGGGAGTCGGAGGCACTGCTGGAGCTGGCCGGGCTGCTGGCCGAGTACATCGGCCAGGTCTCGGCGGTCGTGACGCAGACGTATCTCGCCGAGCGCGAGTTGCTCGTCTCGGAGGAGGAGCGCTCGACGCAGACGTTGATCGAGGCGCTTTGCGAGGGCACGCCTCTCCTCGCCGGCGAGGAGGAGTTGGCGGAGCGGCTCGGGGTGCCCGTGCGGGACGTCTACACCCCGTTCGCGGCGGCTCTGCCGGGTGCTTCGCCGCACCGACATGCGGCGCTGGCCGCGCGCCTCAGGCGGCGCGGCTTCGGGATGACCGTCACGCAGAGCGAATACGTGAGCGGCCTCAGCTGGCGACCGCTGGAGCTGACCGATCTCGGCGAGACGCGTGACGGCGAAGCGTTGCTCGTGCTCGGCGAGCCGACCGCGCGTGCGAGCCTGGGCGCCGCACTCGACGAGCTGGCCACGTTCGTCGAGCACGCCCGGCTCAGCCACCTACGGGGCGTGCTGCTGGCCGAGGAGCATCTGCTGGAGATCGTCCTGGCCCGCTCTCCACGCCAGCTCGAGCGTCTGCGCCGACGCTTGCGCACGCGCCTAGAGCAGGGCGAGGGCATGGAGCTCGAGCTGACGCTACGCACGCTGCTTGACTGCCGCCTCGATCGCAACGCCGCCAGCGCCGCTCTGCACGTGCACCGCAACACGCTGGCCTATCGACTGCGGCGAATCGAAGAGCTGTGCGCGCTCGATCTCCGCAGCCCCCGCGACCTCGCGCTCGCCTACGCCGCGCTTGTGCAAGTGCACAACTGAGCCTGGCCAACTTCGGCAGAGCGTCATTGTGCGCGCCCGCGAGGCGGAATAGCTTCTTTTGCACTGGGGTGCGTTTCGAGGGAGCTAGGAGGAGAGGATGGCTGTGATGCACGCATGGAGAGCCCGCATGACGCTCGCGCTGGTGGCGCTGCTCGCCGGCGGCGCGTTCGGAGCGCTCACGAGCGAGGCGGGGGCAAAGAAGATGCAGGTTCAGCGGATCTGGATGCCCGGCTTCACGGGCGTGCCTGGACCGCAGGAGGAAAATTACGCGCCACCGCGCCGGGCGCGGATCGGTCGCTCGCTCGACCTGGACCAGGTCGGCGTCGTGAAGATCGGCTCGCCGAGCGCCAAGAACGTGATCGTGCTCGAGCCGGGCACTTCCGCCGGGGCGCCCTACTTCGTGCCCTTCGCCAAGTCGCTGGTCGCACGCGAGCCGCAGTGGCAGGTGTGGGCCGTCGAACGACGCGAGAACCTGCTCGAGGACCAGACGCGCCTGAACCGCGCCAAGCTGGGCCACGCGAGCGCCGAAGAAGTCTTCAACTACTACCTCGGCTTCCTGACCAAAGAAGCCGGTGCGCTCAAGCACCACTTCCTACCGCTCGTGCCTCCGTTCCTGGCGGTCAAACCGGCCGAAGTGCTGAACGAAATCGGCGCGCAATGGGGCATGAACGTCGCCGTTCAGGACCTGCATGTCGTGATCGAATCGGCCAAAGCGCTCGGCGGCAAGGTCGTGCTCGGTGGGCACTCGCTCGGCGGCTCGGTCGTGACCGCGTACGCGACCTGGGACTTCGCCGGCTCACCCGGCGCGGACGGCCTCTCTGGCCTCGTCTATGACGACGGCGGCAGCTCGCCGACGCCGATCAGCGAAGAAACGGCGGAAGCCGAGTTGGGCAACCTGCACGCGCGGAAAAACCCGTGGCTGGCGTTTGGCGGCATCGAATCGCCTTTCCTCGGACTGTTCTCGGCGCTGGGCTCCTCCGCGACCGTCTCGTTCCCGGACGAAGCGTCCCTGGCCGAGACCTTCCCCCTGCTGCCGGAAACGCTGAAGCCGCGCTCGCCCGCCGGCTGCAGCCTCAAAGAAGCGGGCTGCACGCTGGTGCCGGCGACCAACGAAGCCGAGTTCGGCTACGGCGTCAACGTCGGCACCTCGCCGCTCTCACTAGCCGCCGCTCAGGCGCACGTCGGCACGGGCATCGAAGAAAGCGCCGGCGAAGACGGGCTGCACGGCTGGGACGGCAGCGGCGCGCTGACGCCCCTCAAGCGCTACGCGGAAATGCTCGCCGGCACCGACACCAGGAAGGCCGACGGCAGCGAGTGGTACTTCCCGGAACGGCTCACGATCGACACCGGCGCGGTCGCGGACGGCAACGACAACCCCGCCCAGGAAGTGCTGGGCGAGCACGCCATACACGGCCACGAACTGCCGACATCGCTGAAGATCCTCGCGATCAACTCGGAACTGGACAAACTGTTCGGCGGCAGCACGCTCACGGCCGCCGAAGACCTGGCCGAACAGTCGGGCATCCCGCGGGAAAACCTGACGCTGATCGACGAGGAAGACACCTACGCCCACAACGATCCGGCGGGCGCCGACCCCGAAGGGGAAGGCATCGAAGGCAATGTGTTCTTCAAGGAACTATCCACCTTCCTCGGAGACATAGCGGCAGGCTGAGCCGTAGCCAAGCGGGGTGGGGAGGGGCTCGCGGGCACCTCCCCGCCGCAACCGCGATCATTAGGGGCATGAGCGAGCCGAGCCTCCATCCCCTGGTCAAAGGATTCGCCGACGCCGAGCTCTACGACCGCGGCCGCCCCGCCTACGGCGAGGAGACGACCTCGCTGCTGATGAGCGGCCTCGATCTGAGGACTGGCGACCCGGTGCTCGAGCTGGGGGCCGGTACCGGCCAGCTGTCGCGTGCCCTGCTCGCCGCCGGACTCGACCTGACGGCCGTCGAGCCGCTCGGACCGACCCGCGAGCTGCTCGTGCGGGCGATCGGCGCGGAGCGCGTGCGCGAGGGCGTCGCCGAGCAGATACCGCTGCCGGATGGCTCGGTGAACGCGATCTTCGCGGCCGACTCCTTCCACTGGTTCGACGAGCAACGTGCGATGCCGGAGATCCGGCGCGTGCTGCGCCCGCGCGGCGGCGTCGCGATCCTGCGCAGCTTCCCGGTCTGGGAGGCCTCGTGGAGCGCCGAGTTCGGCAAGCTGCTGGAAGTCGACCGCTCCCACCACCCTGTCTACACCGACCGTCCGGCCGACGCCGCGCTGCGGCAGGACGAGGCCTTCGACGAGGTGACGGAGGCCGTCGTCCACAGCGAACGCACGATCGACCGCGAGGGCGTGCTCGCCTACCTGGCGACGGTCAGCTGGATCGCGACGCTGCCCGACGAGCGGCGCGAGCAGCTACTCGCGGGCGCGGCCGAGATCCTGGAGCGAAACGGCGTCGACGAGCTGCCCCATCGGGTCCGGCACATGATCTGGTACGCGCGCCTGCGCCCCTGAGAGCGGCTCAGCCGACGACGACGATGTCGCCGATCGCGAGCTTTTCGAACACGCGATGGGCAGTTTCGATCGGCAGCTCGACGCAGCCGTTGGACTGCGGCGAGCCGTAGGAGGCACGCGGATAGCCGTGCACGGCGTCACCACCGTTGAAGTAGTTCACCCACGGCACGTCAGGCGCCACGTAGTGGGTGCCGTCGGGGTCGGTGCCGGTCATCGTCGTCGAGACGAAGCGCGAGTAGATCGGGAATATGCCCTGTTCGGTTTCCGCGCCGGGGACGCCTGTGTTGGCGGGCGTGGTGAGCACGACATGGTGGCCTTCGTGCAGCGTCAGGCTCTCCGGAATCGACTCGCTCACGCTGACCCACGTGTAGGGCCTCGGGATGCGGCGGTTGGCTGTCTCGGCGGCGAGCAGCGAATCCCAGGTCCGAACGTTGGGTTCGCCAGTCACTTCCAAGTCGTGGTCGGCCTGGTAGACCTCGATCGCGCCCTTCGTCGTCTCGTCGAGCGTGCCGAGCTCAGCGGGCGGCGCGTCGGCCGGGTCGGGGGCCAGCCGGCCGTGCGGCGGGTGGTAGGCGTGCACGGCGGCTTCGCGACGCGTCTCAGCGCCTCGTTTGATCGCAACCGTGTAGCGGGGACGGAAGTTGGCCGCGATGTAGCCGAGCCGCGCGAGTCCGATCTGCATCCCGGCGAGCGACGGGCAGGCGACCTGGAGCGGCACGATCCGTTTGTGCCCGAGGCGAGAGTGCCCGGCGGCGGTCGTGTTGGACCAGATCGTGAGCGTGTAGCTCGTGCATGGGTTGAGCGTGGAGACCGCCGTGAAGGACTCGACATCGCCCACGGTCGTCCAGGTGCCAGCGACGGCCGGTTTCAACGACGGCGGAGGTGAGCCGGGCGCGGGCGGCGCGGACAGGGTGACGGCGAGCGGTGCCGTGCCCTTGGCGATCGTCTTCGCCGGCACCGACAGCACACGCGTACGGGTCAGCGGGGTTTTGGGCGCGCCCGCACTGCCAGTGGGGGTCGAAGCGGGTTCTTCGGCGGCCGAGTCGAATACCTTCGCGATCGCGTGACGGCTGGCGACCGCACTACCGCCGACGACGGCCACCAGGCCGACCGCGAGCAGGATCGCCGTCGGGCGGCTGGGGGAGTGCAGATGCAATCCACGCTGCGACTCCTCGTCGCCTCCGCGCAGGCGGCTACGCAGCGCTCTCAGACGCCCCCGCCATCCCTGCTCGATCCGCTCGTCGTCCATCACTCACGCATACCGTTCAGAAACCTGACACGAGGTTAACCCATGCCTGCCGGTCATTCGACACTTCTTCTACTAGTTTCGCCGGCGGGCGTGAGTTCCTCCCTGCCGCGAGAGCGCGAAGCCCGCGGGGGCAACGCGACGATACGACGACCTCTACCTCTTAGACTGTCTCCGATGTCAGCACGTCGCCGAACGGCCGTCGCTTCGTTTGCGTCGACCAAAGCTTCCAGGGCAGTGGGCTTGCCCAGACTGCGCGAGTTCCGGCGACCCCTCGGCGACGGATCGCATGGTGACGTTCGCCGCGGCATGAGCGAGTCCGCGTGAGCACCATCGATGCGAGCAACCCGGCCGCACGAATCCTGCCGTACAGCAACGACGAGCGCCGCAAGACACAGCAAATCGCGTCCATGTTCGACGGCATCGCCCACCGTTACGACGCCCTGAACAGGCTCATCAGCCTGGGCCTGGACCGACGCTGGAGGCGGCAAGCCCTCGCCATGCTGGCTACGGCCAGGCCACGAAGCGTGCTCGACGTGGCGACCGGCACAGGCGACCTGGTGGTCGAGATGGACCAGATCTTTCATCCCGACACGATCACCGGTGTAGACCTCTCCGAGGAGATGCTCGCGCTCGCGCGGCGCAAGACGCAGGACGACGCGTCGATCGGCGCACGGCTGGAGTTCCAGCAAGCCGACATCGCGCGGCTTCCGTTCGCGGAAGGAAGTTTCGACGCGGTGACGGTTTCGTTCGGCGTGCGGAACTTCGAGCACCTACGGATGAGTCTCGCGGAGATGCTTCGTGTGCTTCGGCCGGGCGGGCGCTGCATGATCCTGGAGTTCTCGACACCGAGGAAGCCCGTCGTCGTGATGGGACACACGCTCGCCGTAAAGGTGTTCGTTCCACTCGTCGGACGACTGCTGTCGAGGGATCCGGCGGCCTACCGCTATCTGCCGAAGTCCGTCGCCGCCTTCCCGCAAGGCGAGGAGTTCGCCGCGCTGATGATGGCGGTCGGGTGCGAGCGGGTCGTGACGAGGAAGCTGCGGCCCGGCGTCTGCACGGTGTATCTCGGCAGCAAGCCGTGAGCTTCGTCGAGTAGCGCTCGGCCCGAGTGCCCCCGCCAGACCGACTGCTACGTCAATCAGCAGCTCGAACAGGCGTGCGGCAAGAGTCTGTTCTAGCGGGGGAAGCAGGCGGGTCGGCCAGCTGAGCCGGGGAACTCACCAGCTTGGCTCGACCAACTTTGTGCATCAAGCTGCGGCCATTGCCTCCGCAAGGGTGTCCGGACTGACGGCGACGTGCTCGGGGACCGTGACGTTGATGACGTGATCGCGTTCAAGCAGCCACTTGGCATTGATGATCGTGAGTCCTATGACCTCGCCGTGAGCGTTGTAGCGCAGGACATGTCCCTCGGGTGTCTCCTCGCTCACAGCCGCTAGCTGACGATCTCCGAGATGCAGGTAGAGCACGTCTCCCCGGCTGTCGTAGGAGGCGTGATCGAACGTCAGACTGCCGATGGTCACTGTCATTGCGTGCTCAATGCCGGCGGGTCTTTGCGGTTGGCGTAGGCGGTCACGATTCGTGCCGGTGTCTCGTCGAAGTGTACGACCACGAACAGCCACCGGCTAGATGGTTGATTCCACGGTCGTGTGCCGTGGTCCGGGGGTGCGGATGGTCGAGCGGGCCACGGACGCAGTGCCGAAGGCCTTGCTGGAGGCAAGGGCGAGGCCGAGGACAAAGGCCCGCGAAGGCCAGGCGTGCTCC
>DASXER010000120.1:0-8329 GCA_036490015.1 Solirubrobacteraceae bacterium | reverse complement strand
GTTGACGGGGTGACGGCGACCGTCGCCTCCACGACCGCCGAGATCGGCCGCCATCGCTGCTCCGGGGCGCTGACCGACGGCTGCCGCGCGAGCACGCCGGTGAAGCTCGAGATACGCCGCTCCGGGCGCGACATGACCGTCTCGGTCTACCCCCGTTACAACGCGACCTACAAACGTATGCTCGTCGGCTTCGACTTCGGCGCCAAGGCGAAGCCGTTTGGCGCGTTGGCTGCCGCGGGCGCCGCCCTCAGCGGCATGTGGCACGTCACGACGCAGACGATCACGAGCCTCGCTCGCGCGCTGACGACGCCGAAGGTGCGCCACGAAGTCTCGAGCATCGTCGGGATCACGACCACCGCCCACGAAACGGTCGTGGCTGGCGCCGGCTACGCCTTCGTGTTCCTCGGCTTCCTGTCGCTCGTGCTGGGCGTCATGAACCTGTTCCCGTTCCTGCCGCTCGACGGTGGGCACGTGCTGTGGTCGGCGGCCGAGAAGGTGCGCGGCCGGCGCATCTCGTTGATGGCGATGTACCGCTTCAGCTCGATCGGGATCGTGCTGCTGATCTTCCTGGTCGTCAACGGCGTCAGCAACGACATCAGTCGGCTGACCTGACGCACACCCAGCTCTTGACGAGCGGTCCGATTCGCTCCGGGCGGGCGGGCCCGAACAGCGCCTCCATCTCCGTGCGACCCAGCAGCTCGATCTGCTCCCACTGGCGCGCCGCGCCAAAGCGCCAGTAGCGCTTGCGCAGGCTGACCGGCAGCCAGTGGGCGCCCACGAGCAGCGCGTGCGGCTCGACCGGGAAGGAGCGCGCGGGCGTCTGCACGAACCAGCCGCGCCCGACCCGCTTCAGCTCGGCCGCGAATGCCGCGCGACGGGCGGGGGGGACGTGCTCGATCACGCTGGAGCAGTACACGAGGTCGAACTCGTCCTCGGCGAAAGGCAAGCCGGTGGCGACGTCGGCCTGCACGAACGGGCCGGGGTAATCGGGGTGCGCGGCGATGTCCACACCGGTGATGTCCAGGCCCGGCTCCAGCCCGCGCAGGCCGAGCGAGCCGCAGCCGAGGTCGAGGACGCGTGCCGCCGGGCCGAGCCGCAGCGGGGCGAAGAAATGCTCGTGACGTTTGCGACGAGCGCGTACCGCGAGCGGTCCCGCGACCCGCGCGAGCGGGCCGCGAGCGGTGGCGTAGACCTCGGGCATCGTAGAATCAGCCTATGGCCTCCAAGCGTCAGATCCACGTCGGCGCCGTGCCCGTCGGCGGCGGCGCGCCGGTCGCGGTGCAGACGATGACGAAGACCGAGACGGCCAACCTGAAGGCGACCATGGATCAGATTCATACCGTGGCCGAGGCCGGCGCCGACATCGTCCGCGTGGCGGTGCCGCGCGAGCCGGACGCGGAGGCGCTGAAGACGATCGTGTTGGAGTCGCCGATCCCGGTGATCGCCGACATCCACTTCAACCACACGCTTGCGCTGAAGGCGATCGAAGCCGGTGCGCACTGCGTTCGCTTGAACCCAGGCAACATCGGCGGCCCGGAGAAGGTCGCCGAGGTGATCGCGCTCGCCAAGCGGACGGGCACGCCGCTGCGCGTCGGCGTCAACTCCGGCTCGCTGCCCAAGCACCTGCGCCAGCTGGAGTACGACAACCCGGTCGAGGCGCTGGTGACCGCGGCGATCGAGACCGTCGAGCTGATGGAGCGCCTGGACTTCGACAACTTCAAGGTCTCGATGAAGTCGACCTCGGTTCCGAACACGATCGCTTCAAACCGGCTGCTCTCGGAGAGGATCCCGTACCCGCTGCACCTCGGCGTCACCGAGGCCGGCACCAAGTGGGCCGGCTCGCTCAAGTCGGCGGTTGGGCTCGGCACGCTGCTGGCAGACGGCATCGGCGACACGATCCGCATCTCGCTGTCGACCTTCCACGCCGAGGAAGAGGTCAAGGTGGCCTGGGAGATCCTCAAGGCGCTCAAGCTGCGCGAGAAGGGCCCAGTGCTGATCGCCTGCCCGACCTGCGGGCGACTGCAGTTCGACATGGACACCGTCGTGGCCGAAGTCGAGCAGCGCCTGGAAGCCTATGACGACCCCGTCGAGGTCTCGGTTCTCGGTTGTGCCGTGAATGGCATAGGCGAGGCCCGCCACGCCGACTTCGGCATCACCGGCGCCAAGGACATGGGCATGATCTACTCCAAGGGCGAGCCGCTGAAGAAGGTCCCCACCGAGCAGCTCGTCGACGAGCTGTTCAAGGAGATCGACCGCTACTACGCCGCCGGCAAGAAAGTCGAGCGCGACGAGGTCAAGGCCGCCGAGGCGCGCGCTTGGCTGGCCGAGAACGAGGACGACACGCAGATGACGCCCGAGCGGATCGCGATGCTCGAAGCCGCCGCGGCCGAGAGCGACGCGCAGGCCGAGGGCGTGCTCGACGCGATGCTAGAGCCGGCGGGTGTGGTGCTGGACGAGGCCGTCTCGCCCGTGGCCGGGCGACGGTTCTCGCGCAGCTGAGCGCGCTCGCGTTTAGCTGCGGTAGGCCATGGCGCGGATCTCCAGCAAGCATCAGGTCACGCTTCCCGTCGAGTCGCTGCGGCGGGCGGGTCTTTGCGCGGGTGACGAGGTGACGATCGACGCCGAAGGGGCTGACCGCATCGTCGTGAGGCGGCAGGCCGCTGGCTCAGCGGAGGATGTGTTGGGGATGTTCGACGGGACGTACGAGCCGGGCTGTCTGGATCGGCTCCGTTCCGGCGAGCGTGCGTGAGCGGCTGCGTACTCGAATGCCAGCTAGCGCCCGCCGCCGAGCCGCACGGTGGTGTGGCCCTTGTCGACGGTCGTGCTGGAAGCGCCGGCGAGCGCAACCGAGATGTGCACCTCGATCGTCTTGTGTTCGCGCAGCAGACGGTGCACGACGCGCAGCGCGGGGCCTCGGAAGGGGAGCGTGATCGGCACGCTGCCGCCGCTCGGCTCCGGGACCGAGATCGCCGTGGGATATGGGTCAAGCGCCGGCGCTTCGTGTGGACGCCCTTTGTGCAGCACGTCCACCGAGTAGTGAACGGTCCCCGAGCAAGTGGTCGAGCACGAGACGCGGTAGGAGACTCCAGGGTGCGCCTTGGCGAGCGCCTTCGCGGACAGGAACGCGATGCTGAGAGCGCCGGTGCCGGGGGTTTCTAGGACCGATCCCGGGGCGAGCACCTCGAGTTCGTGCACGCCCGTCAGGAAGATCTGCGGTTCGATCCCCGCGCACGCCGGCACCGAGGCGTCGGAGAAGAACGCCTGCCAGTAGACGGTCCGGACCTTCGCGCTGGCCTTCGTCGAAGCGAACGCATCGTCCCCTTCGCCCTGTGAGGTGGCCGTACCGCTGTCGACGTCGGGAGCTTTGAGCGCCTGCGGTGAGGAGGCGACGGCGATCGAGAACGGGATTTGCGAGGAGCCGGCGAAGGTCACCGCAGCGCCCTGCTGCACGCTCTCGCCGTCGGCTGGGATCAGGCTCGCCTCGAGCGTGGCCAGGTCACGGGTTGCGGCGTGCCCGCAGGCTTCGCCCTGCGACGATTGTTCTGAAGCGGAAGACGTGCTCGCGCCCATGAGCGGCAGTGCGAGCGCGACCAAAGAGCTCCTCCGTACTTCCACGGGACGGATTCTACATATCGGTATGTGGGCGGGCTCGTCCGGCCGAGGGCGCGAGCGTGCCGTGCACGTTCGACGGGGTGTAGAGCCCGGACTACCGGGGAGCAGGCGAGCGTTCGTAGGGTCTGCTCGACAGCTCCGTGCGGACCACCTGGCGTGCGCGATGCAGACGGGACTTCATTGCCGCCTTCTTCAGCCCCAGCGCTCGGGCGGTCTCGGCTCCGGAAAGGCCCTGCAGGTCACGCATGACGAGCACGGTGCGCAGGTCGTCAGGCAGGCCTGCGACGCAGCGGATGATGCGCTCGATCTCGATCCCCCGCAGCGCGACCTCTTCAGCCGAGGGTGGGTCGGCTGGTGCGGACAACGCGACCGCGTGGATCGTGAATCGCGTTCTGCGTATGCACTCACGTCGCACGATTTCGAACATCCACGACCCGAGCGCCGCCGCCACGCGCAGCGTGCCGATCTTGCGGTAGAGGATCACCAGCGCCTCCTGGGCCGCCTCCTCGGCGTCATCGGGCGTCGCGCAGAGCGTGTGCGCGAAGCGCTGGACATGCGGATGCGACGAGCTGACGAGCGATGAGATCGCCTGCTGATCGCCCTGCTGGGCCGCCCGCACGATCCGCTCGCTGGGCCACTGCGCACCACTCATGACGGTGGGCACGGTAGCTTGCCGTTCGCGCTCGCTTCGCTGCCGCCGAGGAACCGCATGAGCTCCTCGACGGCCCATCCGCCATTCGGGCAGTGCGTTGGCAGGGTCACCAGCGAGACTGTGCGATGACCTTGCCGGTAGGCGGCGCCAACCGTGATCGAGCCTTCGACGAATGAGGCATCGGGGGCTTCCGGGACCGTGGTAATGAGCGGTATTTCACCCACCACCGCGAGCCCGAACGGCGAAGCGGCCGGTGCCACATGAGCCTTGGCAAGGATTTCCAGCAGCACGGGTGAGTGGCCGTCGATGTACACCTCATAGCCTGAGCCGGGGGCGAGGAAAGGGCGGATGGAGGCTCTCTCGGCGACTCGTTCTCCTTCGAAGCTAACGTCTCCGACGGCGAAACCACCGGGTCCCGCGCCCGAGCGCTTAGGGCAGCCTTCGGGGCCACGCAGTTCGAGTGTCGTCGCCGAGCACGTCGTGAAGCCCCGCCGATCGACCCGTGTGCCAGGGGGCACGTAGAAGGTCAAAGAGGTGAGCGGCGGAGGAGAGTTGTCGTATTCGCTCCCGACGATCTTCGTCGAGCCCGCGATCAGGGCTCCGGCCCCGAGAACGTCGCCTGTGCCCGCAACGCCCGGCACCGGCAAGGCCCTGAGCTTCAAGTAGGTGATGACCGGGGCCGCCGCCGCGGGTGAGGCGACCGCCAGCGCAAACGCAAGCGCGACCAGAGCTCCTGTCAGGGTTTTCACACCAGCCTCCTGTTTGGATCGACGTTGATGCGTCGTCCATGAGAGGCGCGCTAAGTCAAAAAGGATTCAGGGCAATGTGCGCGTCGAGGCCGGCCCGCGCTCGGGCCGGCCCCACCAAGCTCCATCGCGCGGCACGCGCTGCAGACGCGGCGGAGCCCATAAAAATTCTTCTAAGCGGCGGCGAACCGCTCGGCGACCTTGTCCCAGTCGACCACGTTCCACCAGGCGTCGATGTAGTCCGGGCGCTTGTTCTGGTACTTCAGGTAGTAGGCGTGCTCCCACACGTCCACGCCGAGCAGCGGCGCCTTGCCGTCGGACAGCGGCGTGTCCTGGTTGGCCGTGCCGACGATCGCGAGCCCGGAGCCGTCCTTCACCAGCCAAGACCAGCCCGAGCCGAACTGGTTGACGCCCGTTTCCTTGAGCTTGGCCTGGAAGTCGGAGAAGGAGCCGAAGGCCGCGTCGATCGCGCTGGCCAGCTCGCCGCTAGGCTCCCCGCTCGACCCGTCCCCGCCCGCCCTCATGCTCTCCCAGAAAAGGCTGTGGTTGTAGTGCCCGCCGCCGTTGTTTTTGACGGGGCCCTTCTTGTCGCCGAGGCTGTCGAGGTTCCGCAGCACCTCCTCGATCGGCTTGTCCGCCCACTCCGTGCCCTCAAGCGCGGCGTTCGCCTTGTCCACGTAGGCCTGGTGGTGCTTGTCGTGGTGGAATTCCATCGTCGCCTTGTCGACGTGCGGTTCGAGCGCGTCGTAGGCGTAGGGGAGATCGGGGACTGAGTAGGCCATTGGGGCTCCTTGTCGAGTGTTCCAGTCGAAGTTCTGGCGCTGTTCTATCAGAGCGATGCTGCCCGTTTTCGGACGTGGCGCAAACCTGGAGATGGCCATGGCGCGGCTCGCGTATGCCATCGCTGTTGGTGGCTAGGGTCCGGCCGGTGGCGAAGAAGTACAAGGACGTGAGAAAGGCGCTGCTCGATGCGGGCTGGCGCATGGTGCGTCAAGCTGGCTCGCACGAGATCTGGGCGCACGACGACCGCTTGGCGCGCATCGTGGTCGCAGGCAAGGGCAACGACAGTGTCCCGGTCGGTACCCTGGGTAGCATTCGACCGGTGAGTGGATTGGAGCATTTGCGGTGAGCGACTACGTCGTGATCTACGAGCAAGCCGAGGATGGGGCTTGGGGGGCATATCTGCCCGACCTGCCCGGTGTCGTCGCGCTTGCCCCGACGCGTGCCGAGGTCGCGGAGCGAATTGAAGAGGCGCTGAGCGCGTATGCGGACGACCTGCGTAAAAGAGGCCAAGTCATGCCGGCGCCCCACCACAGCTCTGGCACCGTCGCCGCCTGATCGAGGCTCGCCCGACGCGTTCGTTCGGGCCGAACGATAGGCTCCTTGGATGAGCCGTAGCGCAACGGGACGGCCCGGCCGACCGGCCGCGGCGAGCAGGGAGGACGCCCTTCGCGCGGCGCGCAAGCGCTTTCTGGCCTCGGAACGCGTCGACGTCCAGGCGATCGCCCGTGAGCTGGGCCTAGCGCGCGCCACCATGCACCGCTGGTTCGGCACACGCGAGCAGCTGCTCGGCGAACTGCTGGCCGAAATGGGGGAGGAGCGTCTGCGCGCGATCCGCGCCGAGACCCCTGGTGGCGGCGCGCGTGCGCTGCTGCAGAGCTTCGACAGCTACAACCGCGAGGTCGCGACCGCGCCCGGCCTGCGCATGTTGCTGATCCAGGAGCAGGACCTGGCGCTGCGCATCCTCACCGCCGGTAACGGGCTCGTGCAGCCGCGGCTGATCGCGACCGTGCACGAGCTGATCGTCGAGGAGCTAGAGCGCGAGCATTTCGAGCCGGCCGCGGACCCCAAAGTGCTGGCCTACGCGATCGTCAGGCTCGCCGAGGCCTTCCTCTACAACGACGCGATCGTAGGCCTGCGCGGCGATACCGAGCGCCTGCGCGAGCTGGAGGCGGCGCTGCTCGGCCTTGGCCGCAGCGGCGCGTGAACGGTTCGGGTTTGAGTCTTTCCTTCTCTTCTGACTAAAATCGCTGGGCAAGGGCGGCCGGCGCTGCCGGTGCGCATCCCACGAGGGGAAGAGGAGAGGATGATCCATCCAAAGATGACGTCGCGCCGGCGCGCGGCCGCGGTCTTCGCCGTGGCGGTCATGGCGCTGCTGGGGCTGGCGGGAGCGGCGTCGGCCAAGAGCGCCGGTAGCACCGTCTGGCTGTGCCGGCCCGGCCTGCCGGAAAACCCGTGCACGACATCGCGCACGAGCACGGTCGTGAGCTATGAAGGCGCCACGCGCCACGAAACGGTGCGCAAGTCGAAGGGCAAGTCGAAGGCGATCGACTGCTTCTACGTCTACCCGACCGTCTCAGAACAGGAAGGCCCGAACGCCAATGACGCGATCGAACCGCAGGAGACGCAGATCGCGATCGACCAGGCTTCGCGTTTCACGCAGGACTGTCGCGTGTTCGCGCCCATGTATCCGCAGCTGACGCTGAACGCCATCAACAACCCCGGCGGCGTGACGCTCGAAGACGAGGAGAAGGCCTATCTCGGCGTCCTCGGCGGCTTCCTGGAATACATGTCCAAGTACAACAAAGGCCACGGCTTCGTGCTGATCGGGCACTCCCAAGGCTCGCTGATGCTCGAGCAGCTGATCAGAGAACGGATCGACCCCAACCCCGCGCTGCGCAAACAGCTCGTCTCGGCGGTCCTGCTCGGAGGCAACGTGCTCGTGCCGGAAGGCGAGCGCGAGGGCGGCACCTTCCAGAACGTGCCGACGTGCGAAGCGGCGACCGAAACGGGCTGTGTGATCGCCTACTCCTCGTTCGCCAAAGAACCGCCGGAAGGCGCCTTCTTCGGCCGACCCGGCAGCTCGCTGCTGGAAGGCGGGGCACCGCCGCCGCCGGGAACCCAGGTCGTGTGCGTGAACCCGACCCTGCTGAGCCAGAACGGCTCGACGGGCAACCTGATCCCATACGACCCGACGACGCCGTTCCCGGGTCAGCTCGGGCTCGCCTCGCCGACTCCCGAAGCGGCGACGCCGTGGATCACGACGCCGGGTCTCTACACGGCCCAGTGCAAGCACGAAAACGGCGCCAGCTGGCTGCAGGTGAGCGTCGCTTCGGGCGTGAGCGCAGAACAGTTGGCCGAACGCGAAGCGCGCCACGAAGTCGGCCAGGAACTGCTGGGCCCGGACTGGGGCCTGCACCTGTTCGACGTCAACGAGGCGCTCGGCAACCTGGTCAACACGGTCGCCATCCAATCGGCGGCCTACGCGTTCGAAAGCTAGTAGGCCTCGCGCGGAGCCGGCCTCGGCAGCTAGGCCGCT
>DASXER010000093.1:0-5239 GCA_036490015.1 Solirubrobacteraceae bacterium | reverse complement strand
GCCGGTGTGGGTCGACGACCCGCACTTCAGCCTCGACTACCACGTGCGCCACACCGCCATACCGGCGCCGGGCTCGGAGGAGCAGCTGCGCCAGATGGCGAGCCGCATCTTCTCCCAGCATCTGGACCGCAACAAGCCGCTGTGGGAGATGTGGTCGGTCGAGGGGCTGGCCGACGGGCGCTGGGCGCTGCTGTCGAAGGTGCACCACTGCATGGTCGACGGCGTCGCCGCGACCGACCTGATGAGCGTGATGTTCTCCGACACGACAGACGTCTCGGGTGGCGACGGCCGCGGTGGGTATGCGCGCGGCTGGACACCCTCGCCGGAGCCGTCCTCGGTCGAGCTGCTCGGACGCACGCTGCTGCGCGCCGCGAGCCCGAGCGGACAGCTGGAGGCCGTGCGCCGTGCCGTCTCGGCGCCGCGCGAGACGCTGCGCACGGCCGTGGAAACCGCGCGCGCGACGCTCGCGGCCACGGGCAGTATGCGCCCGATCGCGAGCAACTCGCTGACCGGGCCGATCGGCCCGCACAGGCGCTGGAGCTGGGCGGAGGTGTCGCTCGCCGAGGTCAAGGAGGTGCGCGCGACGCTCGGCGGCACCGTCAACGACGTCGTGCTGGCGATCATCACGAACGGCTTCGCCGAGCTTTTGCACTCACGCGGCGAGGTCCTCGCCGAGGACGCCGTCGTGCGCACGATGGTGCCGGTCTCGGTTAGGCGCCGAGGCGAGCGCGGCGTCTACAACAACCGCGTCTCGGCCGTGTTCGCGAAGCTGCCGGTGGGGGAGGTCGACCCGGCCACGCGGCTCGATCTGATCCGCGCCGAAATGGACGGCATCAAGGAGTCAAAGCAAGCCGTCGCGGGCGACGTCTTGAGCTCGCTGTCGGGCTTCGCGCCGCCGCTGCTGCTCGCGCTCGGCTCGCGCGCGATCACTGCCTCGCCGCGCCTGAACATGCACACCGCGACGACCAACGTGCCCGGCCCGCAGCAGCCGGTGCAGACGCTCGGACGCCAGATGCTCGCGTCCTACCCGTTCGTGCCTGTCGTCGGCTCGGTACGGATCGTGGTCGCGATCTTCTCCTACAACGGCGGCCTGTTCTTCGGCGTCACCGGCGACTACGACGGCGCCCCCGACATCGAGCTGCTGACGCGGGGGATCCGCGGTGGCATGGACGAGTTGTTGGGGCGCGTGCGGCCGGCGGCTGTGAAGGAGGGGACGAAGAAGGGCACCAAGCAGCCCGCGTAGCATCCAGTGCTACAGTTGTGCACACATGTCTCGTGACGTATCGATCCGAGAGCTTCGCAACTCGACAGCCGCTGTCATCTCCGCGCTCGAATCCGGCGAGCGGCTGAGGCTGACGGTCAACAGGCGACCAGTCGCCGACATCGTGCCGCACATCGAGGATCGCGACCCGTGGGTCCCCGCCGCCGAGCTGCGTCGCATCATGCGGGACGCGCCAGCCGACCCAGCCCTACTAGAGGACCTCGCAGACATACGCGGAGCTGAGCTGGACGACGCGTGAGCCGGGCGATTGCCGACACCTCGGTCTTCATCGCCCAAGAGAGTGGGCGTGAGCTTGGCGACCTGCCCGAGCAGATCGCGGTGTCGGTGGTGACGGCTGCTGAGCTGGAGCTGGGTGTGTTGCGGGCGGCCGACGAAACGGTCCGGGCGATGAGGCTCTCAACGCTCTCCCGGATACAGGCCGCGTATCCGTTGCTACCGATCGACCCTGAGGTCGCGAGCTGCTTTGCGCGTCTCGCCTCCAAAGAGATGTCGAAGGGGCGTCGCCTGCGCCGTCACGACACGTGGATCGCCGCGACCGCCATGCGCCATGGCGCGGCCGTCGTGACCCAGGACGCCGACTTCTCCGCGTTCGACGACGTTGCGGTGCTCCGGGTCTGACGACCGTCAGCGCAGCACGAAGTGTCTGAGCGCTTCGTTCTGCTCCCAGGAGATCACGCCGGCGTGGAGCGTGAGCGAGTTCGCCTCGATACCGACTCCTCGTGAGGGTTCCTGTGCTTCGGCTACGACGGCCCCGCCCCGGCTGTCGATCACGCGCACCTGCACGCAGTTCAACGTGGGGTCCGTGTGGCAGTACGTCCGGTAGTCGATCACGCTCCAGGCCACGGCGCCGGTCTTGCTGACGACGAGCCGGCGGGCGCTGCCGAGGCCGATGGAGGTCGGGTCGCTCGAAGCGCCCGTCGGTTCTCTGTGCACGATGTTTCCCGTGCGCAGGTTGCGTACGACGACGTAGAAGCTGGCCGGGCGGATCAGATCTGGTTCGAACGGAGCGTGAATCTGTTCATAGGCGACATAGATGCCGTTGAGGACGAAGTCTTCGAGGCCGTGGCTTCCCTGGGACAGAGCTTCGAATCCCGGCCCCAACCTGTACGGCTTTCCGAGCGCGTAAACGCATCCGGTGATCTCGCCGTCGAAGGCGTAGTAGACCTCTGCGACACGATCGTGGGTCACCGTTTTCTTTGATATCGGCGCGCAGCGGGAGTGTCCGTGGGTGGCCGTCGCGGCGGATGCGAAGACTCCGATGAGGATCACGACCACCGCTGTCAGGCGCGACGAGCGCACGCTCATCATTGTTACCGCGCGAGGCGGTGCAGCAGCGCCGGTGCGGGCGCGAACGTGGCTCGTGCCGGCATCCGTGCGAACAGCGGCGCGGAGGCTTGCTGGGCCCGGGTGAGACCAGGCAGCGGCTCGGCTGGCGTCTCCTGGTGTTGCACCTCGAAGGTCGCCCCCGCCGCGAGCCAACGGTCGAGCTGCTGCGCCGACATCGGGCGGCAGAGCAGGTAACCCTGCGCGAACGGGCACCCGATCTCGCGCAAGCGCGTCAGCTGCTCCGGTGTCTCGACGCCCTCGGCGACGAGCGCGAGCCCGAGCTGCTTGGCCAGCGAGACGGTGCCGGCGATGATGATCGAGGTCGGGCGGTCGTGCATCATCGCGGCGGTGAAGCTGCCGTCGATCTTCAGCTCGCTGACCGGCATCTCGGTCAGGTAGGTGAGCGGCGAGTAGCCGGTGCCGAAGTCGTCCAGCGACAGCTCCACGCCCAGTTCGGCCAGCGCCTCGATCACGGTGCGCACGCGCTCGCCTTCGGAGATCAGGATGCTCTCGGTGATCTCTAGCCGCAGTCGCCGCGGCGGTGTCTGGGCACGCGCCAGCTGGCTCTTGAGGTCGTCTACGAACGTGTCTTCGAGCAGGCTCTGGGCCGAGATGTTGACCGCGAGGGTGAGGTCGTGCCCGCGTGCACGCCACGAGCGCTGCTGGCCTAGAGCCTGTTCGAGCACGAGCGTCGTCAGCTCGCGCATCACGCCGGTGTGCTCAACGAGCGTCATGAAGTCTTCAGCCTCGATCAGGCCGCGTTGCGGGTGCTGCCAGCGCACGAGCGCCTCGATCGCCGACACGCTGTCGCGGTCGAGGCGCATCTGCGGCTGGTAGTGGACCACCAGCCCGCCGTGGGCGAGCGCGTCCTTGAGCTCGGCCGCGAGACCGAGCCGCTCGCGGCTGTTGGGGTCGCTACCGGCCTCGTAGAAGGCGTAGCGACTGCGGTTCTCCTTGGCCTTGTACATGGCGACGTCGGCTCGCTGCAGCAGCACGTCGCCGTCCTCGGCGTCTCGCGGGAACAGCGCGATGCCGATCGAGGCGTGCACGGCGACCGTGACCTCCTTCAGCGAGAAGGGGCTGAGCAGCGCCTGGTGGATGCGCTCCGCGACCGCGACAGCGGTAGCCGCCTCGCCGTCGCGCAGGATCAGCCCGAACTCGTCCCCGCCGAGTCGCGCGATGGTCGCGCCTTCGCGCAGCACGCCTTGCATGCGCGGGCCGATCTGGCGTAGCAGCAGGTCGCCGGCGTAGTGGCCGAGCGTGTCGTTCAGTTCCTTGAAGTGATCGAGGTCGATCATCAACAGCGCGAAGCTGCCGCCGCGCGCTTCGCAGCCCTCGACGGACGCACCTAGCTGCGCGTAGAACTGGCGCCGGTTGTGCAGGCCGGTCAGCTCGTCGGTGCTGGCCTGCTGCTCGCGATGCTCGGACAGCGCGAGCATGTCGGTGAACGTGATCACGAAGCGCCAGCGCGCGATCAGCAGCGCGCCCGCGGCGAGCAGCTCGGGGATCAGCGGCAGGTGCACGAAGTCGGCCCGGATCAGCAGGAACAGCGCGAGCGCCGAGAACAAGCCGGGCAGCAGCAGCATCGACAGGCGGCTGGGCAGCACTTCCGTCTCTTCGCGCGGCTCGGCCCAGGCGGCAAAGCCAAGCATCGTCAGGCCCGCGGGCCAGAGCGCGTCGAGCGTTGTGCCCGTCTGCCACGTGCCTTCCGCGATGCGGAACATGTACACGCTGTCGGCGACCGCCATCAACGAGAATCCGGCCGCGATCAGCACCCACGTCCCACCGGGTCGCCAGCCGGTGACAGCGAACACACAGATCACGAGCATGATCAGCGCGACGTCGCCAAGCGGGTAGGCAAGGTTCGTCGCCACAGCGGCGAAGCTGCCGTGGGTGGAGTGGATCACGGGCTCGAGCACCAGCGCCGAGCCGAGGGCGGCTATCGCCAGCCCGCAGATAGCGCCGTCGAGCCAGATGCTCTTGTGCAGATGACGCACGTGCGAGCCGGCGAGCCGCATGAGCATGCCGAAAGCGCATGGGTAGAGCAGCAGGTAGCCGGCGTCGCTGGGCGACGGGAAGGGAGAGTGAGTGGTGTGTTCGAGTGCTACCGCGTGGTAGATGTCGCCGGCTGTGAAGCCGGCGATGCCGACCGCCAGGAGCAGCCAGGCGAGCCGCTCGCGCGGGACCGCGAGCGCGCGCGTCAGCACGAGCGTGGCTGCGCCCACCTCCGCGGCGTAGTAGAGCCAGCCGCTGAACAGGGAGTCGAGGCTCGCCGGTCCCGCCAGGCCGACGCCGTGCAGCGCGATCGCCAGCACCGCCACGATTAGCAGCACGCCGGCGCAGCGCACGGCCAGCGCCGCGCCGGGACGCAAACCCGTCGTGAGCGGCATCGAAAGGGATCTCCGGCTGATCCACATATGCAGGCATATCGGGTCGCTGGGACACTCGCAGGCGTTTGACGCATGGGGGCCTCGACGAATGTCTGAGCCGGCTAGTTGACCCCCTTCCTCAAGACAGTCAAACGGTCTGAGTGGTAAGAATTGCGACCAGCGGCGCCGTTGGGTCCTTGCGGGTCGTTCGGATAGCTGAAAGGCTGTCCCGAGAAGTCTTTGCTTGCACGAGGAGGGCGGG
>DASXER010000008.1:0-6377 GCA_036490015.1 Solirubrobacteraceae bacterium | reverse complement strand
GCTGGCCGGGGTCGAGCTGGGCACGCTCGACGATCGCGCGCTGACGATGCTGCGTCGCAACAAGGTGGGGTTCATCTTCCAGACGTTCAACCTGCTCCCGATCCTCGACGCCCGCGAGAACATCCTGCTGCCGTTGTCGATCGCCGGCCGCGACGCCGACCGGGAGTGGTTCGACACGCTCATCGACACGGTCGGCATCCGCGACCGCCTCAGCCACCGCCCGGCTGAGCTTTCCGGTGGCCAGCAGCAGCGCGTCGCCGTCGCACGCGCGCTGATCTCGCGCCCGGCCGTCGTGTTCGCCGACGAGCCGTCGGGCAACCTGGACTCGAAAGCCTCGGGCGACGTGCTCGCGTTGCTGCGCCACGCCGTCGACGACTTCGACCAGACGGTCGTGATGGTCACCCACGACGCCCACGCCGCCTCCTTCGCGGACCGGCTGCTGGTGCTCGCCGACGGGCAGATCGTCCACGATGGCGAGTCCGGCACGGCCGAGCAGGCGCTCGACCTGATGAAGGGCGTCGCCTGATGGGCGGCTCTGTCACGGGCTGATGTTCAAACTCCTGCTGCGCGGCTTCTTCGAGCGCAAGGTGCGCGTGCTGCTGACGGCGATCGCGGTGGCCCTCGGGGTCGCCCTGATGGCCGGCACCTACATCCTCACGGACACCATCAACCAGTCGTTCGCGAGCATCTTCCAGACCGCGAACAAGGGCAGCGCGGTCGTGATCTCGCCCGCCGAAACGCTCGGTCGCGAATCGGGCGCCGAAACCTCGCCCGTGACACAGGGGATGCTCGAAAAGGTGCGCTCGACGCCCGGTGTCGCGAAGGCCGCCGGCTCGATCTTCTCGCCTGGTTCACTGCTGCGCCTGGACCGCAAACAGCTGACCAGTGGCTTCGCGCCCAAGTTCATCGCCTCGCTGCAGCCGGCGCCGTTCAACTCCTTTAGCACGACCAAAGGCCATTTGCCGAACGGTCCCGGCGAAGTGGCGATCGACGAAATAACGTCTAACCGGGCATCGGTCGGCATCGGCCAGCAGATCCTCATCGCAGGCGCGTCCAGCGCCACGCGTGCGAGCGTCGTGGGGATCGTCAAGTTCGCCGGCGCCTCCTTCGGCGGCGCCAGCGTGGCGCTCGTCACGCCCGCGGAAGCACAGCGGCTGGTGGGGGAGAAGGGCCGTTTCGACAGCATCAACGTGGCCGCGTCCCCGGGCACCAAGCCACCCGAACTGCGCGCCCACATCCGCCGTGAGCTGCCCCAGAGCGTCGACGTGCGCACCGGCGCCAACCAGGCCGCGCACGAAACGACCAACCTCGAAAGCAACCTCGGCTTCCTGCGGACCTTCCTGCTGGTGTTCGCCTACGTCGCCCTGCTGGTGGGCGCTTTCATCATCTTCAACACCTTCTCGATCACGATCGCCCAGCGCACGCGCGAGCTGGGGCTGCTGCGCACGCTCGGCGCGTCGCGCCGTCAGGTGCTGCGCTCGGTGATCGAGGAAAGCCTGATGCTGGGCGTCGTGGGGGCCGGTCTGGGGCTGCTCGGCGGCGTGCTGCTGGCCCCGGCCCTCGACCAGCTGTTCAAGGCCTTCGGCGCCGACCTGCCCGACAGCGGCACCGTGCTGGAGGCACGCACGGTCATCGTCTCGCTGCTGGTGGGGATCGTCGTGACGATGCTCGCCGGCCTGGCGCCGGCGCTGCGCGCCACCCGCGTGCCGCCGCTGGCGGCCATGCGCGAGGGCCTGCAGATCCCGCCCCGGCCGCTGCCGACGCGGCGGCGGCTGATCGCCCGCTTCTTGGTCGGTCTGATCGTGCTCGTGGTGCTGACGGTCGTCACCGGCGCGCGCGCGATCGGGCCCGTGCTGATCATCGTCTGGCTGTTCCGCTTCGCCCGCCTCAGCGCCCGCCTCAAACGGCCCGGCGAGCGTCCGGCGCGCAACTACCGGGTCGTGCCCGCGCTGGCACGGGGCATCGGTGGCCTGTTCACCTGGCGCGGGATCATGGCGCGGATTGCCCAGGAGAACTCGATCCGCCAGCCTGGGCGCACGCTCGTGACCTCCGCCGCGCTGGCGATCGGGCTGACGCTCGTCGCCTTCGTGGCAGTGCTCGCAGACGGCGCCAAAAACACGATCAACACGGCTGTGAATCGCACCTTCGCCGGACAGCTCGTGGTGGAGAGCTCCCAGTCTGGCGGCGAAGTCGGCATCCCGACGTCGGCGGCCGCCGCGCTGCGCACGGTGCCGGGCGTCGACCAGGTGACTTCGGTCGCCTTCACCGAGGGCCGCCTACAGGGCAAGAAGGACAACATTTCGGTGACCGTGATCGAACCGAACACCTTCACCCGTCTTTATCGGATGGAATGGAAGCAGGGCAGCGAATCGACGCTGCTCGGGCTCGGTAGCGCGCACGCGATCGTCGGCGAAAAGTTCGCCGAACAGGAAAAGCTGAAGCCCGGCTCGCAGGTCACGGTGACGACGCCGACGGGTGCGCACGTGCACCTGACGGTCGCGGGGATCGCCCGCTCACGGGCCCGCATCCTCGGCGACATGACCGTCACGAGCCAGCTCGGCGCAAGCGCCTTCGGGCTACGCGAAGACGCCTTCGACTTCCTCTCCTACAAGCCTGGAGAAACCGACGCGAGCGTCAAACCTCAGGTCGACAAGCTGCTGGGCAACAAGTACCCGCAGCTGCGCTCGCGTACGGCCGCACAGTTCCGCAAGGACCTGACCGGAGGCCTCAACGGCCTGCTGGCGCTGATCTACGTGCTGCTGGCGCTGTCGGTGATCGTGTCGCTGTTCGGCATCGTCAACACGCTCGTGCTGTCGATCTACGAGCGCACGCGCGAGCTCGGGATGATGCGAGCGATCGGCACGTCCCGCCGTCAGGTGCGCCAGATGATCCGCTACGAGTCGCTGATCACGGCCCTGATCGGGGGCGTCTTCGGGCTCGTCGTCGGGCTCGCGGGCTCTTTGATCGTGGTCGCCACGACCCTGTCTAGCAGCGGCTACGAAGTCGCCATCCCGTGGGGGACGCTCGCGATCCTGCTCGTCGTCGCGGCGCTCGCGGGGCTGATGGCGGCCGCTTTGCCGGCCCGTCGCGCCGCCAAGCTCGACCTGCTGCGGTCGCTGGCGAGCGAGTAGCCAGCCAGCACGGCCTGCTGGCGCTGGCGGCACCGCTCGCCTCGCTAAGCTGCCGTGCCATGTCCGGCACGACGACAGATCCGCTGCTCCAGGAGATGGCCTGGGATCTCGAACCGCTCGTAGACGGCGAGGGCGAGGCGGGCGTGCAGCGTCGCCTCGACGAGGGGCTGGAGCGCGCGAAGGCTTTCGCCGCGACGCACGCCGGCAAGCTGAACGAGCTGGACGGCGCCGGCCTGAAGGCGGCGATGGACGAGCTGGCCGCGATCAACGAGTTGCTCGCGCGAGCCGGCTACTACGCCGCGCTGCGCTTTTCGACCGACACCGCGGATCCGGCGACGGGCGCGCTGCTGCAGAGGGTGCAGGAGCAAGAGACGGCGATCCAGACGACGCTGCTGTTCTTCGAGCTGGAGTGGGCCGCGCTCGACGACGAGCGCGCCGAGCTGCTGCTCGCGGGCGATGGGCTCGACTTCTGTGCGCACCACCTTCGCAACGTGCGCCGCTATCGCGAGCACCTGCTGAGCGAGCCCGAGGAGAAGATCCTGACGGAGAAGTCGCTCACCGGCGCGAGCGCCTGGACGCGCCTGTTCGAGGAGCTGACCTCGGCGATCGAGGTCGAGCTGCCCGGCGACTCCGGCGAGAAGGTCGCGCTCGACGTGGCGCTCAGCCGCCTCTCGACGGGAGATCGCGAGGTCCGTCGTAGCACCGCCGAGGCCGTCACGCAGGCTTTGGCACCCGGGCTGCGCACACGTGCCTTTCTGTTCAACACGCTGCTCGCCGACAAGGCCACCGACGACCGCCTGCGCGGCTATCCGCACTGGCTGGCGGCGCGCAACCTCGCCAACGAGGCCTCCGACGAGTCGGTGCAGGCGCTCGTGGACGCCGTCCGCGGCCGCTATGAGATCGCGCGCCGCTGGTATCGCCTGAAGGCGAAGCTGCTCGGCGTCGAGCGGATCGCCGACTACGACCGCAACGCCTCCGTCAGCGAGGACGAGGTCGTCTTCGAGTTCGCCAAGGCGAAGGAGATCGTGCTCGACTGCTACGGCTCCTTCTCACCCGAGCTGGGCGATCTCGTGAAACGGTTCTTCGACCAGCGCACGATCGACGCGCCGATCAGGCCCGCCAAGCGCGGCGGCGCCTTCTGCGCCGGGCCGGTGCCGTCGGTGTTCCCGTACGTGCTGCTCAACTACACCTCCAAGCGCCGCGACGTGCTCACGCTCGCGCACGAGCTGGGCCATGGCGTGCACTTCGCGCTCGCCGCCAAACAAGGCATCTTCCATCAGCACACGCCCTTGACGCTGGCCGAGACGGCCTCCGTGTTCGGCGAGACGATCGTCTTTAGCCGGCTGCTCGAAGAGGACGCCTCGCCCGCCTCACGGCTCGCGCTGCTGGCCGAGAACCTGGAGGACTCGATCGCGACCGTCTTCCGCCAGGTGGCGATGAGCCGCTTCGAGGAACTGGTGCACAACGCCCGCCGCGAGGAGGGCGAGCTGTCGGTCGACCGCTTCGGCGAGCTGTGGGCCGAGAGCCAGTCGGAGATGTTCGGCGACGCGGTCGAGGTGACCGACGGCTACCGCAGCTGGTGGTCCTACATCCCGCACTTCATCGGCAGCCCCGGCTATGTGTACGCCTACGCCTACGGCCAGCTGCTGGCGCTGGCGGTCTACGAGCGCTACGAGCAGACCGGCGCCGAGCTGGTGCCGCGCTACCTGGAGCTGCTCGGCGCGGGCGGATCGAAAAACCCCGAGGAGCTGGCTCGGATCGTGGGCATCGACCTCACCGACGCGGGCTTCTGGGCCTCTGGGCTGGACCTGGTGGAGCGTCAGCTGACCGAGGCCGAGAAGGCAGCGCAAGCAACAGCAGGTTGATTGAGCAACGCCCTTCGCGAGTGGCAGAGTCTCCTGGGGTCTCGGACACTGTCGAGTGCCGCGTCGTCATACCCACGACCCGAGCCTGACGATCCCCAGCGACGCCGCATCAGCGCCCTCCGCGGGCAAACGGGATCGTTAGCCGGAGCTAATCCCTTGTAATAAACGACCTGCCTCTGTTCGCAGGTGGCGACCCATGCAATGAATGTGAGCGGCAGATACCGGCAGAATCACTTGACAAGGCGCCGTCTCATGGGCTGCCCTCGTTCTATCTAACGTACCCGTCCTCTCGTGGGCTCGTGCTCATTCGCCCGCCGCTTGCGGTTCAGCGCAACCTAAGTCTTGAGTCGCGAGCCAAGACGACTCCACCTATCAGCACGCTCCTGTTCTTTCGCATCATCTTGACGGCGGTGCGGCTCTCATGCTGAAATAAGATCTGCTCGGCTAGTAAAGACGCGCGCCAGTTGTCGTCGAGAATCCGGAGCAGGTCAGCGGAGGTCACCTGACGGAACAAGCGCAGTAGGTCTCTGCCATAGGTCTGCCGTGTCCACGCCATTACACATGAGGAGTGATTTCTCTATGAAGCACTATCGACCGCTCAGGCTTGCGCTAGTAACGCTGATGGCACTCGGCTCAGCTTTCGTCACGGCGAGTGCGTCCGCGGAACTCGCCTTACCCCAGCTGTTAGCTCAAAAAGCTAATGAAAGATTCACTGCTAAAAATACCGGCGCGGTGAGACTAGAAGACGAAAAAGGCAACATGATCGAATGTGAAGGCATCAAAGGGGAAGGCACCCAGGAAACTGACACGTTAGGCAAATTCCACATCCAAATCGAAAAATGTAAAAGTCCGCTCCTGGGGGAATGCAAAACGGTCGCGGACAAAAAAACCGGTATCATTTTATCTGAAGGCACGTTCCACTACGTGTTAGATATCTTAGGCGAACCTGAAGAATCGGTTGCGGTACTGTTCGAACCCGTAGAAACCGTGTTCGAATGTACGCTATTCGCGAAAAACACACTCAAAGGCAAGTTGCTGTGCTTAATCTTAAAACCGTTAGTGCCTAGCACGACGCACGAATTCCACTGTGTACCAAAAGCCGGAGGAGGCAAAGGCGAACAGGGCGACTTATTCTACTGGAACGACGCAGGAGAAAAACTCGGCCCGGTGCACCTCGAATTTGCTCTAAATGGAAGCGCATTTGTTCGTGCGTCGCTAGCATGGTTATCGACGATCGTCTTCCCAATACCAGTGAAGTTCGAGAACGACTAGCCAGCTATCTTTCTAAAGTTCACTACTGTAGGTGCGCGCGACCGATACTCATCGCGCGCACCAGTGGCTCGAGCTGCAAGGACGGGCTGGCCTCGCAATTGGCTTCAAC
>DASXER010000108.1:0-47009 GCA_036490015.1 Solirubrobacteraceae bacterium | reverse complement strand
CATCCCTTCATGGCCTCGTCGCGCTCCAGCTCATCGAGCGCCTGCGCGAGCGTTGCCGGCAACGCCCCGACGCCGAAACGCTCTGCCTGCTCGGCGTCGAGCACGGCCGGGTCACGGTCCAGCACGGGCGGGGTCGGCAGCCCGGCGGCGATGCCTGAGAGCCCGGCCCGCACGATCGCGCCGAGCGCCAGGTGCGGGTTGGCGCAGGCGTCGGCGCCGCGGAACTCGAGCCTGAGCTGGCTCTCGCCGCTGGCGCCGTCCAACTCCACGAGCGGCGGGATGCGCAGCAGCGCTTCGCGGTTGCGCGTCGCCAGGCACGCCGCGCCCGCGCTCCAGTGGTGCGGACGCAGGCGCTCGCCGGAGACGGGGCTGGGTGCGCAGATCGCGCTCAGCGCACGCGCGTGACGTAGGACGCCGGCCGCGAACGAGCCGCCCAGCGCGCTCAGCTTCTCCGGCGCGCGCTCGTCGTAGAACAACGCGCTGCCATCCGCGCCCGCGAGGCTGATGTGGATGTGTACGCCGTTGCCGGCCTCCTCTGGGTCGAGCAGTGGCGCGAAGCTCGCCTGCAGTCCTTCGCGGCGCGCCATCTCGCGCACGACCTCGCGCACCAGCACCGCGCGATCGGCGGCTGCCAGCCCCGCCGCGGGCGCGACCGGGATCTCGAACTGGTGGCTCGCGTACTCGGCGAAGAACCGCTCGGGCTCGGCGCCCGCCTCGACGAGCGCCCCCATCACGGCGCTCGCGAAGGGCTCGGCCCGTCGCATCCCGTCGAGCGAGAACGGCAGCGCCGAGGCCTCCCCCTCACGCGGCAGCTGGAACTCGTGCTCGAAGCTCGCCCACAGCTCGCCGCCGGTCTGCTCGCGCAGGTCGGAGAGCGCGTCGCGTAGGAAGCCGCGCGGGCAGCACGCCCACGGGCGCCCGTCGGTCTCGACGATGTCGCACAGCAGCAGCTCGAAGGCGGACGCGCCCGGCTCGGACCCGACGCGGGCTCGCGTGGCTGGGTCGGGCAGCAGCCGCAGGTCGCCGACCGACCCGAACGGGTTCGGTTCTGCGAGGCCGCCGAGCGGCAGCAGCGCGTGGTTCGCGGGCACCCAGCCGATGCCGGCGCGGACGTGACTGTCCAGCTCGGAGGCGAACACCGAGCGCCCGCGCACGATCGCCGCGAGGTCGCAGCAGACGAGCGCGACCAGCTCCGGCGGGTTCACCTCAGCCCCCCTCCGCCTCATCCGCCGCATCGACCTCGACAGCCTCGATGCTGCCGTTGTCCCACAGCCCCTCTTCAAGGCCAGCGGCGGAGGCGCCCGCACGCAGCTCGGCCGCGTCGCGTGCGTCGACGAGCACGATCATCCCGCCGGCGGGCATGTCCGGGCGCGCGAGCGCCGCCGCGAGCCGCTCGCGTGGTTGCAGGTGGACGCCGCCGCGACCGAGCGCCGGGTAGGTGTCCGCGAGCGCGTAGAGGCTGCCTCCCGGCCCCTCACTGCGCGCCACGACGCAGGCGAAATGGCCCACGTCCCAGTCGGGCGCCGGTCCCTCGGCCGTGCCGTGCAGCAGATGCGCAACCAGCTGCTCGGTGCTCGCGGACGAGCCCCACAGGTGGTGGGTGGCGTGGTTGGCGAGCAACGCGACGGGGCGGGAGAACGTCTCGCAGCGGTCGAACAGCGCGTCGAGCGTCCTCGGCGTCCACGGGCCGCTGAAGGCGATCGCCTCCAGGCTCCCACCGGCTCCAATGAGTTCGAGCGCGCGCATCACGCCCGCCGCCGTCGTGCCGGACAGCTTGCCGTCGTCGATCAGCGGGATCGGCAGGCGATAGTCGCGCCGGCCCGGTTCGCCGTCGGGCAGGATCGAGGGGTCGGGCACACGCGAGACGACGCTGCCGGCCGCGAGCGCGACCGTGTCCTGATCGAGCGGCTCGTTGTCGTGCCGATCGATGCCACCGGCCCGCAGGGCGAGCGCCGCGCAGAAGGCGCCGCAGAGGTCGTCGCGCTGGGGCAGCTCGCGGCGGTGCCGCGCGAGCAGCTCGGGCGCCCCGGCCAGCAGACGAGTCCGCAGCGCGACGCCGTGGGCCGCCGCGTCCTCGACCGCTGCCAGCAGCGCGGCGTCCATATCAGCTCTCGGTGGCTCGCGGCGCGTAGCGGTGGTGGAGCATCAGCGCGTTGCCGTCGGGGTCGGCGAAGAACGCCATGTGGCACACGCCCGTGTCGAGGATCTCGCCTTTGAACTCGACCCCGCGCGCTTCCAGCTCGGCGCGCGCGGCGGCGACGTCGGGAACCTGCAGGGCGAGCGGGCTGGAGCTGACGTTGTGGCCGATGCCCATCGCCTCGCCGTCGATCACGCTCAGCGTCAGGTTGCCGGTCTCGAACTCGGAGTAGTTGCGCTCCGGCATGTAGACCGAACGCCGCAGCCCGAGCGTCTCGCCGTAGAAGGCGGCGGCCGCGGGGAGGTCGTGCGTCGAGAGGCCGAAGAAGTCGACGCCGGTGACGATCTGCTCTGCGCTGCTGCTGCTCATGGGCTGGCTCCTGTGCTCGACGCGGTGACGGTGTGGGCGGTGGCACCGATTGTAGGTGTGGCTCGTAGCGGCGGCGCGCGAGCACATAGGCTTGTCCGAACGCCGCCGAGACTCGCGATCGAAAGGACCCGTTGCCATGAGCTGGGACTTCTCCACAGAGGCCGACTTCCAGGAGCAGCTCGACTGGATGGGGGACCTGGTCAAGCGCGAGATCTGGCCGCTCGAGTCGATCTGGCCGGAGCTCGGCCTCGACGGTCTCACGCGGGCGCTCGTGCCGTTGCAGGAGCAGGTCAAGGAGCGCGGGCTGTGGGCCGCCCACCTGCCGCCGGAGCTCGGCGGCCAGGGTATGGGCCAGGTGCGTCTCGGGCTGATGCACGAGATCCTCGGCAGCTCGCCGATCGCGCCGCTGGCGTTCGGCAACGCTGCGCCCGACTCGGGCAACTCCGAGCTGATCGCGCTGGCCGGTACGCCCGAGCAGAAGGACCGCTGGCTGCACCCGCTGCTGGCCGGCGACCTGCGCAGCGCGTTCAGCATGACCGAGCCGCACACGCCGGGCTCGGACCCGACGCAGCTGGCGACCACGGCTCGACGCGACGGCGACGAGTGGGTGATCGAGGGGCGCAAGTGGTTCTCCTCGAACGCTTCGATCGCCGACTTCCTGATCGTGATGGCCGTTACCAACCCCGACGCGCGTCCCTCGC
Organism: Solirubrobacteraceae bacterium; assembly: GCA_036490015.1. GTDB lineage: Bacteria > Actinomycetota > Thermoleophilia > Solirubrobacterales > Solirubrobacteraceae > Palsa-744. The sequence goes on along the minus strand of DASXER010000108.1, from coordinate 43,802 downwards.
AGCGAGCCTCGATGTTCCTCGTCCCGACGGACACGCCGGGCGTCGAGATCCTGCGCGACGTGCCGACGATGGAGCATCCGAACGAGCAGTTCGGGGCCTATGGCGGTCACGCGGAAATCGCCTACGAAGGGGCTCGCGTGGGAGCCGGTGCGTTGCTCGGCGGCGAGGGCGAGGGCTTCATCCTCGCCCAGCACCGGCTTGTGCCGGGGCGCATCCACCACTGCATGCGCTGGCTGGGCGTCGCGAAACGGGCGTTCGACATGCTCTGCGAGCGGGCGACGTACCGTCACGCGCACGGTTCGGTGCTGGCCGAAAAGCAGACCGTGCAGAACTGGATCGCCGACAGCGCCGCCGAGATGCAGGCCGCGCGCCTGATGACGCTGCACGCCGCCTGGACGATGGACACGCAGGGGGCGAGCGCCGCGCGCACGCAGGTCGCGATGATCAAGTTCTACGGCGCCAAGGTGCTGCACGACGTCGTCGACCGGGCGGTGCAGGCGCATGGCTCGTTGGGCTATTCCACGGATCTGCCGCTGGAGCAGATGTACCGCTTCGCGCGCGCCGCACGCATCTACGACGGCCCCGACGAGGTGCACCGCCAGTCGGTTGCGCGCCACGTGCTGGCCGGCTACTCGCCGCCGGCCGACGGCGTTCCCAGCGAGCACATGCCGACTCGGCGCGCGCAGGCGCGCGAGCGCTTCGCGGACCTGCTCGCGGCCGTGACCGCCAACGACTAACGGCCCTTCTAGATGGTTGATTTCACGGTCGTGCGCCGTTTGCCGGGGGTGCGGATGGTCGAGTGGGCCGCGGACGCAGCGCCGAAGCCCTTGCCGGCGGCAAGGGCGAGGTCGAGGACAAAGGCCCGCGAAGGCCAGGCGTGTGCCCGGCGGTGCAGGACCGTGAAATCAACCATCTAGGCTTGTTGGCGGATGGTGGCCGCCGCCAGACACACCCCAGCCGTCTTCGAGCCGGCGACGATCGGGACCTTCCGCTTCCTCTCACGCGAGCTGCGCGCTGACGGCAGCGTGTCGCTGCGCTACGCGCTGGATGATTTTGATTTTGAGGAGATGCTCCTGCTACCCGTCGCTGCGCTGCTCGATGAGGGTCAGCGCGAGCGGGTCGAGCCGCTGCTGGCGCTGTTGCACTGGGTGGCTGGAGTCAGCTACTACAAGGCGGCGCTGCCGGCGAGGATCGAGCTGCCCGGCGGGGCGCCCCCGGCGGCGGCGGAGCTGCTCGAAGCGCTCTACTCCGAGGGGCTCGGCGAGCTGGCGTACACCAACGGCGTACCCGTGCCGCGCCCGTGCTTCCCGGGCTCTGACCTTCCGGCATCTCCACTGGCGCAGCCGCCAGAGCCGCGCAAGGTGCTCGTCCCGGTCGGCGGTGGCAAGGACTCGGCCGTCGCGATCGAGGTCGTGCGCGCCGCCGGCGTCGAGTCGCTGGCGCTGTTCTCGGTCGGACAGGCGCCGCCGATCCTGCGCACGGTCGCCGCCGCCGGGCTCGACCATCTGCTCGCGACGCGGCGCATCGACCCAGCGCTGCTGGCGTTGAACGAGGCCGGCGCGATCAACGGCCACGTCCCGATCACGGCCGTCGTCTCCTGCATCGCGTTGCTGGTGGCGGCGTTGAACGGCTTCCACGCGGTCGCGATGGCAAACGAGCGCTCGGCTTCGAGCCCCAACCTGAGCTGGGACGGGATCGAGGTCAACCACCAGTTCAGCAAGAGCCTCAGCGCCGAGCGGCTGCTGAGCGCCGCGGTGCGCGAGAGCGGCGTCGACGTGGCCTACTTCTCCGTCCTGCGCCCGGCCTCCGAGCTCGCGATCGCGCGCGCGTTCACGCGCCTGGAGCGCTATCACGGCGCTTTCACGAGCTGCAACGCGATCTTCCGCATCGACCCCGACCGGCGTGCCAGCTCGTGGTGCTGCGAGTGCCCCAAGTGCCGCTTCGTGTACCTCGCGCTCGCGCCGTTCAGCTCACCCGAGCATCTGCGCGAGATCTTCGGGCGCGACCTGCTCGACGAGCCTTCGCAATACGAGGGCTTCGCGCTGCTGGGCGCGATCGGTGGACACAAGCCGTTCGAGTGCGTCGGCGAGGAGCGCGAGAGTCAGGCGGCCATACGCCTGCTGGCCGACGACCCGCGCTGGCGCGAGCACGCGGTCGTTCGCCGCCTCGCGGCCGAGATCCCATCCGTTGCGGATGATGAGGACGATGTGCTCGCATTGAGCGACGACCACGACGTGCCCCCCGGCTTGATGGCGGGCGTCGATGCGCTTCTCCGAGCTTGAAGGCGCTCGCGTCGGCGTGTGGGGCGCCGGTCGCGAGATCGCCTCATTCGCACGCCAGCTCGCCAAGCGCCTGCCCGGGGCGCGGATCGCCGTCGTCGCGTTCGACGAGCCGCCGGCGGACGCAGGGGCGGCAGCGGCCGAGCTGGGCGCACCCGATGCGGACGTCGTCTCCGGCGAGCAGATCGGGCCGGCGCTCGCGCGCTGCGACGCGATCGTGCGCTCGCCCGGGGTCTCGATCTACCGGGCCGAGCTGCAGGCGACAGACGTGCCGGTCACGACCTCGACGTCACTGTGGCTGGCCGAGCACGGCCCTCGTGGCGTGCTCGCCATCACCGGCACGAAGGGCAAGAGCACGACGGCGGCGCTTGCCCACCATCTCGCCCGCTCCGCCGGCGTCGAGACGCTGCTCGCCGGCAACATCGGCTCCCCGGCGCTCGACCTGCTCGACGAGGAGGACGAGGCCCGGCCGGTCGTGCTCGAGCTGTCGAGCTACCAGATCGCCGATCTCGCCAGCGGTCCCGAGGTCGCGCTGATCACGAACCTGTACGACGAGCACCTCGACTGGCACCGCTCACGCGAGGCCTACCGTGCGGACAAGCTCAGGATCTTGGGGCTGCCGGGCGTGAGCGCGACGGTGCTGAACGCGCGCGATCCATTGTTGTCTCGCGAGCAGGCGTCCAGGCGCTTCGCGACCCCCGACGGCTGGGACGTCGTGCCCGGGCAGGGCGTCGCGTTCGCGGGCGAGCCGCGTGCGCGCGGCGAGCAGCTGCCGCTGCGCGGCGAGCACAACCTGCTGGATCTGTGCGCGGCGCTGACCGGCCTGGAAGCGCTCGGCATCGAACCTCCGTCATCGCTCCCCGATGCGCTCGCCGGCTTCGCCGGACTCCCTCATCGCCTGCAGGAGCTGGCCGAGATCGACGGTGTGCTGTGGGTCGACGACAGCATCTCGACGACGCCACAGTCGGCGCTCGCGGCGCTCGCGGCCTACCCCGAGCGTCAGATCGTGCTGATCGCGGGCGGTCAGGATCGGGGCCAGGACTACGACGAGCTGGCAGCAGAGCTGGAGCGCCGCGAGGCGGCCTTGATCGCGATTCCCACGACCGGCCCACGGGTCATCGAGGCGGCGCTGCGCGCCGGTCTCTCACACGAGAACGCGCTCGCGGCCCCCGACCTCGCGGCGGCGGTCGAGCTGGCGCGTGTACGGGCCGGGCACGGCTCGGTCGTGCTGCTCTCGCCCGCGGCGCCGAGCTACGACCACTTCTCCAACTTCGAAGCGCGCGGCAGGCGCTTCAGCGACTTGCTGGGGCGCAGCCCCGCTCAGGACTCCTCAGCGGGTCCGTCGTTGCCCTGAGCGTCGGCGCCCTGGATCGGCGTCGAGGGCAGCGAGTTGGCGCCGGCCTCGGCGGCGGCGCGGTTCTCCTCCTTGACCGCCAACCAGATCTCCTCGCGATAGATGGGGACGCCCTCGGGTGCGGCGATGCCGAGCCTCACGGTGTGCCCGCTGACTCCCATCACGGTCACCAGGATCTCGTCGCCGATGACTACGCGTTCTCCGGGGCGACGCGTCAGGATCAGCATTGACGACGATTATGAAGCATCCGGGCGCCCGCGCCCGGGGAGCAGTGGTCGTCTAGGCGGCGTCGGCGGCGCGAACCGGCTCGGCGGATGCCGTGGCGGGTGTCTGCGAGGCGAGCTCGAACAGCGGCGCCTGTAGCGGCGCGTTCTCGCTCTTGTTGAGCACCTGGTAGCCCTTGCCGTCGGCGATCACGAGCGGCGCGCGCAGGTTGGCGGTCACGTCGAGCGGGTCGGGCGTCGCGCGCACGGTCACGAACAGCTTCGCCGCCTCGACGTTCTCGACGCCCGTGCGCTCGCGGTCCTCGTCGTACAGCTCGAGCGCGAACTCGGAGAAGAACTGGTGCGGATCGACGACCGGTAGGGCGAGCGCCGCGTCTTCGACGGAGTGCAGCCAGAAGAAGCCGGTGCCGGGGTTCTTGTCGATGATCGCGTAGCGCAGCCCTCCCAGGCCGATCAGCCCGAAGGGGAACTCGAGCACCTCCTCGTCCGGCACTTCGACGGTGCCGAAGCGAACGCTCTCGAACTTGACTGGCATGTGGCTTTCTCTCCTCTTTCTATTCGCGCAGGAAGTTGAGTAGCGATTCCTGGATGATGGTCGCCCCCGCGCGCAGCGCCGCCGAGTAGGCGGCCTGCTCGTTGGAGTATTCGATCGACACCTGGGCGATGTTCGCGTTCTCGGTGTTCGAAAGGGCCTTGCTCAAGGAGTCTTCGAGCGATTCGATGCGCAGCGACGCGGTCTGCAGCTGATTGGTCGTGCTGCCGCTCGTCGCCTGCACCTGCAGCAGCGCTTCCATGCCGCCTTCGAGCGCTTTCAGGTCGGTCGTGGAGATCTGCGCGCGGCTTTCGGGCGTGGCTTCGTTGAGGTGTTGGGAGATCGTGCGCAGGACGTCGAGCAGCTTGCCGTCTTCGGCGCCCTGGCCGTTGCCGAGCACGGCCGACAGGTTGGTGCTGATCTGCACCGTCGCGCCTGGGCCGATCGAGCGCAGCACGGCTTCGCCGTTGCCTTGGAATTCGTCTTCGCCACCGGCTTGGTAGGGGGCCGTCGTCGTCTGTGTGCCGGAGAAGACGTACTGGCCGGCGTACTGGGTGTTGGCGTCCTGCTTGATCGCTTCGGTCAGCTGTGTGACCTCGCCGCCGATGTTCTGCAGATCGCCCGCGTTGTTGGTGCCGTTGGAGGCCTCGATCAGCAGCTCGCGCACGTGCTGCAGGATTTCGTTGACGTTGCCCATCGCGCCTTCGGCGGCCTGGTTCCAGGCGAGCCCGTCGTTGACGGCCTTGTTGTAGGAGTCGAGCCCTTCGATCTGGCTCTTCAGGTCGATCACGTGGCTGGCGCCGTAGGGGTCGTCGGACGGTTCGAGGATCCGTTTGCCGCTCGACAGTTCGTTCGAGCTGCGCTGCAGCGACTGCAGGGCGGAGTTGATGTCGTTCAGCGTCGAGGCGCTGACCATCTCGGTGGTGATGCGCTGGTTCATCGCCTACAACCCCACCACGCCGGTGTGCTCGATCAGCGTTTCCATCATGCTGTCCATCGCCGTCAGCGTGCGCGCGGAGGCCTGGTAGCCGCGCTGGAAGGCGATCAGGTTGGTCATTTCTTCATCGAGTGACACGCCCGAGACGGCCTGGCGCTGGTTGTTGATCGCGGTCACGGTCGTCTGCAGGTTGCTCTGGTCGTCCTGCGCGGTGCGCACGTCGCTGCCGAGCCGCTCGATGAGCCCGGAGTAGCCCGCATCGGCGGCGCCGCCGCGCAACGCGGCGATCGCGATCGCGACGTTGTTGCCGCCGGCCGCTTCGGTCGACGAGCTCTGGACTTCTTTCGCCGTGACGGCGACTTTCAGCGTGGCGGCGGTGTTGCCTTCGAAGAACGGCGTGTTGGTATGCAGCGCGTTGACGCTCGTCGTCAGCGAGGCGGCCACGCCGTCGAGCGATTCGCGGTAGGAGGCGAGCGCGCCGGTCGGGCCGCTGAGCGTCAGCAGCGCGCCGAGCTGGCCGCCGGCGGCACCGGTCATTTCCTGTGGCCAGTGGACCGTCGTGCCTTCGACGAGCGGTTCGGCGGCGTCGCCGAAGCTGACGGTGTCGGTCCCGTTCGGCTGCTTGGTGACCGTCACCTGCGCGAGCGAGGAGAGCTTGTCGAGCAAGAGGTCGCGGCGGTCGAGCATTTCGTTGGGCGGCTCGCCGGCCTCTTCGGAGAGGCGGATCTGCCCGTTGAGCTGGGCGATCTGGTTGGCGATGTTGGCGACTTCGCCGTTCGCGCCGCCGCGCGCTTCGTACTGTTCGCTGGCCTGCCCGGCGATCGTTTCGAGCTGTGCGCTGAGCTGGTTCAGCGACGTCGCGAGCTGCTTGCCGGCGGCGACCACGCCCTCCTTGGCGGCTTCGCTGGTGGGCGAGTCGGCGAGCGCCGTCCACGAGCTCCAGAAGGCCGACAGCTGGCTCGCGAGGCCGGCTTCGGAGGGTTCGTTGAAGGCGCTCTGCACCTGCTGCAGCACTTCGGAGTTCGTTTCGGCGCCGCTCAGCCCGCTGCTCTGCGTGCGGTACTGGCTATCCAGGTAGGCGTTGCGGATGCGCGTGATCGTTTCGATCGTCACGCCCGTGCCCAGGCGCCCGCCTTCGCCCGTGATCGCCGACAGCGCCGGGATTTCGATCGGCGGCGTGGGCGTCATCACGGCGCTCTCGCGCGTGTAGCCTTCGGTGTTCGAGTTGGCGATGTTGTTGGCCGTGACGTCCATCGCGCGCTGCTCGGCGAGCAGGCCGCTGAGGGCTGTCTGTAGGCCTTGAAGGGTCGGGATCGGCATCGCTCAGGCGCGCAGGTCGAGGACGTGAATGGAGCCGGTGGGGCGCGGCTGGGTGATGCGCCGCGAGGAGCCACGCGGGTCGTAGCCGTTGGCGCCCTCGGGCGCCAGCATCCCCATCAGGTGGTCGAGGAAGCCGAGTTCGAGCTGCATCAGCGCGCGGTTGGCGGAGTGCTCGCGCTGTAGCTCGAGCAGCAGCCCGTTCAGCTCGGCGCTGCGGCTCATCGCGAGCTCGGCGGCCGGGGGCGTCATCAGGCGTGTGATCTCGGCCAGCGTGATCGCGTCGGGCGCGAGGCCGAGACGCTCGCCGCAGCGGGCGAGGATGTCGGCGCGCTGCTCCTCTAGCAGGATGCGCCGTTCCATCTCGCCGCGCAGCAGGCCTGCCTGGCGCACGACCTCGGTGACGTCTCGCTCGCGGATCGCGGCGCCCTGCTCGAGCACGACGGCGAGCAGTCCGCGGGCCGAGACGAGCTGCTCTTCGAGATGGCTCAGCACCTCGCCGGCGAGGCCTTCCTCGCGCGCGACGGTGGGCAGCGTGGCCGGGCTCACGCGGCTGTGCCCCCGGCGGTGGAGCTGGAGGCCGAGCCGCCCGCGGTTGTCGGCACGACCGTCGGCACGGGTGAAGTCGCGGCGGATGCGCCGGTGCCCTGAGTGAGCGATTCGCGTGCCTGTAGCTCGCGTGTCAGCTCGTCCGCGACGCCAAGCCCACCGCCGGCGACGAGCCCCTGCGAGAGCGCCTGCGGCAGCATCGAGGAGAACAGGCCGCCGCCGAGCTTGGGCGCGCTTTCTTCGCCTTCGGCCGCACCCGCTTCTTCGCCTTCGCCTTGCACGCCGTCCTGGGTCAGCGCGCTGCTGAGCTGTTCGAGCAGCATCTCTTCGAACGCGAGCGCGGTGTGGTAGGCCTGCTGGGTGGCGGTGGAGCCGTTGCGCACCCAGGCCGGCTCGAGCGCCTGGTTGACGGGTGCGACGCTGGCCGGGAGCGATCCGCCGAGCGAGCTCATTGGTTCGGGCGCAGCTGGTTGGCGATCGACATCATCTGGCTCTCGTTCTGGATCGCGCTCGTGTCCATCTGGAAGGCGCGCTGGGTCGTGACGAGGTCCGCCATCTCGGTGCCCATGTCGACGTTCGACTGCTCGAGCGCGCCCTGGCGCAGCGAGGCGCCCGCGGCGGCGTGCGGTTCGCCGCTTTCGGCGCTGGGGGAGAGCAGGTCGTTGCCGAGTGCCTTCATGTGGTCGGGCGAGGCGACCGTCACGAGCTTCAGCTGTCCCAGCTTCTTGCCGTTGGCGCTGACGGTGCCGTCGTGCGCGATGCGAAGGTCTTCGCCGGTGACGCCGGCCGGCAGTTTGATCGTGGGCGAGACGCGGTAGCCGTCGGAGGTCACGAGCGTGCCGCTGGCGTCGAGCGCGAGGTCGCCGTCACGCGTCAGCGCGGGCTTGCCGTCAGGCCCGGTCACTTCCAGGTAGCCGTCGCCTTCGATCGCCACGTCGAGCGGGTCGCCCGTTTCCTTCATCGCGCCCTCGGACTTGCTGCGCCCGATGATTTCCGCGTTCGCTCCCGAGCCGACCGTCGTCTGCGTGCCGGCCATGTCGACCTCGTTGTAGAGCAGGTCGTTGAACGCAACGCGCTGGGACTTGTAGCCGTTGGTGTTGATGTTGGCGAGGTCGTTGCTGATCGCGTCCAGCTGCTCCTGCTGGGCCGCCAGGCCCGCCGCCGCTGAGATGAGACCTTCGAGCATCAGCCCCCTGCCATTCGTGTCGTGTTTCGGCCGCGAACGGGCTACCCGTCGAGGCCGGACCACCCGAGAGATGGCCCTTCTCTGACGTGATCGGCATCCCCGCGCGGGACTTGAGGGCGAGACAGGGTTCGTGCAAGGCGGGGTGGCTGCTGTTCAGGTGCTGACGACCCAACGATGTAAATCTTGCGGCGCGGCTACGCGGAGATGCGTCCTCCCAGCAACCCCAGGAGACAGCCGAGGCACATCGTGAAGGAGTGCGAGATCCCTTCGATCAGCGTGGCGGCGGGCTTCGACGGTGCGCCGATCGCCAGGGCGAGTACGACCCACAGCGTCAGGCACACAAACGTGAGGGCGACCACCGCGCCCAGCGCGACCAGATACGCCGTGGGGGTGTCGCTCATCGCTTGCTCTCCGTAGACGGGGTTCGGACCTTCTCATCGTGGTCGATTCGAACGGCTCTGACGCGTCGAGTGTCCTCGTCGATCAGGATCCGTTTGTCGTGCCACGGATCGGTAAACGCCTGGACGATCAGTGTTCTTGCTACGGGGATGATTGCCCATTTTGGAACCATGATGGGCCTCAGTCTAGCCCGTCGTGGCGGGACTTTTGTGCCGACTCCGTGCCTTTTTGTGGCACGGGTATAACAGGGCTGCTGGGACCTACTGGCCGCCGACCGAGCCGACCTGGGTGGACGCCTCTTGCAGCGTCTGCGCGATCGTCTGGATCGACTGCTGGCCGGACTGGAAGCTGCGCAGCGAGGTGATCATTTCGACCATCACCTTGGCGGCGTCGACGCCGGAGGCCTCGAGCGCGCCCTGGCGCACGCCGCCGCTGGCCTGGCCGCTGGGCGAGCCCGTGTAGAGGTTTTCGCCCTGCTTGGCGGCGCCTGGGACTTCAAACACGCCGACGCTCGTGGCGGGCACAGCGCCGGCTGCCGAGACCTTGATTTCGTTGCCGCTCTGGTCGAGCACAGGGTTGCCGAAGGTGTCCGTCAGCACGCCCTGGACCGAGGAGGTGAACTCGCCGTCGCGCGTGTAGCGCACGCCCTGGGCGGTCTTGACGGCGAAGAAGCCCGAGCCCTCGACCGCGAAGTCCAGGGGTTCGCCCGTTTCGGATATCGATCCCGGCGTCATGTCGGTGAAGGTTTCGCCAAGCGCCACGCCGCGGTTGATGCTGCCGACGGGCTTGCCGCCCTCGGTGTTGGCGAGCAGCACGTCGCCGAAGTTGTGCTGTGGCGACTCGTCGGGCTTGAAGCCGGGGGTGGAGGCGTTGGCGAGGTCGTTCGCCAGCTGGCTCTGTCGCGTCTGCTCGGCGACCATGCCCGAGGCAGCGATGTATAGGCCGAGGTCCATGCCAGTCCGATAGTCGGCTTGCGCGGGAGTTTCTTTAACGCGCGACGGAGATCGTTCAGCCGACGGCGCTGAACAGGGCCGTCTCGCCGCAGAGCTGTTCGTAGAGGCGGCGGCGCAGCTGCGTGTGGATCTGCGACACGCGGCTCTCGGACACGCCGAGACGGGCGCCGATGTCGCGCAGCGTCCAATCCTCGACGTACAGCAGCACGGCGACTTCCCGCTCCTGGTCGGAGAGACGCGCGAACGCCTGGCGGAAGTGCTGCTTGGCTTCGCGGCGTTCGGCGCTGACGAGCGGGTCGCTGTCGCGGTCTGTGCTCTCTAGCGTGTCGATGCGCTCGATTGTGGCGCTCTCGTCGGAGCGCACGATGCGATTGAGCGAGCCGACCTCGGCCAGGGCGACCTGGTCGAGCCGTCGCTGCAGCTCCGGCGCCGTCATGCCGACGCTCGCCGCCAGCTCCTCGCGGTCCGGTTGGCGCTCGTGCAGCGCCAGGAAGCTCTCGCGCGCCTCTTTGATCGCGCGCTCGTCGCGGCGCAGCGAGCGCGGCGCCCAGTCGTGGCGGCGCAGCTCGTCGAGCACGGCGCCCTGGATACGCGTCCAGGCGTACTGCTCGAGCGTCGCGCCCTTGTCCGGGTCGTAGCGCTCGATCGAGCGGATCAGCGCCTCCAGGCCGCAGGAGAGGAAGTCCTGCACGTCGCACTCGGTCGGCACCTCGCGCACCTTGCGGTAGACGATGTAGCGCACCATCGGCATGAACATGAAGATCAGCCGGTCGCGCGGCTCGCGCGCCCCGCTCTGTGAGTACTCCTCCCAGATGGCGAGTACCTCTGCCGCCGGCGTTCTGGGAGCGCGCTGCCCGGTTGTGTTCATTCTCCTGCCTGACTCTCGAGGGAGTGCTGCGAAAAGACCGTTCCGCCTTGCCCCGCACACCTCGCTCGCGGCCGAGCTCGAGTGCGGCGGTATGGCCGCTCGCTTATTTCGCGCCCGCACGGACTTCCCCTTCTTAGGCGGGCGCCCGCGCGCGTAGAGCCGCTCAGATATCCGCGTCCGTGGTCGATGACCAGGGTGCGATGCCGCGCTCGCCAGAGAGCCTCTTGCAAGACACGTTTCGTATGGCTAGGGCCATCCGGGGACGGGTAGAGCCGAGCGACCTTCGCAATCCGTGGCCCACGGAGCCCCGGGCTTAAAGTTTTCGTGTCGGACGTCGATCACACACACAGCAACGAAGCGCGAGGTGGCTCAGGGATTGGGCCACGAAACACGTTTTCAGGGAGAAAACGCTAGATGAGCTCGCCAAGCAGCCCCGACGAAAACGTAAACGACGTGCTGCTCGAGATCGACGAGCTGCTGCTGCACGCCGACGCGCGCGTGATCGCCGAGCGCGGCACGCCGCCCGCCGAGCTGCTCACAGAGATCGGCGCCGCGGCCGTCCGTGAGCGCCGCCTGCGCGACGGTGGGCGCCAGCTTCGCTTCTACAGCCCGATGGACGGACCGCTGCGGATCGAGTTGTGCGGCGTTTCCGGCGAGCACATGCGGGCCTGTTCGACGGCCGAGGCGTTCGCGCTGGCCTGCGGGGAAGGAGCTCGCTAGCGCCATGTCGACTTCGCCGATCAGCGTCAACACCGAAACCGGCTCGCCGATCTCGATCACGGGCCTCGGCTCGGGTATCGACACGAGCCAGATCATCGAGGCGCTGCTCGATGCGGAAAAGGTGCCGATCACGCACCTGACGACCCAGCAGGAGAAACTCCAGGGCCAGCAGAGCGTGCTGCACACGCTGCAGTCGAGCCTGCAGACGCTGTCGTTCACCGTCGCGGACTTCGCGCTGCCGTCGCTGTTCGAAACCTCCCAGGCCGTCAGCTCTAGCGAACCGCAGCGTGTGGCGGCCGTGGCGACCGCCGGTGCGGGCGTCGGCGGCTACCAGGTCGAAGTCACCCAGCTCGCCAACTCGGCGCAGCGGACGTTCTCCTTCACGAGCCCGGCGGCCGAAGAAACGATCACCGTCGACGGTCAGGAATTCGCCGTCAAGGCCGGCATGAGCGCCAAAGAACTCGCCGGCAAGATCAACGCCAGCGGCACCGCGACCGTCTTCGCCGCCGCCGTCAACGCCGAAACGCTCGTCTTCTCGACCCGCGAAACCGGTGCCACGACGGGTGAATTCATCCAGGTCACGGGCGCTTCCCTGACCGAAAAGGCCGGCACCGCCAAGGAAGGCCGCGACGCCGAATACAGCGTGGACGGCGTCGCCGGCACGTCCACCACGAACGTCGTCACCGAAGCGATCGCCGGTGTGACGTTGACGTTCGAGGGCCTGACCACGACCGCGGGACCCGTCACCGTCGACGTGGCCGCGCCGGGGCCCAGCACGAAAGGGATCGAAGAAAAGATCCAGTCGTTCGTGACCGAATACAACTCGGTCCTCGAAGCGATCCACAAGCAGCTGACGACGAAGCCGGTCGCGGGTGCCACCAAGCCCGAAGAATTCGAAACCGGCTCGCTCTTCTCGGACACCGAACTGTCGAGCCTCGTGGCGCGTATGCGCTCGACTATGTTCGACTCCGTCGCCGGCCTGCCCCAGGAAATGTCGAGCCCGTTCCAGATCGGCCTCGGCCCGGGCGCAGCGGCCGGCTCGACAGCCTCCAAGGCTTCGATCGAAGGTCTCGTCAAGCTCGAACCGGCCAAGCTCGCCAGCGCGCTCGCGGAAAACCCCGAAGCGGTCGAGAAGATGGTCCAGGGCTGGTCGAAAAGCTTGCAGGCAGTGCTCAACAGTGCCTCTGCTCCTGGCGGTACCTTGGAAGCCAAAATCAACGGCGACGAAGCGACCGTCACACAGCTCAAATCGCGCATCGCGCACATGAACGAAGTGTTGGCCGAACGCCAGCAACATCTCGTCGCCCAGTACGCCAAGCTGGAAGGCATCCTGACCCAGAACAACTCCCAACTGGGCTTCCTGCTGCAGCAGAGCGAACACTCGAGCTAGACGGAATCGTTCCGTCCAAGTCTCAACTTCCTCGGCTAAAAGCCGATGACAGAAGAGGCAATGGCGAACCTCGCAGCATCACCGCAGGCATACCGCAGAGGAGCGGTGCTGGCAGCAAGCCCGATCGAGCTGGTCGTGATCTTGTACGACGGCGCGCGGCGCTTCCTGCGCCAGGCCACGGCCGCCATGGGCGACGGCCAGATCGAGCGCGCGCATATCACGCTGCGCCACGCGGAAATGATCATCGGGCACCTCGACGGCACGCTCGACCTCGAGCAAGGGGGCGACGTGGCCCAGCGACTGCGCGACGTCTACGGCTTCTGCCTGCGCCACCTCAACAAGGCGCGCATGGCCCAGGACCCAGCGATGGTCGACGAGGTACACGAGCTGCTGGGCGATCTGCGCGAAGCCTGGTCGCAGATCGCGAGTAGCGAGAGCGGCGTCACACGCGCATGAGCGCACAGGCTCCGGCCGGGCATCCGCCGCTGGCGCGCTATCAGGCGCTGCTCGATCACGCCGAGCTCGAACTGGAGCTGGCGGGTCGCGGCGAGCTGGAGGCGCTCGAGTCGCTCGGCGAACGCTGGCAGGGTCTGATCGAAGGGTTGCCCGAGCGTCCGCCGGCCGAGGCCTCCTCGCTGCTTCAGAACGCGTTGCTCGTGCACGAACGCACGCGCATCGAGCTGCTGCGCCTGAACGACGCGCTCCTGGCGGACCTGTCTGTCGCGCGTCGCGCGCGCCGCACCGCGGACGGCTACGCCGGCCGCTTGAGCCCGCGCCCGCGGCTCGATCAGAGCGCCTAGCTCCCACGCCTAAAGATCTTCGCCGGGCGGCCGATGACGGGAGCGGCCCTCGATGGCCGCGTTGCCGCAGCGATCTCATGGAGAGGTCGGATTCAGCCCAGGGAGGGCGGAAAGGCAAAGCGTTCGGTATGTCCGTGGTGGATTCAACCCAGCAGCTCCTCGAGGCTGCGATGCGTGGCTCCTGGCTGCGCGAGACGGCGCTGACCAACAACGTCGCCAATGCCGACACGCCCGGCTATCGGCCGCAGGAAGTGAACTTCGAGTCCGAGCTGCAGGGCGCGATGAACGGCGGCACGCCGCTTGAAGGGCTGCAGTTCCAAGAGCAATCGGCACCGATCGAAGCCGGCCCCAACGGCGAAACGGTCAGCGTCGATCAGGAATCGGCCAAGCTGGCCGAAAACGGCCTCGACTACCAGGCCCTGACGGACGTCGTCAACGTCCGCAACGGCATCATCCGCTCGGCGATCGGGATTCTCTGATGGGTCTGTTCGACGCGATCGGCATCGCCGGCACGGGCCTCACCGCGGAGCGCATCCGCATGGACGTGACGGCTGAGAACCTCGCCAACGCCGACACCACCAAAGCCGCCAACGGCCAGCCTTACCAGCGCCAGGAGGTCGAGCTGCGCCAGGTCGGCTCGGATGCGACCGGCTCCCCGGGCGCGGGTTTCCAGGGAGCGCTGAGCGGCGCGCTGGCCGAGGCCCAGACCGCCTCCACCGGCCCCGCCGGCGGCGTCCAGGTGGCGGGTGTGGTCAGCGACGAAACCCCCGACCAGCAGGTGTATGACCCGGGCAGTCCCGAAGCCGACGCCCAGGGCTACGTGAAGCTGCCGAACGTCTCGACCGTGACCGAAATGACGGACCTGATCTCCGAGCAGCAGAGCTACCAATCCGACGTGACCGCGATGCAGACGGCTAAGTCGATGTTCACCTCGACGCTCGCGATTCTTAAATGATTATCCCTCCTGTTAGCGGTCTGGCGGGCCAACTCTCTTCTGCCGCGGGCACCGAAGGTCTCACCTCCGGTGCGAGCGCGGGACAGCCGGCCGAAGGCTTGACCGGCGTCGCCGGGCTGGAAGGCGCTGGCACGACGTCGAGCACCGGCGGCACACCGAACTTTGGCGACGCCCTGACCGGGGCGATCGAATCGCTAGAGACCAGCCAGCGCAGCTCCGACGCCGCCTCGCAGGCGCTCGCCACCGGCACCGTCAGCGACCCCGAGGCGGCCGTCACGACGGTCGAGGACGCCGGCCTGGAGATGCAGCTCGCGGCGCAGATTCGCACGAAGGCCACCGAAGCCGTGCAGACGATCTTCCAGACGCAGATCTGAGCTAGACGATGCCGATCGCACAAATCGCTTCCAGGCTCACGACGCGCGGCTGGCTGATGCTCGGCGGCGCCCTCGTCGTCGGGATCATGTTCATCTACTTCTTCCTGCACCTCGCTTCGCAGCCCAGCTACACGACGCTCGTCAGCGGCGTCGACCCTTCGCAGACGGGCAAGATGACGAGCACGCTGAGCGCGCAGGGCATCGGCTACCAGCTGCAGAACAACGGCACCGCGATCGCGGTGCAGGCCAACCAAACCTCCGCCGCCCGCGTGGCGCTTGCCGGCGCGGGCGAGCTCGGCAACAACCAGCCTGGCTTCTCGCTGTTCGAAAAACAGAAACTCGGCGAAAGCAACTTCCAGCAGCAGGTCACCTATCAGCGGGCCCTGCAGGGCCAGCTCGATGAAACGATCAACAGCATCCAGGGCGTCTCCGGCGCCCAGGTCGAGCTCGTGCTGCCGAGCTCCCAGAACCAGATCTTCGGCGAAAACCTCAGCATCTCCTCGGCCGCCGTGTTGCTGTCGGGTACGACCTCGCTCGACCCCAGCTCGGTGCGCGGCATCGCCCAGCTGGTTGCCTCCAGCGTGCCCGGCCTACAGCTGAGCAAAGTCACGATCACCGACGGCTCCGGGCAGCTGCTGTGGCCCGCCCCCGGCGGCAGCTCGGGCACGTCCGGCACGAACGTGCAGGACGCCGAGACGCGCTACGACGACAGCATGGAGGCGAGCCTCGATTCGATGCTCGCGCAGACGCTTGGCGTGGGCAAGGCGCAGGTGCTCGTGTACGCGAACATGAACGTCGACCAGACGACCAAGGAATCGCTCGAATACGCGAAGGCCGGCGTGCCGCTCTCGCAGAGCAAGTCGCTCGAAACGCTGCAGGGGACCGGCTCCGGCACGGGTGGCGCCACCGGCACCGCCAACGTGACCACGGGCGGGGCCGGCGGCAAGTCGAACTACAAGAAGGAAACGACCGACTCCCAGCTCGGCGTCTCGAAGACGGTCACGAAATCCACGATCGCGCCCGGCGTCGTGGAAAGCCAGCACGTCTCGGTGCTGCTCGACCATTCGGTTCCCGCTTCGGCGCTGCCGGCGATTCGCGAAGCCGTCACCAACGCCGCCGGCATCCAGTCGAAGCGCGGCGACACGATCTCGATCGGCCAAGTCGCGTTCGCCAAGCAGCCGGCCGCCGCCGGCGCCGCCAAGGCGAGCCCGCTCGGCTACGCCAAGTACGCGCTGGTCGCGATCGCCGGTGCGCTGTTCCTCTTCTTCACGACCCGTTCGATCCGCAAGCGCGAGTCCGAGGCGATCGAGGAGCCCGTCTGGCTGCGCGAGATCGAGGCGCCCGTGCGACTGTCCGAACTGGAACGCGAAATCTCACGCCGCCCGGGTGACATGACGGCCTCCGTCGGCGCCGGGCAGAACGGCAACGGGAACGGGAACGGCAACGGCGCCGTACCGGCTGGCCAGGACATCCGTCGCCAGGTCGAGGCGCTCGCCGACAGCGACCCTGACCGCGTCGCCCAGCAGCTACGAAACTGGATGCAGGAGGACTAAACGCGCGTGGCGGGGGAGGGCGGAAAGCAGGCGCCGGCGCTGCCGGCTGGACCCGGCGCCGCGCTCGTGCCCGGCGGGACCGCGCCGGGGACCGCGCTCGATCTGCCGGGCGTCTCGGGCGCGCGCAAGGCCGCCGTGCTGATGGCTGCGCTCGGCTCCGAGCGTGCGGCGAACGTCATCCAGCGCCTGCGCGACGAGGAGATCGAGGGGCTGTCGATGGAGATGGCCCGCCTGCCCGTAGTAGGCGCGGACACGACCGACTCCGTGTTCGACGAGATGGCGCGCAAGAGCGGCGCCGCCGAGGGCACCTCCGGCGGGCTCGACTACGCCCGCGAGGTGATCGAGCGGGCGCTCGGCCCTGAGCGCTCGATCGAGCTGCTCGGGAGGCTGTCGGGCTCCAGCGAGGCCAAGCCGTTCGAGTTCCTGCGCTCAATTGCACCCGACCGCATCGCCGGGCTGTTGCGCAACGAGTCGCCGCAGACGATCGCGCTCGTGCTGGCGAGCCTGAACACGATCCTCGCCGCCGGTGTGCTGGCGCGTCTCCCCGAGCCCCAGCAGCCGGACATCGCGCTGCGCATCGCGCGCATGGGCCAGGCCTCTTCTAGCGTCATCGAACGTGTCGAGGAAGCGCTGCGCCACCGTCTGAGCGCCGTCGCCGAGCGCGAGTACGCCGCCACCGGCGGCACCAAGGCGTTGGCCGGCATCCTCAACCACGCCGACCGCTCGGTGGAGCGCAACGTGCTCGAGAACCTAGCCAGTTCTGACAAGGAGCTGGCCGAGGAGGTGCGCGGCATGTTGTTCGTGTTCGAGGACATCGTGAAACTCGAAGAGCGCGCGATCCAGCAGCTGCTGCGCGAGGTCGACCAGAAGGATCTGGTGCTCGCGCTGCGCGGCGCGCCCGAGGACGTCAAGGCCATGGTCATGACCAACATGTCCGAGCGCGGCGCGGCGATGCTCACGGAGGAGATGGAGATCCAGCAGCCGCAGCGCAAACGCGACATCGACGCGGCGCAGAGCCGGATCGTCGCGGTGGTGCGCAAACTCGAGGAAGCGGGCACGATCGTGATCGCGAGTGCGGCCGAGGGCGAGGACGAGAGCGAAGCCGTTGTCTGAGGCCGTCGTCAGCTACGACTTCGAGCAGCTCGTCCCGTCCGAGCCCCCTTCGCGCGAGGCACCAGCCCGCGCCCTGGCGGAGGCCGAATCAGAAGCGCACGCGCTACGCGAGCAGGCGCGCAGCGAAGGCTACGCCGCCGGCCTGGAGGCGGGACGCGAGGAAGGTGCGGCGCAGATGCGCAGCGCGACCGCCGCGCTCGGCGAGGCGCTGGCTGGCGTCGCCGAGCTACGCGAGCAGACAGCCGACGCGGTCGAAGCCGACGCGGTCGAGTTGGCGCTCGCGCTGGCCGGCAAGATCCTTGCGGCCACCTGCGAGCTGCGCCCCGAGGTCGTGCTGGACGTCGTGCAGGGCGCGCTGCGTCGCGTCGCGGGCCAGCGCACGGTCGCGATCCTGCTCAATCCGGCCGATCTCGACCTGCTGCGCCAGGCGCTGACGGACGAGTCCTCCGCTGTGGGCCAGCAACTCAATGCGCTCGAAGGGCTCGACCTGCAGGCCGACCAGCGCGTCGGCCGCGGCGGCGCCGTCGTGCGCACCGCCGAGGGCGTCGTCGACGCGTCGATCGCCACCCAGCTAGAGCGCGCCCGCGAAGTCGCGATGGCCGAGCTCGGCGGCGGCGGCGATCAGAGCGAGGCATGACCGTCGCGACCGCTGGCGGCGTCTCGCGGCTCGTACGTGCTCGCCAGGCGATCGCCGAGGCCGACCTGGCCCGCCGCCACGGCTACGTCAGCAACCTGATCGGCCTGATCATCGAGGCCACCGGCCTGACGGCTGAGGTCGGCGAGGTGTGCCTCGTCGGCACCGACCGCAACCGCGCCCCGGTGGCGGCCGAGGTGGTCGGCTTCCGCGACGGCCGCACGCTCCTGATGCCGCTCGGCGAGCTGCATGGAATCGGCCCTGGAACGCGTGTGCTCGCGACCGGTGCACCGTTTCGCATCGCTGTCGGCGACGGCCTGTTGGGTCGGATCGTCGACGGCTTGGGCCAGCCGGACGACGGGCGTCCGCTGACGGGCGGCGTGCCGCGTTCGACGATCGCCCCCCCGCCGGCACCGCTGTCGCGCCCGCGCATCGAAGACCGCGTCGGGCTCGGCGTACGCGCGCTCGATGGCCTCGTGCCGTGCGGTCGCGGGCAGCGGCTCGGCATCTTCGCCGGCTCAGGTGTGGGCAAGTCCTCTCTGCTCGGAATGATCGCTCGCTCCAGCAGTGCCGCGATCAACGTGATCGCGCTCGTCGGCGAGCGCGGGCGCGAGGTGCGGGAGTTCATCGAGCGCGACCTCGGCGACGCCCTGGAGCGTTCGGTGGTCGTGGTTGCGACCTCCGACCAGCCGGCACTGGTGCGCATCAAGGCCGCCTTCACGGCGACCACGATCGCCGAGCACTTCCGCGACGAAGGCCACGACGTGATGCTGATGATGGACTCGGTGACGCGTTTCGCCATGGCGCAAAGGGAGGTCGGCCTGGCGATCGGCGAGCCGCCGGCGACACGCGGCTACACGCCGAGCGTGTTCGCGCTCCTGCCGCGACTGTTGGAGCGCGCCGGCACGAGCGCCAACGGCTCGATCACGGCGCTCTACACGGTGCTCGTCGACGGCGACGACATGAACGAGCCGATCGCCGACGCCGCCCGTTCGATCCTCGACGGCCACATCGTCCTGACGCGCGCGCTCGCGCACGCGGGGCACTATCCGGCGATCGACGTGCTGCAGAGCGTCTCGCGTCTACTAGACGAAATCGTGACGGCGGACGTGATCGATGCCGGTCGTGTGCTGCGCTCGGCGCTCGCGGTGCTGCGCGAGAAGGAAGACCTGGTCGCGATCGGCGCCTACCAGCGCGGCAGCGACCCGCCGCTCGACGCGGCGCTCGCCCACCGCACCCGGATCGAGGAGTTCCTGCGCCAGGCGGTCGACGACCGCAGCGATCCGCTCGACACCGACGCGCGCCTGATCCGGCTCGCCGCCTCGCTGTCGAGCGAGCTGGAGCGAAGCGGCGGGGACGAGATCGCCGACGCCGAAGAGGTGCCGCCCGGTGCCGTCAGGCCCGGGGCCGGCACAGGCGCTGCCGGCGGGGCCAACACGCCGGCGATCCCCACTCTAGGGCTGAACCTGTAGGCCATTTGGGTGAACTTTGACCGTCGCTAAAGAACGCACGTCACGCGCCGATAACCAGCGCGTGACCTCGTTTCGCTTCCGGCTGGAGCGTGTCCGCGCCGTGCGCGAACGCAAGGAGCAGCTCGCTCAGGAGCAGCTCGCTCGATCGCTGTCGCGCCTTTCCGACAGCCAAGCCGGCGTACGCGACGCCGAGGCCGAGCTACAGCGCGCGCTCGACGAGCAGCGCCGGATCGGCGGTACGGGCGGCACGATCGGCGGCGCCGACCTCGTGGCGCGCCAGGCCTTTGTCGAGCGCGTCGAGCAGCAGCGCCGCCGTAGCGAGCAGCAGCTGCAGCACAGCGAGGCCGATGTCGCGGACCGCAACGCGGAGTTGGTGACCGCCGCGAGCGAGCACGAGATGCTGATCCGCCTGCGCGAGCGCCGCCGCGGCGAGCACGAGCGCGAGCAGGCCAGGCAGGAGAGCAACGCCCACGACGAGATCGCGGCCGTCCGCTTCGGCCGGAGCGTGGCATGAGCGCCCCCACGGTCGAAACGCTGCCCGCCGGCGAGGTTGCCCTGTCCGCGCGCGTCCAGCAGATTCAGAGCATGGTCGAAGCCGCCCACGAAGCGGCGACCGGGCGTGCGCTCTCAGGCGCGCTCGCCTCCAGTCCGAGCGGATCTACCACGAGCTTCGCCAGCGCCCTGCAGGCGGCAACCACTGCCGGTGGCGCCGAAGGCGGCCAGCAGTACGACGGGCTGATCGAACAGGCCTCGGCACGCTACGGGCTCGACCCGGCGCTGCTGCACGGGCTGATCGAACAGGAGTCGGGCTTCGACCCGAGCGCGCAGAGCGGCGCCGGTGCGACCGGTCTCACCCAGCTGATGCCGGGCACCGCCTCCTCGATGGGCGTCGCCGACCCGCTCGACCCGGCCGAATCGATCGAAGGCGGCGCGCGCTATCTGAGCCAGCTGATGGGCGAATTCCAAGGTAACACCGCCGACGCCCTGGCCGCCTACAACGCCGGCCCCGGAGCGGTGCGCCAGTACGGCGGCGTGCCGCCCTACAGCGAAACGCAGAGCTACGTGAGCAAAGTGCTCAGCTACGCCGAAACGTACCGCCAGAGCCACGCATCTTCGCTGCCGACACCGGTGACAGGAAGCCTGATATGAGCGTCATGCCGGCTTTGCCGCCGCCGACGGCCACCTCGCCGGGCGGCGCCTCCCCACCGGGGGCTCCACCCGGAGCGCACCCCCCGTTCCGGGGGACGCTCGAAGATCACTGGGCCCGGACCGCCACTGCGGAAGGCCAAACGGAGAAGCCGGTCGGCGATCGTCCCGGCGAAGCGCGCGAACACGTGCGCGAGCGCCCGCCGCACGACCTCCTCTCCCACGACGCCGCTGTGGCTGGGCTGGCGCCGCATACGCCTGTCGGCTCAGACACGAAGGGCACGCCGTCGCCCCCACAGGGCAGCGCTCCCACGCAGACGAGCGAAGGCGAAACCGGCGAAGCGCCGACGAGCGGAGCCGGCGCAGCGAGCGTGAGCGAAGCGACGCCTGAAACCGCGCTTGCGCCAGCAGCCGTGCCCGTGCCCGTGTCACCCGCGACGCAACCAGCCCCGGCCAGCAGCGTCCAGGTGCCTGTGGCGCCAGTCGTGCAGGACCCTGGTGCCCAGGGCCCACCCGTCGCCGCGACCACCCCGCCCGAAGCACCTCGCGACGCCGGTCCGCCGCCCGCGGCCGAGCACGGCCCTACCAATGCGCCGGCACCTGGCCCGGTAAGCGAATCGCCGAGCCACGCAGCGCAGCCGACCGAAGCGGGCCTCCCCGGTAGCGAAGCGGCGACTTCCGCCGAAGCGGTCCCGGCCGCGCAGAGCGGCACGACTACGACGACAGCGGCAACGACGCAGGCAGCCGCCGGTGCGCCGCCGGCATCCACCCCGGCGCAGGGCGCCAGCTCCGCTCACGCGGCCGACACGTCCGAGCAGCAAGGCGACGAACGCGGTACGCCACGTCCGACCGCCACAGCGCGGGTGGCGGGTCTCCCGCGCTCCGCGCAGGGGAGCACCTCCGTTCACGTGCCTACCGCGCAGGCAGCTCAGACTGCAACCGCTCAGCCCACGGAGGTCGGGGCGCCCCAGGCGCAGCCCGCTTCGCCGACGCCTGGAGCCGCTCCGGCAGCGATGCCTGTCGCCGCAGAAGCGCCGAGCGCCAATCTGGCGACCGCGACCGCCGAAGGCACGCTGCTCGACTCCGGCGTGCGTATGCAGGAGATGATCGACTCGATTCACGCCACGGTCGAGCTGGCTTCGCGTCAGGGTCTCGCTCACGCCCGTATCGCGCTGGAGCCGGCGGAACTCGGCGAGATCCACGTACACCTGACGCAGACGCGCGACGGCCTGGTGGCGCGACTGACGGCCGACACGCCCGAAGCCGTGCGTGCGCTGCTGGGCGGCCGCACCGAGCTGGCCGATTCGCTGTCCAGCCTCGGCACTTCGCTGTTGCGCCTCGACATCGGCTCGTCCGGCGAATTCACCGCCGGCGAGCAGCGTCACGAAGCCCACGGCGGCCGCGCAGGTAACGACGCACGCGCGGAGCAGCAGCCCGATTCGACCGACACGCAGGCGATCGTTGCCG
Organism: Solirubrobacteraceae bacterium; assembly: GCA_036490015.1. Taxonomy (GTDB): domain Bacteria; phylum Actinomycetota; class Thermoleophilia; order Solirubrobacterales; family Solirubrobacteraceae; genus Palsa-744. The sequence continues at coordinate 21,580 of DASXER010000108.1, read as the reverse complement.
GCGCACAACCAAGCTCAGACACCACCCGAGGCACGTTGGTGGACGTCCTCGCCTAGAGGCGAAAGGAGACCAGAAGATGAACCCGACCGAAGCCACTAACTCACTGATTGGCGCCAACGGCGAAAGCGGCGGCTCGAAGGAACCGAGCAACGCCAACGGCGTCCTCGGCCAGAACGACTTCCTGAAATTGATGATCGCGCAGATGCAGGCGCAGAACCCACTGGAACCGTCAAACAGCAACGAATTCCTCAACGAGCTCGCGCAGTTCACCCAGGTCGAGCAGATCACGAACCTGGCCAACGCCAACGAGCTTTCCGGTGCGGTGCAGCTGATCGGTCACACCGTCACCTACAACTCGCCCTCCGGCGAAGCTGTCAGCGGCAAAGTCCAGAGCGCGCAGTCCACGGCCTCCGGCGTCACGCTCACGATCGAAGGCGTCACCGGCATCAGCCTGACGGGGATCACGAACGTCGAATGAGCACGTCGCCGATCACCAACCCGGCTCTACTCCCTCCCGGCGCGGCTCCCGGCGCAACGCCCGCGAGTGGCACGCCGGCGACGCAGCGTCGCGAGGCGGTGCAAGGAACGTCATTCGCCGACACGCTCAAAGACGCGGGCGCGGCCCAGGGCCTTCAGTTTTCGAAGCACGCGCTCGCCCGCGTCGAACGTCGCGGCATCGAGCTCGACGCGGGCACCCTGCAGAGGCTTTCCGAGGGCGTCAGTCGCGCAGCCGGCAAGGGCGCGCGCGACTCCCTCGTACTCGTCGACGGCACCGCCTTCGTGGTGTCGGTCGCCAACCACACCGTAATCACGGCAGTGGGCTCGGAACACATGAAGGACAACGTGTTCACAAACATCGACAGCGCTGTGATCGCATGACCGGTCCTGCGCACCAACACAAGGGCCGGACCTCATCGAGGAGGCCACGAAAGGACGGGCAGTCACGATGATGGCTGGAATGTATGCCGCTATTAGCGGCTTGGATGCGAATCAGGCGTTGCTCAACGACACCGCCAACAACCTCGCGAACGTCAACACCGTGGGCTACAAGGCCTCGAGCATGACGTTCGCGGACTCCCTCACGCAGGTCACCCGCGGCGCTTCGGGGCCGACGAAAACCAACGGCGGCACCAACCCGGTGCAGGTCGGTCTCGGCGTGCAGGTCGCCGCGACCCGCAACGAAATGTCCGAGGGCGCCTTCCAGACGACCAACAACCCATTCGACGTCGCGATCGAGGGACCAGGGTTCCTGCGCGTCGGCGAAGGCGAACCGCCCGCCAAAGCACCGTTCACCGCGGGCCTGCCGAAACAGGTCTCCTACACCCGGGCCGGCGATCTGACGACCGACCAGGCCGGCTTCCTGACGACGCAGTCCGGCCAGTACGTGGTTGGGCGCAACGCGGTCGCGAACGAAACCGAAAACGGCACCACCTACGCGGCGGGCGAAGAAGACAGCTTCATCAACATCCCACCCGGCTCGACCAACATCACGATCGCTCAGGACGGCTCGGTCTCCTACACCGACACGAACCCGGAAGACAAAACCTTCCAGGAACGCGTCACGGCCGGCTACATCTCGCTCGCCACGTTCGCCAACCAGGGCGGCCTGGAACGGCTCGGTGGATCGATGTGGGCACAGACCGCCAACTCCGGTCCGGCGATCGTGGGTACCCCGGCGACCGTCGGCTATGGCTCGACCATCGGCGGCGTGCTCGAGCAGTCGAACGTCGACATGGCCACGGAGATGACCAACATGATCACCGCCGAGCGTGGCTACCAGTCGAACGCACGTGTGATTTCGACGGCCGACGAAATGCTCGGGACGCTCGTCAGCGCCCTGCAGTAGCCACGTCCACATGACTTGACCGTTCCCATTTCGAGGAAGGGGGTAAGCCACAGCATCAAAGGCAGACTCCGAGGAGCCTCGGGGTGGGGCGGCGCCGTCAGCGTCGTCCCACCCCAGGGCTAAGCTGAAACAGAGGAAGAGGTGTCCGCATGATCACGCTCAACCGACTCGGTCACAGCGACGAGCCGTTCCAACTGAATCCGGACATGATCGTGACCATCGAGTCGACGCCGGACACGGTGCTCACGCTCGCGACGGGTGCCAAGGTGGTCGTCTCGGAGACACCGGACGAGGTCACCTCGCGCGTGCACGACTACCGCGCCGAGATCCTCAGCGAGGCCTTCCGGCGCCGTCGGCCCGAGCGCCGCCCCTCGCCCTCGGGCGCGCACCTGGCCGCCGTCGAGGACGACTGAGGCTGAAACTGGGCGGTTTCGCGGCCCAGCCTTCAAGAAACACCGCGCCGCAGCCGATGTAGCCCGCAATGAAGGCTTCTACGGCCATCGGAATAGGTGTGGCCTTCGGCTCACTGCTCCTGAGCTCGATGATGGACGGGACGAGTCCCGCCTCGTTCATCAACATCCCCGCCCTGATCATCATCCTCGGCGGTACCGCCGGCGTGACGATGGCGAGCGTCGGCATGGAGTCGATGAAGCGCATTCCGAGCCTCTACAAGCTCGTTATGTCGGCCGAACCGCCGGACATGCGCGGCCAGCACGATCAGCTCGTCTCGCTCGCCGACAAAGCCCGTCGCGAGGGCCTGCTCGCGCTCGACGCGCTGCTCCCGGAGATCGAGGACAACTTCACCCGTAACGCGCTGCAGCTGGTCGTAGACGGCACCGACCCCGAGATGGTGCACACGATCCTCGAGGCCGAGGTCGACGGCATGGCCGCGCGTCACGAGATCTCGGCCGCACCGTTCGAGAAGGCCGGTGGCTTCGCGCCCACGATGGGCATCATCGGCACCGTGCTCGGTCTCGTGCACGTGCTGCAGAACCTGGCCGCGCCGTCGACGCTCGGCCCGTCGATCTCGGCCGCCTTCATCGCCACGCTGATGGGCGTCGGCTCGGCCAACGTTATCTTCCTGCCGATCGGCAACCGACTCAAAGCGATCTCCGCCGAAGAGGTCGAGCTGCGCATGATGACGCTCGAGGGCATCCTCTCGATCCAGGCCGGCGACAACCCGCGTCTGGTCTCCGAAAAGCTCATGTCCTACCTGCCGCCGGCCGAGCGCAGCGAGGAGGGCGAAGGCTCGGTCGCCGAGTTGGGTGGCGCCGAGTCTCAGGCGGCCTAGATGATCGATTCCACGGTCATGCACCGCCGGGCACACGTCTGGCCTTCGCGGGCCTTTGTCCTCGGCCTCGCCCTTGCCGCCGGCAAGGCCTTCGGCGCTGCGTCCGCGGCCCACTCGACCATCCGTACCCCCGGACGACGGCACATGACCGTGGAATCGATCATCTGAGATGGCACGCAAAGGGGGCAGGCATCGCCGTGGCGGGCACGGCGGCGGCGAGGAGAGCGGCGAGCGCTGGCTGTTGACCTACGCCGACATGATCACGCTGCTGATGGCGCTGTTCATGGTGCTGTTCTCGATCTCGTCCGTGAACATCTCGAAGGTCGAAGCGTTGCAGGAGTCACTGCGCGCGGCTTTCTCCGGTGCGCCCCTGCCGGGCGGCAAATCGCTCATGCACCCGGGCTCCAGCTCGAACTCGAGCAAAGCGCCGACGTCCGTCGACGTGCAGTCGATCGTGCCGATCACCGCGCCGCAGACCTCGCAGCAGTTGCAGGAGCACAGCGGCAGCACGAGTCAAGCCTCGGCCGTCGGCGCCAGTGGCGCGAACGCGAGCGCGGCTGTCGCGGCGACCCAGTCGGGTGCCGCCGAACAGGAGGCCAACGAGTTCGCCCGCATCAAGCACGAGCTCGACGAATACGCCCGCAGCCACCACTTCAGCTCCAGCGTGCAGACGACCATCGGCGCGCGCGGGCTCGTGATCCGCGTGCTCACCGACGATCTGCTGTTCGCCTCCGGCCAGGCGACGCTCAACAGTCGCTCCGACGGGCTGCTGGGAGAGATCTCGCAGCTGCTCAACGTCGACGAGACCCACCCGATCGACGTCGAGGGCAACACCGACGACGTGCCGATTCACAGCAGCGTCTACCCCAGCAACTGGGAGCTGTCGACCGCGCGCGCCAGCACCGTCGTGGAGTCCCTCATCGGCCATGGCGTGAGCCCGACGCGCCTGACGGCGATCGGCTACTCCGACGAGCGGCCGATCGCCAGCAACTCGACGGCGGCGGGCCGCTCGAAAAATCGGCGCGTGGAGATCGTCTTGAAGCGGATATACGGCACCGAAAGCGAACCCTAAGTCAAGGAAGACTGATCAACATGCTCAAGAACAAGAAGATGCTCGTGCTGGCGTTGCCGATCCTGCTGTTCGGCGCCTACACGATGACCAAGCACAAGCCCGTGGTGAAGCAGAAGATCCAGGGCAACATCTACGTGATGCCGGGCAGCTTCCTGCTGAACCTCTCCGACGGCCGCTACGTCAAGCTGACGATGGCCCTCGATCTCGCGCCCGGGCAGAGCGACGGCGCCTCCGCCGAGGGTGGCGGCGCCGCCAGCGGCGAATCGACGATCGGTACGCTTCCCGAGGAAGCCGTGATCCGCGAAATCGTCACCAACCTGGTCACCGGCATGAGCGGCGACACGCTGATCAGCAACGCCGGGCGGCGAACGCTCAAACACCAGATCTTGCTCGCGATCCGCTCGCAGACGGATATCAAGCTCGAAGACGTCCTGATCCCCGACTTCACCGTGCAATAGGGAGGCAGCCGTGGCCGAGACGATCGAGTACGAGCCCTTCGACGCCGGAGCCGCCGCCGCGGGCGACGTGACCGCGCCGGTGGAGGCGGACCTGCGCCGCCTCAGCGACATTCCGATGGAGCTGGGAGTCGAGCTGGGCCGCGCTCAGACGACGGTCGGCGAGACGCTCGAGCTGCGCGTCGGCTCGCTGATCGAACTGGAGCGCGACGCCGGCGCGCCGGCCGACCTGCTCGTCAACGGCACGCCGATCGCGCGCGGCGAGGTGGTCGTCATAGACGAGCGCTACGGTCTGCGGATCACCGAGATCCTGGACGCTCAGCAGCAGGCGGACGCGGCCTCCGGAGGGGCCGCGCAACTCGCGCAAGGACAGGCGCAGGATGTCTCCGCGTCCTCGGAGGCGGAGCCCGGTGGCGCCGCGCCGGGCGCGGGAGACTGAACCGCAGTGGCCGACGAGCACGCCGAGGCGAGCGGCACCGTGACCGAGGAGGCCCCTGTTCGCGAGGACGAGGCCAAGCGCGACGACCCGTCCGCCCAGCGCTCGGTGCGCAAGCTCGACTTCTCCCAACCGACCAAGTTCACTCCCGACGTGCGCCGCCGCCTGGCCGCGACCCTGTCGGACTTCTGCGCCGATCTCGCCGAGCAGCTGTCCGAGGAGCTGCACTGCGAGGTCGAGCTGGAGGTCGACGACGTCGCGCAGCACACGTGGGCCGGCGCCAAGGCGCGACTGGCGGCCGACTCGTTCGCGGTCGCCGTCGAGGCCGACGCTCCCGAACGCCAGATGCTGCTCAGCGTCGAGCCCGCGCTGATCCTGCAGGCGCTCGAGTGTATGCTCGGCGGCGAGGCCGGCGAGACGCCCCCCGAGCGCGCCCTCAGCGAGGTCGACTGGGCGCTCGCCAAGGATCTGTTGGACCGTATCGTGGCCGAGTTGTCGAGTTCCTGGACCGAACTCGGCGGCGCGGAGCTGACGCGCGGCGAGATCGACCTCGAGGGCGATGCGGGTCTCCTGACGCCGCCTTCGGAACCGACGCTGGCTCTGTCGGTGCGCAGCCGCATAGGCCCGTCGGCGTCGGCGATGTCGCTGTTGATCGGTTGGCCCGCCGTCGAGCCGCTGCTCGACGCGCTGCGTGGCGTCGCGGCCACGGCTGGCCACCTGCAGATCTCTCCCCACGATCACGACGGTGGCGTCGAGCTGCGTCGCGGCCTGGCTGTGGCACAGGTGCTGCTGCGCGCCGAGGTCGGCTCGATGCAGATGCCGATCGAGCGTATGCTCGCGATCGTCCCGGGAACGCTCGTCGAGCTGGGCGAGCGCGCCGAGGAGGGCGTGCGCCTGTTCGCCGAGGAGGTGCTGCTCGGGCGTGGCCGTCCCGGACGCAGCGGCACCCGCCGCGCGATCCAACTCGAGACCAGCGACGAGCCGCCGGCTCGCTCGGAGACCTATGCCCGGCTTGGGCGTAGCGAGCTGGAGCGCGCCCGTGCGCACGCCGCCGAGGCCGCCGACGGGGCGCCGATTCTGCGCAGCATCTTCGTGCGCGTGTGGGCCGAGCTGGGCCGGACGCACATGTCGCTCGGCGGCGCGTTGGAACTATCGGCCGGTGGTGTGGTCGAGCTGGACCAAGCCGCGCAGGCGCCGGTCGAGCTGTTCGCCAACGGCCTCTGCTTCGCCAACGGCAGCCTCGTCGTGAGCGCCGAGGGCGCCTGGGGCGTCCAGGTCGAAGCGCTCGTCTAAACCGGCTGTCCTCCACGCCGCCTCAAGAGCGGGCATAAAGGGCCGATAACCGGGTCGACTCTTCCTCGGAGTCGACCCTCGATGACTAAGTTGATCCCGTTTTCACGGGCGGCCGCGACGGTGGCCGCCTTGCTCGGCCCGTGCCTGCTCGCGCTGGCGCTGCCCGCGACCGCGCTCGCGGGCAGCGCCGCGAGCAGCGAAAACACGGCGCTGCACCTGGGCACGCAGAGCCCGGGCGTGCACACGAGCGGCGGTGGCGCGAGCCTCGTGCGCACGATCGTCGGCCTGGCGATCGTGCTCGCCGTCATCTGGGGCCTGTCCTGGATCCTGCGCCAGGTCAAGCAGGGCCGCGAGCCGCAGGTGTCGAGCAGCGGCCTGCAGAGCGTCGCCGCGCTGACACTGAGCTCGGGCCGCTCGGTCCATCTCGTCAAAGCGGGCAGCGAGTACGTGCTGCTGGGCAGCGCCGAGCATGGCGTCGTGCCGATCCACCGCTACTCCGAAGATGAGGCGCGCGAGGCGGGGCTGGTGCCGCTCGACGACGAGCCGCCGCGCAAGCGCCGCCCGGCGCTGCTTGCGCCGCGTACGCAGGACCCCGCGGCGAAGCCCGACCCGCTCGCCTTCACCGGCGCGCGTGAGCAGCACACGAGCAGCCGTCCGCCGACGACCGGCTCTCCCCGCCACGACCCGATGAGCATGGCCACGCCCGGCGCCGACCTCGTCGGGCGGCTGCGCGAATGGACGGTGCGTCGTTGAACCTCTCCTCCAGCAACGCCGTCCAGATCCTGCTGTTGATCGGCGGGCTGACGCTGGTGCCGGCCGTCCTGTTCACGGTCACGGGCTTCAGCCGCATCCTGATCGTGCTCGGCTTCATCCGCACGGCGATCGGCACGAACAACGCGCCGCCCAACCAGGTGCTGGTCGGCATCGCGCTGTTCCTGACGATCTTCGTCATGTCGCCGACGATCAGCGCGATCAAGAAGGACGCGGTCGAACCGCTTACCCATCACCACATCTCCACGACCGCCGCGCTGAAACGCGCGGAGCAGCCGCTACGCGAATTCATGTTTCGCCAGACGCGCGAAGAGGACATCTCGCTGTTCGTGAACCTGGCGCACGACAAGACGCCGCACAAGCGCTCGGAAGTCCCGACCGAGGTGCTGATCCCGGCCTTCATCGTCTCGGAGCTGAAGACCGCCTTCCAGATCGGCTTCCTGATCTTCCTGCCGTTCCTGATCATCGACCTGATCGTCTCCTCGACGCTGATGAGCATGGGGATGATCATGCTGCCGCCGACCTTCATATCCCTGCCCTTCAAGGTCCTGCTGTTCGTGCTCGTCGACGGCTGGGACTTGGTCATCAAAGCGCTCGTGCAGAGCTTCCACTAGGAGCGGATGAATGAACCAGGACACGGTCGTCAACCTCGCCGCGCAGGCCATGACGCTGTCGCTCAAGATCGCCGGCCCGCTGCTCGCCGTGGGGCTCGTGATCGGGCTCGTCGTCAGCGTCTTCCAGGCCGTCACGCAGATCCAGGAGCAGAGCCTCTCGCTGATCCCGAAGATCGTCGGCGTGGCGGTCGTGATCATGCTGCTCGGCCCGTGGATGCTGGGTCAGCTGGTCTCCTATACGAGCGCGCTGTACACGGCGATCCCTTCGATGGTGGGCTCGTGAACCAGCTGCTGCAAGGTCTCGCGGCCAACGAGCTGGCCGGCTTCATCCTCGTGCTGGCGCGCGTCGCGCCGCTGTTCCTGATCGCGCCGCTGTTCTCCTCGGCGCTGATCCCGCCGCACGTGCGCGGCATCATCGCGGTCGCGATCTCGATCGGGCTGACGCCCGTCGCGCTGCATGGGCAGCACGTGCCCTCGGGCGCGGTGGCGCTCGGCGAGCTGGTACTCGAGGGCCTGCTCGTCGGTCTCGCGTTCGCCTTCGCGCTGTCGATCCTGATGGCGGCGCTGGAATCGGCCGGCGCGCTGATCGACGTCGTCTCGGGCTTCTCCTACGGTACCTTGATCAACCCCCTGAACAACGAGGAAGCGGCGATCATGTCGCGCGTCTACTCCCTGTTCGGGACGATGATCTTCCTCGTGATCGGAGGGGACGGCTGGACCCTGCGCGGGCTCGGGCACACATTCGAACTGATCCCGTTGACCGCCGGGCCGCGCATCAAGGGCCTGTTCTCGGGCGTCGAGCAGGTGTTCGCGACCATCTCCACGGCCGCGATCGAGATCGCGGCCCCGGTGCTCGTCGCGCTGCTGATCGCGGATGTCGCGTTCGGCGTCGTCTCGCGTGTCGTGCCGCAGCTGAACGTGTTCGCGGTCGGCTTCCCGACCAAGGTCGCCGTGGCGGTGCTCGTGGCCAGCGCTTCGCTGCCGTTCGTGTCCAACTGGATCTCCGGCCAGCTGTCGAGCAGCGTCGGCGCGGCGCTCGGCGCGCTGCACGTGGCGTGAGGACGAGATGATCTAGATGGCGAACGACGACCGCACAGAGAAGGCAACACCCAAACACCGCAAACACGCGCGGGAGAAGGGCGAGGTCGCGCGCAGCCCGGACCTGGGTGGCTCGACCGTGCTCGTGGCGGGGCTGTTGATCGTCGGTATGACCGCCTCGCACACGCTCGCGGCCGGCGGCGAATCCTTTCGCGAGATCCTGTCCGACATCGCCCACCCCGGGCAGGCGACCAGCGCCGCGGGGCTCAACGGGCTGATGCACTCGGCCATGACCACGATTCTCACGACGGTCGGCCCCGTTGCCCTGGCCTGCCTGCTCGTGGCGCTGCTGACGGGTGCGGCCCAGGTCGGCTTCCGCCCCACGCCGCAGGCGCTGACGCCCAACTTCAAGCGCATCAACCCGGTCTCGGGGGCGCGCAACCTGTTCGGCCCCAACCTGATCTTCGAGGCGCTGAAGGCGCTGGCCAAGGTGGGCATCGTGGCCTCGGTCGCGTCGCTCACGCTGCTGCCGGGGCTGACGGGGATCGCGTCGATCGTCGGCATCACGCCGGCCGCGCTCGGACAGATGGGCGGCCAGCGGGCGCTTGCAATCGCCGAGCGAGCGGCCTTCGCCTATGTCCTGATCGGGCTCGGCGACTACGCTTGGAAGCGCTTCCGTCACGAGCGCCAACTGCGCATGACCAAGCAGCAGGTGAAGGACGAGCTGCGCCAGCACGGTGTCTCCGCCGAGGTCAAAGCGGCGCTGCGCCGGCGCGCCCTGCAGGCCGCCCGCGCGCGCATGATGGCGGCCGTCCCGCAGGCCGACGTGGTCGTCACGAACCCGACCCATTACGCCGTCGCGCTGCGCTACGACGGCAAGCGCACCGCCCCCGAAGTGGTGGCCAAGGGCAAAGACCTGATCGCCGCCCAGATTCGTCGCGTCGCCGAGGAGAACGCGGTGCCCGTGATCAGCGACCCGCCGCTCGCGCGTGCGCTGCACGGCTCGTGCGAGATCGGGCAGATGATCCCTGAGGAGCTGTACGGCGCGGTCGCGCGCGTGCTCGCGTTCGTCTACCGCGTCGCCGGGCGTCGCCGCCTGGCAGGAGTCGCATCGTGAACGCGGCCCTAGAGAGCTCGACGCTGAAGCGCCTGCTCAAGCACACCGACATGCTCGCGGCGGCCGCCGTCGTGATGGTTGTGACGATGCTCGTGGTGCCGCTCCCGGCGGCGGTGCTCGACTTGTTGATCACGCTCAACATCTCGGCCGCGCTGACGATCGTCGCGACCACGATGTACCTCGGCAAGGCGCTGGACTTCGCCTCCTTCCCGAGCCTGCTGCTGCTGACGACGATGTTCCGCCTGGCGATCAACGTCTCGGTCACGCGCCTGATCCTCACCACGGGCGATGCCGGCAGCGTCGTGAAGGCCTTCGGCTCGTTCGTCGTCGGCGGCAACGTCGTCGTCGGCCTGGTGATCTTCCTGATCCTGATCGTGATCCAGTTCGTCGTCGTGACCAACGGCGCCGGGCGCGTCGCCGAGGTCGGCGCGCGCTTCACGCTCGACGCGATGCCGGGCAAGCAGATGGCGATCGACGCCGACCTCAACGCCGGTCTGATCACCGATGACCAAGCACGCGCAAGACGATCGGAGATCTCCCGCGAGGCGGACTTCTACGGCGCCATGGACGGCGCCTCGAAGTTCGTCAAAGGCGACGCGATGGCGGCCGTGATCATCACCGCGATCAACCTGATCGGCGGGATCGTGGTGGGCGTGCTGCAACGTCACCTGGCGTTCGGCGAAGCGACCCACGCCTACTCGCTGCTGACCGTCGGGGATGGCCTTGCCGCGCAAATCCCGGCGCTCCTGATCTCGGTCGCGACCGGCATCATCGTCACGCGCGCCGCCTCCGACCGCGACCTCGGTAGCGACATCGCTGGGCAGATCTTGGGTCAACGCAAGGCGCCGTTGGTGGCGGCCGGTGCGATCGGCGGTTTCGCGTTGATCCCGGGTCTGCCGAAGCTGCCGTTCCTGTTCATCGCGGCGATCTTCGGCGCCGTCGGCTGGGCCGTGCGCGACGGCTTGCCGAACGCGAAGAAGGAGGACGACGCGGGCGTTGCCGCCGCCGCGACGCCCACCGCCGCCGGCGACACGCCGATCTCGGAGGTCGGCATCGACGCGCTGGAGCTGGCGATCGGCTTCGGTCTCGTGCCGCTCGCCGAGGGCGGGGCGAGCAAAGCGCTGCTGCGCCGCGTGAGCATGATCCGCCGCCAGATCGCCAGCGAGCTGGGTCTCGTCGTCCCGCCGGTGCGCATCCACGACGAGCTGGGCATGGAATCGCACGAGTACATCGTGCGCGTGCGCGGCTCGGAGGTCGCGCGCGGTCGCATCATGCCCGGTCACCTGCTGGCGATGGATCCCGGCGACGCCAGCGGCACGCTGCAGGGCATCCGCACGCGCGAGCCGGCGTTTGGGCTGGAGGCCGTGTGGGTGCACGAGTCGGTGCGCGCGGAGGCGGAGTCGCTCGGCTACACCGTCGTCGATGCCGAGTCCGTGATCGTCACCCACCTGACGGAGGTGATCCGCTCCCACGCCGCCGAGCTGCTCACGCGCCAGGACGTGCGCGCGCTGCTCGACAAGCTCAAGGAGACGAACGCCGCCGTGGTCGAGGAGATCGTGCCCGATGCGCTGTCGCTCGGCGAGATCCAGCGCGTGCTGCAGTCGCTGCTCTCAGAAGGCGTGCCGATCCGCGATCTCGGCACGATCGTGGAGGCAATCGGCGACAAGGCGCGAACAACACGAGACACGAGTCTTCTTTCGGAGTACGCGCGCCAGGCGCTCGGCCGGGCGATCACGGCTCCCCATCTGGACGAGCAGTTGCGCCTGCAAGCGATAACCCTTGACCCGGCGATCGAGCAGGAGGTCTCCACCTCGATCACCCAGACGACGGACGGCGAGTACCTGGCCATGGAGCCGCCGCGCGCGCAGGCGATCGTCAACGCGCTGCGCGCACAGGTCGAGCACGCGAGCGCCCGTGCCGCGCTCGGCGGTCGCGGTCCGGTGCTGCTCTGCTCGGCGCGCATTCGCCGCCACCTGCGCCGCCTGATCGCGCAAGCCCAGCCGCATCTCGCGGTCTGCTCCTACAACGAGATCGCGCCCGGCATCAACGTCGAAACCGTCGGGGTCGTAACCGTTGGCGTGGTGCACGCATGAGCACGCCGGGCGACCTGCTCGAGGCGCTCGGACGCGAGGCGCGCGCGCGCCTCTCCGGCTCGCGCGGGCGCCCAGCGGACGTGCGCGTCTATCGCGGACGTAACGTCGACGAGCTGATCCCGCAGATCGAACAGGACCTTGGCGCCGACGCCTTGATCGTACGCCGGCGCGAGGGCCTGAGCGGCGGTGTGCTGGGCTTCTTCCAGCGCGCCTTCGTGGAGATCGAGGCGGTCCCGGGACATCCCCGCCTCGACGCCTACGACGAAGAGGAAGAGATCGACGACGACCTGAGCGGAGGCTTCGTGCCCGACCCGGTCCAGCCGCCGCCGGTCCAGGCCCCGCCGCCCCCGCCGAGCGTGTACGTCCCGCCACCCCCGCAGCCATCGGCGCCGCCGGTCGTCCCGCCGCCTGGCCCGCAGCGCTATGCGGCCGCGGCGGCGCCACCTCCACAGATCTCCTACGAGCCGCCACCCGCGCCACGGCAGAGCTTCCCACCGCCGCCGGTCTCTTCTGGTCCTTACGTGAGCGCGCACCTGGCGGCGCTCGCCCGCTACCAACCGCCCCCGCCCCCGCCGAGCGTCCAGGCCCCGCCCCCGCCCCCGCCTGCGCGCGCGCCGCAACCGCAGCGGATGAGCGTCGACTTCCAGGAGCTGCTGGCGCCTGAACGTCCCCGCCGGTCCGTCTCCTCGGCCCCGCCGCCGCGGCCGACGTCCGCCACCGCAGAAACACGCACGATAGCCCCAGGCTCACAGGGCCGCGCACGCGCGGGCGTCGAAAAGGGCCTGCTCCGCTACGGGCTCAGCGAGGCTTTTGCCGCCGAACTGGTCGACCTGGCGGGTGCTCACACGCTGCCGTTCTCGCCGCGCGCCGGGCTGGCGCAGGCCGTGCGCGGCGCGCTCGCCCAGAGCATTCCGGTGGCGCCGACGCTGCCCGTCTCGGGCGCCACCGTCGTGCTCGTCGGCCCCGGCGGTTCCGGCAAGACGACCGGCTGCATGGCGCTGCTCGGCGCCTACCGTGCCGCCAGCACGCTGCCGGCCTCGTACGCCACGCTGACGCGCGCCGGCGGGAACGGCGAGCTGCGCATGTTGCTGGCCCCGCACGTCGTCAAACCGGTCCTCGCGACGTCGGCGCGTGCGCTGCGCGCGTTGCGCCGCGTACGCGTCGACGGCCTCGCGATCCTCGACACGCCGGCGCTGTCGCCGGCCGACCGCACCGGCATTCGCGAGCTGACGAGCCTGCTCGCCGAGATCAAGCCGGAGCGCGTCGCGGTCGCGCTGCCGGCGACGCTCGGCGCCGCCGCGGCCGACCAGCTGCTGGAGGCGTTCGCGCCGCTGAACGCGAGCTCGCTCGTCATCACGCACGCCGACGAGACCGACCAGATCGGCGTCGCCGTCGAGGCGGCCTGCCGCCACGGCCTCGCGCCGGAGCACCTGCTGCGACGCGACCGTGGCGTTCGCTGGCGACTCGAACGGGTCGATCCGGTCGCGCTCGCGCTGAGGATGCTGCAATGAGGCTCGGCAAGGCCAAGCAGAAGCAGTCGGCGTCCGTCGAACTGCCAGCCCGCTCAGAGAACGTGATCCTGCGCACCAAGACGGGCGGTCAGATCCCGGCGCGGGTCGTGGAGAGCGGCGAACATTCGTTGTTGGTCGCGATCACGGTGCCGACGAAGCCGTTGACCGCCGAGCAGCTCGACGACCTCGTGCTCGAGTTCCACAGCCCGCGTGGGCGCATCCGCCTGCACGGCATCTTCGCCGTCGACGATCCGTCCGACCCCGACCTCCTGCGCATGAAGGAGCCACGCTCGGTCGAGGTGCAGCAACAGCGCAACTACGTGCGCATCCAGGCCGCGCGTCCGGTGCTCGTCTACGGCACCGGCAGCACCGGTCAATACGAGAGCTTCACGGTCGACGTGTCCGGCGGTGGCCTGCTGCTGGCCGGGCCAGACACGCTCGAGCTCGGCGAAGAGGTGATGTTCCGCGTCAGCATCAAGCAGGGACAGATCCCGATCAGCGGCACCGGCCGGATCGTGCGCGTCGACGGTCAGGGCCGCCGCGCGATGGCCTTCGAGAAGATCAGCGACCTCGACCGCCGCCGGCTCGTGCGCTTCATCTTCGAGCTGCAACGCAACGAACGCCGTCACGGTGTGAGGGGAGAGGACTGACATGGCCGCCGACGCCGTAGCCGAGGCGCCCGAGGAGCAACAGGCCCCCGAGGCGGAGACGAAGAAGGAGCAGGCCAAGCCCAAGAAGGACGCGAAGGCGAAGGGCAAGTCCGACGCGAAGGGCAAGGGCAAGTCCGAGGCCAAGGCCGCGCCCGAGGGTGCCCCCAGCATCGCCGCCCACCCCCGCGCGGTGCGCTCGATCGCGCGCGTGAAGGGCTGGTCGGGGCTCGCGGGCTTCGTGATCGCCGGCTACCTGTCGCTGCCGACGAGCACGTTCGCCGGTACCGGCCTGCGCGCGATCGTGGCCGGGCTGATTTGCTACGTCGCCGGCTGGGGCGCGGCCGTGTTCGCCTGGCGGCGCCTCGTGGTGCTTGAGCTGAAGGCCCGTGAGCAGATCCTCGTCAGCGAGCTGTTGGCTCGCGCCGGCGCGAGCGGTGGAGGACAGACGGGGGCGCGGGATGCACCGTGAGCGAGCGCGCCCGCCATCGATTCCTCCCGTCGTCGCACCGTAGCGAGGAGGAGCCGAGCAGCCACGAGCTCGCCGGGCAACGCGCGCCGCGACCGATCTGGCTGCCGCAGCGCGCCGAGCCGGTGACGTTGACGCTGGCCGGTGGCGCGACCTTCCCCGGCCGCGTGCTGGAGCGCGCCGCCGACATGCTGCTGGTCGCGGTGATCGTGCCGATGCCGGCACTGAGCGCGCGCCAGTTGGCGAAACTCGTGCTCGAGTACGCCAATCCCGGAGGGCGCGTGCGCCTGAACGGCGACACGACGATGGAGTCCGAGCCAGACGGGGCGACGGTGCGCATCGAGCATCCGCAACTGCTGGAGGTGATCCAGGAGCGTGCCCACGTCCGCGTGGAGGCTGACCTGCCGATCGTCGTCAAAGTCGCCGCCGAGGCGGAGGCGATCCACGCACGCACGGTCGACCTGAGCGCCGGTGGCGTCCTGCTCGGCGTGCCCGACATCGTGCAGCTCGGCGACAAGCTGACCTTCGAGCTGGTGCTCGAACCGGGCACGGCGCCCGTCACGGGGCTCGGCGAGGTCGCGCGGCTGGACGGCGAACGACGGGCGGGGATCCAGTTCACCAAGCTCGACCCCTACGAGCAGTGGCGCCTGATCCGCTTCACCGTCGAGGTGCAGGAAGGCGAAGGCTTCCGCCAGGTGGCCGAGCAGGGGCGGGCCTGAGGCTCTCGAACCTTTCTCGTATGGATCCGATCAACCCAATCATGCCGGGCTCCTCCTCGTTGCCTTCGGTCGGTCCGCGACGCGTCGAGAGCCTGCCGCGAATCAGCCGCGAGCGCGACCGGCCAAAGCGCGACCGCGAACAGCGCCAGCGGCGCCCGCTCTCAGAGCCCGAGGAAAAGCTGCCGCCCGGGGACGACGAGCAAGGGCGCCCGCACGTCGACATCCGCGTCTGAAGTCGCGAACGCGCGCGTGGCGCCTGGGCGCACGCGTGCAGGCGAGTCGCGTGTGGCAGGAGAAGGCCTGGGGCGGGTGAATCAGGCCACAGCGGCGGGGCACCCTCAAGTTTCCCCGCGCATTGTCGATAGTTTCGGCAGAGTCGACATGGAGTCGGCTCGGGACCTATTCAACAGAGTCATCAAGGAGATGAACACATGTCCCTGACGGTCAACACGAACATCGAGGCGATGGATGCCACGAGGAACCTCAACACGACGGAGAACCAGCTGGCTACCACCATGCAGCGGGTGTCCTCGGGTCTTCGCATCAACTCGGCCGCCGACGACGTCGCCGGCTACGCCATCAGCCAGCGCCTGCAGGCGCAGGTCAACGGCCTCAACCAGGCGACCCTGAACACCCAGGACGCCGTCTCCCTCGCCCAGACGGGTCAGGGTTCGCTCAACGACGTCGAGCAGATGCTTCAGCGCGTCCGCGAGCTGTCGGTCGAGTACGCCAACGGAACCACTTCCGAAAGCGACAAGGAAGCGATCGAATCTGAGACCGAACAGCTCAAAGAAGAGATCACTCGCGTCGGTGAAACGACAAAGTTCAACGGCGTTGCGCTGCTTGAAGGCGGCGAAGAAATCAAGTTCCAGGTTGGTGCCAACGAAGAAGAAACGATCACCATCAAAACTCTGGAACTGTCGGAAGCCGTCGAAAACGTCAACATCGAAGAAATCGGCACCGTCGAAGAAGCGATCGAAGCTGTCGCCAAGGCTGCCGGTGAATACGGTGCAACTCAGGACCGCATTCAGTACACCCAGGCGAACCTGGAAGTGTACTCGCAGAACCTCTCCGCCGCGACCAGCGGCATCGTCGATGTGAACATGGCCACCGAAATGACCCAGTTCACTCGCGAGCAGGTTCTCCAGCAGGCTGGTGTCGCGATTCTGGCTCAGGCCAACCAGCTGCCGGACGCCGTCCTGCACTTGATCGAATAGTTCTCACCAACTTCCACGGCGGTGGCGTCACTCGTGGCGCCACCGCTGTTGTGAAGCCGATCTGACCGTTGGCCGACCTGCGTCGGCCCTTCGCGGCAGGCGGGACAACAACGCTCGGCGGCGTCATTGGCGCTGTTCGAGCTATATACCGCCGATTCATCGAGGGAACGGTGGTCGAGACGGGCGGCGACGGTCGCCCGTCTCATTTTTTATCGGCATCGGCCGATTACGAGGGCGATGTCCATCCAGAGCACGGTCGACCGCATCGACGCGATCCGCCAGGCGCTCGCCAATCCGGCGACCATGATCGCCGCGCGCAACCCGCTTACCGGCGGGGCCGAAGCGCCGGCGGAGGCGACGACGGCGGCGAGCACGAGCACGAGCGCGGACGCGAGCAGCCCGTTCGCGAGCGCTCTGACGGCCGCCAGCGCGAGCTATGAGCCCGCGCAGGGCGTCGCCGGCCTGACCAGCTCGTTCGCGCCCAGCTCCGGCGGCACCGGCTCGCGCATCGTGGCGGCCGCCGAAAGTCAGCTCGGCCAGAGCGAGATGCCGCCCGGCTCGAACGAATCGCCCGCGATCGCGATGTATCGCGAAGCGACCGCGGGGGCCGCGCCAGGCGAGCCGTGGTGCGCCTACTTCGCCTCCTGGGCGTCGCGCCAGGCGGGCGAGCCGATCGGTGCCGCCGGCGAAGGGCTGGGCTCGGTCGGCGCGATCTGGTCGTGGGCGCAGAGCAGCGGTCGCGCGATCGCCAACGGCCCGGGCGTCGTGCCCCAGCCGGGCGATCTGATCGTTTTCGGAGACGAACACGTGGGGATCGTGCGCGGCGTTCTGCCGGACGGGCGCATCGAGACGATTGAGGGCAACTTCGAAAACAAGGTCGCCGCCAACGTGCGCAGCGCGAGCGAAGCCACCGGCTACGTGAGCATGACCTGAGCCGTCTCGTCGCGCGGGGTACGATCAAGCCTTGAGCGACCTGCAGATACCGGAGAGCGCGCGCGTGCCGGAGCGCCCGGCCCTGGAAGGGCTGGAGGCGAAGTGGAGCGCCGCCTGGGAGCAGGAGGGCACCTACCGCTTCGATCGCGCCGCGCCGCGTGAGCGCGTCTACTCGATCGACACGCCGCCGCCTACGGTCAGCGGCTCGCTGCACGTCGGTCACGTCTTCTCCTACACCCACACCGACGCGGTCGCGCGCTACCGGCGGATGCGCGGTCAAGAGGTCTTCTATCCGATGGGCTGGGATGACAACGGCCTGCCCACCGAGCGGCGCGTGCAGAACCACTTTGGCGTGCGCTGCGACCCCTCGGTCCCCTACGACCCCTCGTTCCAGCCGCCGGCCGAGCCGTCGGAGAAGGAGCCGTTGTCGATTTCGCGGCCGAACTTCGTCGAGCTGTGCCTGCGGTTGACCGAGAGCGACGAGCAGGCCTTCGAGGACCTCTGGCGCACGCTCGGCTTGAGCGTCGACTGGTCGATGACCTACACCACGATCGGCAAGCTCGCGCAGCGCATCTCCCAGCGCTCGTTCCTGGGTCTTTTGGCGCGTGGCGCCGCCTATCAATTGGAGGCGCCGACGTTGTGGGACGTCGACTTCCAGACCGCCGTCGCGCAGGCCGAGCTGGAGGATCGCGAGCGTCCCGGCGCGATGCATCGCGTGCGGTTCGCCGGTGCCGACACGGAGGCCGACGCGCTGATCGAAACGACGCGCCCAGAGCTGATCGCGGCCTGCGTAGCCGTGCTCGCGCACCCCGAGGACGAGCGTCATCGTGCGCTCGTCGGCCGGCACGTGCGCACGCCGCTGTTCGGCACGCGCGTGCCAGTCATGACGCACGCGGCGGTCGAGCGCGACAAGGGCACCGGGCTGGTGATGGTCTGCACCTTCGGCGACGTGACCGACGTCCTGTGGTGGCGCGAGCTTGGCCTGCCGGTGCGCTCCGTGCTCGGCCCCGACGGGCGCCTGCTCGAGGTGCCGTGGGGCTCAGAGGGCTGGGAGTCCGACGACGTCGAGTCCGCACGACGCAACTACTCGGAGCTTGCCGGGCGCACGATCAACCAGGCGCGCAAACGCAGCGCCGAGCTGCTGGCGGAGTCCGGCGAGCTGATCGGCGAGCCGCAGCCGGTCAACCGCGCGGTCAAGTTCTTCGAGAAGGGCGACCGCCCGGTCGAGATCGTGACCAGCCGACAGTGGTTCATCCGCACGATCGAGCATCAAGAGCGCCTGATCGAGCGCGGCCGCGAACTCGACTGGCACCCGGCCTACATGCGCGCCCGCTTCGAGGATTGGGTCAACGGCCTGAACGGCGACTGGTGCATCTCGCGCCAGCGCTTCTTCGGCGTGCCGTTCCCGGTCTGGTACCCGATCGACGAGCAGGGCAAGGTGCTCTACGAGCAGCCGATCCCCGCGTCGGCGGAGCGCCTGCCGATCGACCCCTCGACCGAGGTGCCCGATGGCTACGACGCCTCACAGCGCGGGCAGCCGGGTGGCTTCGCGGGCGACCCCGACGTGATGGACACGTGGGCCACGTCCTCGTTGACGCCGCAGATCGCGGGACAAGCGGGCGAGGACGGCGGCGAGCTGTTCGCACGGGTGTTCCCGATGGATGTCCGTCCCCAGGCGCACGACATCATCCGCACCTGGCTGTTCACGACCGTGCTGCGCTCCGAGTTGGACGAGTCGGCATTGCCGTGGCAGAACGCCGCCATCTCGGGCTGGGTGCTCGACCCCGACCGCAAGAAGATGTCGAAGTCCAAGGGCAACGTCGTGACACCCATGCACCTGCTCGAGCAGCATGGAGCGGACGCGGTGCGCTACTGGGCGGCAAGCGGCAGGCCCGGCACCGACACAGCCTTCGACGCCCAGCAGATGAAGGTCGGCCGTCGGTTGGCCGTCAAGCTGCTCAACGCTTCCAAGTTCGCGCTCTCCGATCTGCCGCCGGCCGGGGATGCGCTGACCCACCCGCTCGACCGGGCTTTGATCGCGCGTCTGGCGAAGGTCGTCGCGGAGGCCACCGCCAGCTTCGAGGAGTACGACTACGCGCGCGCCCTGCAGCGCACCGAGGAGTTCTTCTGGTGGTACTGCGACTACTACCTGGAGCTCGTCAAGGGCCGGCGCTATGACCCGGACCCGGAGATCGCTGCGTCGGTCAGCCGCGCGCTGCGCCTCTCGCTGTCGGTCTTCCAGCGCCTGTTCGCGCCCTTCCTGCCGTTCGTGTGCGAGGAGGTCTGGTCGTGGTGGCAGGAGGGCTCCGTGCACCGCGCGAGCTGGCCCGAGGCGGAGGAGCTAGACGCAGAGGCCGGCAGCAGCGAGGGGGCCGAGCGGGAGGCGCTGGCACTGGAGGCGACGGCCGACGTGCTGCGCGAGGTGCGCAAGGCCAAGTCGCAGGCCAAGCGCCCGATGCGCGCACCGGTGACGCGCCTCGTCGTGCGCGACTTGCCGGCCCGCCTCGACGCGCTCGAGCTGGGCGAGGACGACCTGCTGCAGGCAGGCTCGATCGAATCGCTGGAGCGCGCCGAGGCCGACGAGCTGGCTGTCGAGGTCGAGCTGCCGCCCGAGGAGGGGTGAGCTTGTTCGGAGACACCCCCGCGGTCAGCCGATTTGCCGTCGACGACATCGAGGCCGCCGTCGAGCAGTTGGTCGAGAAGGGCGTCGAGCTGGAGCGCTACGACGACCTCGACCAGGACGAGCAGGGCGTCTCGCGCCGCGGTCCGTACATCGCGTGGTTCAAGGACCCGGCCGGCAACATCCTGTCCGTGCTGCAGGAGCCCTGAGCGGCCCGCTAGGGTGCCGGGCGTGGACAGGACCCTCATCTCAGAGCTGCCTGGGCGCTTGGACCAGCAGGTCCGCGTGCGCGGTTGGGTGCAGGCGCTTCGCGATCAGAAGCGCGTGCAGTTCTTGATCCTGCGCGATGAAACCGGCTCCGTGCAGGCCGTGCTCTCCAAGGACGAGCAGCCGAGCGAGCTGAACGAGAAGATCGCGGCGTTGACCGACGAGTCGGCCGTGACCGTCGTCGGCACGGCCGTCGCCGACGAGCGCGTCAAGCTCGGCGGGCTGGAGCTGAAGATCGAGTCGGTCGAGGTCGACTCGCTGGCCGAGCCCGAGCTGCCGATCGCCCCCGACTCGGCGCTCGACAAGCGGATCGACTGGCGCTACCTCGACCTGCGTCGCCCGGACCGGCGCCTGATCTTCGACGTGCAGACGACGACTGAGCGCGCGATGCGCGACTTCTGGAAGCAGGAAGGCTTCTTCGAGCTGCACAGCCCGAAGCTGATGGGGTCCGCCAGCGAGTCGGGCGCCGAGCTGTTCCACGTCGACTACTTCGAAGGCGACGCCTACCTCGCCCAGTCGCCGCAGTTCTACAAGCAGATGGCGATGGCGGCCGGCTTCGGCAAGGTGTTCGAGGTCGGGCCGGTGTTCCGTGCCAACCCGTCGTTCACCTCGCGCCACGACACCGAGTTCACGAGCGTCGACGTCGAGCTCTCGTGGATCGACTCGCACGAGGACGTGATGGCCTTCGAGGAGTCCTGGCTCGCATATGTGCTCGGCGTGGTCAAGGAGGAGCACAGGGAGCAGATCGAAGCGACGTTCGGCGTCGAGGTCGTGGCCCCCACGCTGCCCTTCCCGCGGGTGACGCTCGAGGAGGCCAAGCAGTGGCTGCGCGAGGCCGGCCACGATTCCGTTCCTGGCCCCGGGCACGACCTCGACCCGCCCAGCGAGCGTGCCCTCTCGGCGCTGGTCAAGGAGCGCCATGGCCACGAGTTCGCCTTCGTCACCGACTATCCGGCCGCAGTGCGCGCCTTCTACCACATGCGCCACGAGGACGATCCGACTCTGACCAAGAGCTTCGACCTGCTCTGGCGGGGGATCGAGCTCACGACGGGTGCTCAGCGTGAGCACCGCTACGAGAAGCTGATCGCGCAGGCCGAGGACAGAGGCGTCGAGACCGAGTCGATCCAGTACTACCTCGACTTCTTCCGCTACGGGGCGCCTCCGCACGGCG
>DASXER010000088.1:0-24992 GCA_036490015.1 Solirubrobacteraceae bacterium | reverse complement strand
CTTGCCTTCGAAGAAGCGATCGAGATCAGGACGGCCCCCTGACTCACGCCAAACATGCCGAGGGCCCGGGTGCGCGTCGAGCACCCTGCGCGAGCTCACGTTGATCCGCCGACGCGAATCGCGTCTCAACAGACCCCTCAGCGCAACAACCGCGACAGGCGCCGGTCCTTCAACACCTTTCCCTCGGTCTGGCACGTCGGGCAGTAGGCGATCACGTAGTCCTCGAAGTGCACCGCCTCCAACTTCGTGCCACAGCGCGGACACGGCTCGCCCTCGTGGCGGTGGACCCGCAACGGCATCGGCAGCTTGTCGGGGATCGGCAGCGCAACCGTCTGCTCGTAGCTCTCCAGCGCCCCACCGAGCGTCGCCGCGACGGCTCCGCGCAGCGTGGCCAGCTCCGCCTCGTCCAGATCGGCCCCTCGCTTGTACGGCGACAGGCGGGCCTCCCACAGGATCTCGTCCACCCACGAGCGCCCGATGCCGGCGATCGTGTGCTGGTCGCGCAGCAGCGCGTGTAGCGGGCGCGGCACGTCGAGCAGCCCACCCAGCTCCGGCGTGTCCGGCCACGCCTCGGGACCGAGCCCGGCGATCGACTCGTCCTGCTCTAGCTCTCCCGCGGCCAGCAGCTTCACCCACGCGGCCTGCTTGGAGCCGAACTCGCGCAGGCGCAGCTCGCGCTCCGCGCCCCCCGCGTCACCGCCACCATCGTCCGCGTCGCGCACCCGCAGCAGCACACGCGAGGTGCGATCACGCGGGCCCGCGCGCTTGTCGTACAGCTGGAGCCGCCCCGCGGACATCAGGTGGACGAGCAGCATCAGCTCCCCGGAGAAGCCGAGCACGAACTTCTTGCCGCGCCGTGAAACGCCGAGGACCTCCTGCCCCTCGAGCGCGCTCAGCGGCGGCGCGAACGTCTTCAGCGCGTTGATACCCGGCGCGAGCGCCGACTCGACCCGCGCCCCTTTCAGCGCGCCGTCGAGCAGGCGGGCGGTGATCTCTACCTCCGGCAGCTCGGGCATCCCAGCCCATCGTAGGCCGGCGCAGCCGTCGTCAGCGCGCGGGCCCTCGTCAGCCGCTGACGCCGATCGGCGGCCCTTCGTAGCGTTTGCCCGCCGGGCTCTTCCACAGCACACGCCAGGCCTGCCCGGCTACGCCCGAGTCGAAGCTCCAGTAGCCGCTCGCGTTCGTCGTCACGGTCCGCAGCCGCTGGAAGCGACGCGAGCCTTTGCGGCGCACGAGCACCGTCACCTTGGTCGCGCCCGTGGCGGGGCGCACGAGCCCCCACAGCGCGACGTCATGCCCGTGTCGCGTGACCGTCAGCGGCACCGGGAACGCGAAGTAGAGCGGCTTCAGCGCGCCGTTCTGGTACTGGAGCCCGGTCTGGAAGCCGACGGTGCCACCGTGGACGCTCGATCCGGGCTTGCCGCCGAGCGCGTCGTCGCGCAGCAGGTACTGCGAGAAGGCCGCCACGCGCGGGTTCTCGTAGGCGATGTGCTCGGCGATTGCGTCGTATTCGGCCTGCTTGGTGGGCGAGACGCCTTCGAACTTGTTCGGCTTGCTCTGCACGCCGAACTCGGTCAAAAAGATCGGCACGCCATGCGGGATCGCGTGCGCGGCGGCCGCTTTGTCGAGCGCCCGCGACAGACGCGAAAGCGAGCCGATCGTGACGTTGTCGGGTTCGAGCGGCACGTACTTCGGACCGGCCGCCTTGGAGTAACCGTGGTGGGCGTAGCCGCTGATCCGCAGCTCCGAGCACGCGCCCGCGCGTCGGTACTTGGCGTTCAGGCACAGCGATTCGCGCAGAAATGCGAGCGGCGCGACGTCGCGCAGGTAGGCCGCCGCGCGTTCGTGGCGTGGGTTGACCTTGTCGTAGCCGGTGGGGGCGGTTTCGCCGAACAGCACCGTCGGGTGCGTCAGCCCCGCGGCCTTCAAACCTGCGTAGCCGGCCTGGTAGAGACCGCGGTAGATGCGCGGCGAGGCGGGCGTGCCGTTGGCTTTCCACTGCGGCATCAGGAAGGCGGGGTGGTTCGGCTCGTTCCAGATCGCGAAGGCCGAGACCTCGGTGGCGTAGTGCTCGCCGACCGCCGTCATGAATTCTTCGAAGTCCTTGTCGTCGGGACGCGTGACGTACGGCGCCTTGCGATTGGACGTCGCCCAGCGCGGAGCGGGCGCGGTGACGGTCAGCAGCACGCGCCATCTCAGCCGCGCCGCTTCGCTCAGCAGCACGTCGAACTGGCCCCAGTCGTACGCGGCGGGGTTGGCCGCTTCGAAGGCCGGCTTGCTGGCGCTCGACGCAGCCGGAGCCACGTCGGCCCAGGGCAGCTCGACACGTAGCGCGTTCACGCCGAGGCTCTCTAGCTGCGCCAGCGCGCGCGGGCGGGTGTTCGGTTCGAGCAGCTCGTTGCCCCCCTCGAAGTAAGTGACCTGACCATGTGCGGCCGAGGCTGCGGTTGGCGCGAAGCAGATCGCGAGCAGGCCTAGAGACAGAGCGATGAGCAGCAACTCGGGGAGTTTTCGCATGGAGCTTTGAGACACCTCGCAGCAGAGTAGGTTGCGGTGTTTGTAGGTTTCACGGGGCGATGACGACTCCGATCGCCCCCGACGACATAGTCCGTACCCAGGCTGAGGCCGAGCGCAACGGCCGCCAGCCATTGCTCGTACTGGAACCGCTGGAGGCCTTCTTCGACGAACACGGCCTCGGCAACGGCGAGATCGTCGCCAGCCCGATCGGCGAGGGCCACTCGAACGTCACGTACTTGATCCGGCGCGACGGCGCCGAAGTCGTCTTGCGTCGTCCTCCGCGCCCGCCGCTGCCTCCGAGCGCCCATGACGTGCTGCGCGAGGCTCGCCTGCTGCGTGCGCTGGCGCCAACCCCGGCGCGGGTGCCCGACGTGCTCGCGGTCGGCTCGGACGAGAGCGTGATCGGCTCGCCCTTCTACGTGATGGAGAGGGTCGAGGGCGAGGTGATCGTCACCGACATGCCCGCTTACCTCGACGAGCCGGCCGAACGCCGTCGCACCGCCGAGGAGCTGATCGACGCCCTGGTGGAGATCCACTCGGTCGACTGGATGGCGGCGGGCCTGGAGGACTTCGGCAAGCCGACCGGCTACCTGGAACGCCAGCTCAGACGCTTCAACGGCCTCTGGGAGCTGAACAAGACACGCGAGATCGAGGCCGTCGAGAGCGTCGGCGCCTGGCTCGGCGCGAACCTGCCCAGCTCGCCGACGGCGACGATCGTGCACGGCGACTTCCGCCTCGGCAACACGATCTACGCGCCCCAAGCACCTGCCCGCCTGGCGGCCGTGCTCGATTGGGAGATGGCGACGATCGGCGACCCGCTGGCGGACCTCGGCTACCTGTGCATGATGTGGAGCGAGGCCGGCGACCCAACCGGCGGGCTCCGCCAGCATCTCGGCTCGGTCACGCGCGGCGAGGGGTTCCCCACACGCGCCGAGCTGATCGCCCGCTACGAAGAGCGCAGCGGCCGCTCGATGGGCGACATCCGCTGGTACACGACTTTGGCGCTGTGGAAGAGCGTCGTGTTCATGGAGGGCAACTACAAGCGCGCGATCTCGGGCACGACCGACGACCCCTATCTGAAGACGTTCGGGGACGGGGTGCTGGAGCTGGCGAGCCAGGCGGAGGCGGTGGCCAATGGCGCCATCTGACAGCAACGGCGTCGTGAAGCGCGAAGCGCTCCTGATCGACTGGGGCGGCGTGCTGACGACGAACCTGTTCACGTCCTTCCACGCCTACTGCGTGCGGGCCGAGATCGACCCGAAGAAGCTGATGGGCCGTTTCAAAGTCGACCCCGCCGCGCGCGAACTGCTGGTCGAACTCGAGACCGGCAAGCTCTCGGAGGCCGACTTCGAGCGGGGCTTCGCGAAGCTGCTGGAGGTCGAGCCAGACGGGCTGGTCGACGGACTGTTCGCGGGTGTGCAACCCGACGTGCCGATGGTCGAGGCCGTGCGCCGCGCGCGCCAGGCCGGCATCAAGACCGCACTCGTGTCGAATTCGTGGGGCGTCCACCGCTACCCGCACGACATGTTCGACGAGCTGTTCGACGGCATCGTGATCTCCGGCGAGGAGGGCATCCGCAAGCCGGCGCGGCGCATGTACGAGCTTGGCGCTGAGCGGGCGGGCGTGTCGCCCGATGTCTGCGTGTACGTCGACGACCTGGACTTCAACCTCACCCCCGCGCAGGAGATGGGCATGGCGACCGTCCATCACACGAGCGCCGAGAAGTCGATCCCGGAGCTCGAAGCGCTGCTGGGCGTCGCGCTGAGCGAGTAAGCGTCGGCGCCACGACCGCGCGCGTTTTCTCTTTTAATTGTTTCTGCTCCTCAGTCGTAAGCGCGCAGGCTGCGCCGACTGAGGCCCGTAGCTCAGTCGCGGTTGCCGCGCCCGTACATGAACTTGAACATCGCCGCGAGCATCCGCGAGGTGCGGCTCTTGTATGGGTACATGAAGACTTCCTTCTTCATGGCCAGTTTCGGCGTCACGACGATCGCCTGCTGCGAGCAGTACTTGCGGATGCCGCCGGCGCCGTGGCGCGAGCCGAGGCCGGAGGACTTGGCCCCGCCCATCGGCAGCTCCAGCACCGTGTAGTTGATCATCGCGTCGTTGACGTTGGCGGCGCCCGATTCGATCCGCCGGGCGACGGCCTCGCCGCGTTGCGTGTCGCGGCTGAAGACCGACGCGCCCAGCCCGTAGGGAGAGTCGTTGGCCAGTCGCACGGCCTCGTCGGCGTCGCGCACCTTCATGATCGGCAGCGTCGGGCCGAAGGTCTCCTCGGTCATGCACTTCATCGTGTGGTCGACGTCGACCAGCACGGTCGGCTCGTAGAAGCGCCCGGCGCCGGGGGCCTCTTTGCCGCCGGTGAGGATGCGGGCGCCCTTCTGGCGCGCGTCCTCGACGTGGTCCTTGATCGTCTCCAGCTGCGGCGGGAAGGTGATCGCGCCGACCTCGACCGAGCCGGGGCCGCTGGGCTGCCCGACGCGCAGCGCGCCGACTTTCTCGGCCACTTTGGACACGAACTCGTCGTAGACCGGCTCCTCGACGTACACGCGCTCGATCGAGATGCAGGTCTGGCCGGCGTTCTGCATCGAGTAGTACGTGGCGAAGTTCGCCGCACGCTCGACGTCGGCGTCGGACAGCACGATCATCGGGTCCTTGCCGCCCAGCTCCAGCGAGGCCGGGATCAGCCTTCGGGCGGCGGTCTCGGCGACCTTCGTGCCGGTCTTGGTGGAGCCGGTGAACATGATCATGTCGACGTGCTCGATCAGCGCCGCGCCGGTGCCGCCGCGACCGGTCGCGATCTGCAGCACGTTCTCGGGTAGGCCGCACTCGAGCAGCCCTTCGGCCATCAGGAGCGAGGTCAGGGGCGTCACCTCGGACGGCTTGAGGATCACCGAGTTGCCGGCCGCGAGCGCGGGGATGCAGTCGCCGAACGAGTTCGTGAGCGGGTAGTTCCACGGACCGATCACGCCGATCAGGCCGAGCGGGCGGTAGCGCAGGATCAGCTTCTTGCCCTTGACCAGCACCTGGCTCGACTTGACGCGCTCGTCGGCGAGGTAGTTGCCGGCCTCCTTGGCCCAGAAGCCGAACGCGTTGCCGGCGTAGCCGATCTCAGCCAGCTCGGCGTCCTCGAAGGTCTTGCCCGTCTCCGAGCAGATCGTCGCGACGATCCGGTCGGCGTTGTCCATCACCCACTTCTGTGCGCGCAGCAGGATGCGCGCGCGGCCCTCGAAGCCATAGGCCTCCCACTCCGGCTGGGCCGCGCGTCCGCGAGCCGCCATCTCGGCGACTTGGGCCGCGCTGAGATCGGGCACCGTGGCGACGATCTCGCCGGTGGCGGGGTTCTCGACGGGAATGCCCCCGTCGTCTGCTGCGACGGCGGCGCTTGGCGCCTCTTCAAGCTGCTGCTCGGCGGTGGCCATCTTCTAACGCTCCCCTGCTCGTTCGCTCGTACGAAGAAGATTACTCCGCGTCAGCGAAGGGAGCGGCGGACTGGCTACTCAGCCAGCTCGATCGAGCTGATGCCGATCGGCTCGACCGGGCGGTCGCCGCCATCGGTCGAGACGCCCTCCAGCTTGTCGACCACGTCCATGCCCTCCTGCACCTGGCCGAAGACGGTGTGCTTGCCGTCGAGCCACGGACAGGCCTCGGCCGTGACGATGAAGAACTGCGAGCCGTTCGTGTTCGGGCCGGCGTTGGCCATCGCCAGCGCGCCGCGCACGATCTTGTGCTGGTTGAACTCGTCCTCGAACGTGTAGCCCGGGCCGCCGGTGCCGGTGCCCTGCGGGCAGCCGCCCTGGATCATGAAGTCCTTGATCACGCGGTGGAAGGTCAGCCCGTCGTAGAAGCCTTCGCCTGTGAGCTTGGTGAAGTTCTCGACGGTCTTCGGCGCGTCCGCCTCGAACAGCTCGAACACGATCGGCCCTTCGGTGGTCTGCATCGTGGCTTTCATGGGTTGGGCTCGCCTTTCGTGGGTTGGTGAGGGTGTGCCGCCTGGCAGCCTAGTAGCCGCGGCTCGTGTGGCCTACTGGCCGCGCACGCGCTCGAGCTCCAGCTCGAACCCGTGCAGGGACTTGCCCGCCATCTCCGACACGACACGATCTGCCTCGGATGCGGGCACCGCCAGGAACGAGAAGCGATCGAGCACCATCACGTCCCGCACCGCCTCGCCATCGAGGCCGGTCGTCGAAGTGACGGCGGCGACGATGTCGGCCACGGCAACACCAGCCGCCTGGCCCGCGCCGAGCACCAGCTTGACGTAGGGCTCCTCCTCGTCGCGACGGGAAATGCGCGGCTTGGAATGCCGTCGCGGGCGCTCGCGTACCGGGGTCGGCGGCGCCTCGGCGCCCTTCTCCCAGCGCGTCACCTCGGTGCCGATGTGGCGTTCGATCGCCTCCAGCTCGCGCTGCTGGCGAGCCTCCACGAACGTGATCGCCCGACCCGAGCGTCCGACACGTCCGGTCCGCCCGATGCGGTGGACGTAGGTGTCGGGGCTGGTTGGGACGTCGTAGTTGACGACGTGCGTGACGGTCGAGATGTCCAGGCCTCGTGCGGCCACGTCGGTCGCGACGAGGATCGGCACGCGGCCGCCCTTGAAGGCCAGCATCACGCCGTCGCGCGAGCCCTGGCTCATGTCGCCGTGCAGCGCACGTACGTTCATGCCGCGGTCGCGCAGAGTGCGGTAGAGCTGGTCGCAGCGCACCTTCGTGCGCACGAACACGATCGCCTGGTCGGGCTTCTCGGCGCGCAGCACCTCGACCAGCATCTCTGGCTTGTGCTTGGTCTCGACGGGCAGCTGGAACTGGGCCACAGTGTCGATCGTCAACGTGGCGGCCTCGACCTGGATGATCGCCGGGTCGTACATGTAGCGATCGGCCAGTTTGCGAATCGGCGGCGGCATCGTGGCACTGAACAGCGCCGTCTGGCGGCTCGAAGGGGTGAGCGAGAGGATCTTCTCGACGTCCTCCAGGAAGCCCAGGTCGAGCATCTCATCAGCCTCGTCGAGCACCACGAAGCGGCAGTCGGTGAGCATCAGCGAGTGGCGCGAGATGAGGTCCAGCACGCGGCCCACGGTGCCCACCACGACATGCCCACCAGCCCTCAGCTGAGCTTGTTGCGTGCGGATCGGAGCGCCGCCGAAGACGGCCACCACGTCGATCCCACCGTGCGCGCCATATGTACGAAGCGCCTGGGTCACCTGAATACACAGCTCGCGCGTCGGCGTCAGGATCAGCGCCTGCACCGTCTGCTCGGACGAGTCGATGTACTCCATGATCGGCAGCCCGAAGGCGGCCGTCTTGCCGGTGCCGGTCTGCGCCTGGCCGATCACGTCGCGACCCTCCAGCAGCGAGGGGATCGCCTGCTCCTGGATCGGGCTCGGCGACTCGTAGCCCACGTCGCGCAGCGCGCGGAGCGTGGACTCGGACAGCCCGAGGTCTTCGAATGTCTTTGGCATGTCTGGAAAAGTCAGCTTAGGCGGATGGGTCGAGCAACAGCTTTCCCGTGGTCCGCCGCCCTCGCAGGTCGACCTGCGCCTGCGCAGCCTGCTCTAGAGGGTATGTGTCTCCGACCACCGCGCGCAGTGACCCTTGCTTGACCCGCGCGAACAGGTCGTCGAGCGCGGCCGCGAACATGCCAGGCCGCTCCAGGCAATGGAACAGGTAAAAGCCCACCACCGAGCGGGAATGCCTGAGCAGCGAGCCGCTGCGGACCTCGTTCGGCTCGCTGCTGGCGATGCCACACACGACCAGACGCCCGAAGTGCGCGAGCGCCCGGTAGGAGGCGTCGAATACCGCGCCCCCGGACATCTCGAACACGACGTCCACGGGGCGCCCGCCGTTGGCCTCTTCCAGGCGCTCCGTCAAGCCCTCGGCGGCGGGGTCGAGGGCATGATCGGCGCCCAGCTCGAGCGTCAGCGCACGCTTCTCCTCGCTGGAGGCGGTGGCGATCACCGTGCCGGCGCCGAGCGGGTGGCCGAGCTGCACGGCGAGCGAGCCGACGCCGCCGCTCGCACCACCGACCACGACGCTCTCGCCCTCGCCGACACGGGCCGCGGTGCGATAGAGGTGCCAGGCGGTCGTGCCCTGCACGAGCAGCGCCAGCGCGGTGCCGTCGTCGACCTCGTCGGGGACCGCGAACACACGGTCGCGCTGGGCCAGCGCGTATTCCGCGTAGCCACCGCTCCCGGTGAGCGCCACGACGCGCTCGCCCGTGCCGGCGATCGTGCCCGCGACCTCCCCACCTGGGACGAGCGGCAAGCTGGCCTTCTGCACGTAGGAGTTGGTGCGGGTGTGCACGTCGGCGAAGTTCAACCCGGCGCGACTGACCTCGATCAGCACCTGGTCGGGCCCCGGCTCCGGGGTCGGCAGCTCGGTCAGCTCCAGCACCTCGGGGCCACCGAACTCCCGCATCTGGATCGCGCGCACGGGGCGAGGCTACTCAATCATCTAAGGTGCCCGCCCATGCCCATCACCGTTGTCGGCTCGATCGCCTATGACACCGTCAAGACGCCGTTCGGCGAACGCCAGCGAATGCTCGGCGGCGCGGCCGTCCACTTCGCGCTCGCGGCCTCGTTCTTCGACACCGTCCACGTCGTCGGCCCGGTCGGCGAGGACTTCGGCGAGGAGCAGCTAGAGGTGCTGCGCGCGCGTGGCGTCAACACGACCGACATCGAGCGCGTCGCCGGCGGCAAGACGTTCTTCTGGCACGGCGAGTACGGCTGGGACCTGAACACGCGCGAGACGATCGACACCCAGTTGGGCGTGTTCGAGGGCTTCGAGCCCAAGCTGTCGGAGGCTTCGCGGGCCAGCGACGTGCTGTTCCTGGCCAACATCCAGCCCGACCTGCAGAGCCGGGTGCGCGCACAGATGCCGGACGCCCGCTTCGTGGCGCTGGACTCGATGAACCTGTGGATCGACATCGCCCGCGACTCCCTCCTGGCGGCGATCCGCGGCGTCGACTGCCTGATCCTCAACGACGCCGAGCTGCGCCAGCTGACCGGCAAGCCGAACCTCGTCGCGGCCGCCAGAGAGGTGCTCAGCTGGGGCGAGCAGGGCAGCGACGGAGGGTTGCGCCCGCCGAGCGTGATCGTCGCCAAGCAGGGCGAGTACGGCGCCGCGCTCGTCACCAGGGAGGCCTTCTTCGCACTGCCCGCCTACCCGCTGGAGAACGTCGTCGACCCGACCGGAGCCGGCGACACGTTCGCCGGTGGCCTCGTCGGCTACATCGCCGCGCATCCGGGCGAAGAGATCGACGACGACCTGCTGCGCCGCGCGATGGCCCACGCGGCCGTGCTCGCCTCGTTCAACGTCGAGGAGTTCGGCACCGAGCGCGTCAGCCGCCTCAGCGGCCGCGAGATCGTGGCACGCATCTCAGAACTGCACGCGATGACGCAGTTCAGCGGCGCGCCGCTCGCCCTGCGCGGCTGAGCGAGAGCCGCTTGCCGTCGTTCGGCGGGGGGTATGATCGACAGCGGTGGACATCTGGACTTTCCTCTGGCTGATGGTGTTCCTGAAGATCCCGATCGTGGGCCTCTTCCTGATCGTGCGCTGGGCCGTGCGCGAAACGCCCGAGCCCGCGGGCAGCGGGGACGGCGGCGTCGGTCCGGGACAGCGTCCGCGTCACCCCCATCACCCGCGCACGCGACTGCCGCGAGGACCGCGCCGCGGACCCCACGGCGAGCCCGCGCTCCCCGCGCCACCGCGCGTGCGCACCGTCGTCGCTCGGCGGCGACTGCCGCGTGTGTGATCCGATCCGAACGCCAGCGGCGGGATCGCGCGAGCGTATGCGCATAATCGAAGGTAGACCATCGCAACCGGCGAATAGGAGAGGGAGATGAGCACCGAGACCACGGCTGGTACCGTCGCGAACGCGACTGGAGCGCCGGCATCGGCGAACGGAAGCTCCTCGGACAGCCTCACGATCACCGACAACCGCACCGGACGCAGCTACGAGCTGCCTATCGAGGACGGCACGGTGCGCGGGATGGACATGCGCCAGATCAAGGTCGACGACGACGACTTCGGCCTGATGGTCTACGACCCGGCCTACATGAACACCGCCTCCACGCGCAGCTCGATCACCTACATCGACGGCGAGGCGGGCATCCTGCAGCACCGTGGCTATCCGATCGAGCAGCTGTGCGAGCACTCGACCTATCTGGAGGTCGCCTACCTGCTGATCAACGGCGCGCTGCCAACGCAGGCCCAGCTCGACGAGTGGATCGGCGAGATCACCGTCCACACGTTCGTGCACGAGAACGTCAAGGACTTCATGCAGGGCTTCCGCTACGACGCGAACCCGATGGGAATGCTGGTCGCCTCGGTCGGCGCGCTGTCGACCTTCTACCCGGACGCGAACCACATCCACGACGAGCAGATCCGCATGAGTCAGATCATCCGGCTGCTCGCCAAGATGCCGACGCTGGCGGCGTTCGCCTTCCGCCACAACATGGGCCAGCCCTACGTCTACCCCGACAACGATCTCGCCTACGCCGGCAATTTCCTCGGCATGATGTACAAGATGACCGAGCTCAAGTACGAGCCCGATCCTCGTCTGGAGCGTGCCCTGGATGTGCTGTTCATCCTCCACGCCGACCATGAACAGAACGCCTCCACGAGCGCCGTGCGGGCGGTCGGCTCGACCGAGGTCGACCCCTATTCGGCCGTCGCCGCCGGCGTGGCCGCGCTCTACGGCCCGCTGCACGGCGGCGCCAACGAGGCCGCGCTGCGGATGCTCAAACGGATCGAGAAGGTCGAGAACATCCCCGGCTTCCTCGAAGGCGTGAAGGACGGCAAGGAGCGGCTGATGGGCTTCGGCCACCGCGTCTACAAGAACTACGATCCGCGCGCGCGAATCATCCGCAAGCACCTCGACGATGTGTTCGAGGTGCGCGGCAAGAGCCCGCTGCTGGAGGTCGCGACCGAGCTGGAGAAGCGCGCGCTGGACGACGACTACTTCACCTCGCGCAAGCTGTACCCGAACGTGGACTTCTACTCGGGCCTGATCTACGAGGCGCTCGGCCTGCCGGTCGCGATGTTCCCCGTGATGTTCGCGATCGGGCGCACGAGCGGCTGGATCGCCCAATGGCTGGAGATGGTCGAGGACTCAGAGCAGAAGATCGCCCGTCCGCGCCAGATCTACACCGGCGCGCGCGACGTCGACTACGTGCCGATCTCTCAGCGCGGCTAGCGGCGCCGCGTTCTTCGTGCCCGCGCGCAGCGCCGGCATCCTGCTCTACCGCCTCCCCGAGGATGGGCTCGAAGTCCTGCTCGGGCACCTGGGCGGCCCGTTCTGGGCCAAGAAGGACGACGGCGCATGGGGCATCTTCAAGGGCGAGTACGCGCCCGAGGATGAGGACGCTCTCAGCGCCGCGCGGCGCGAGTTCGAGGAGGAGACCGGCTCCCCACCGCCCGATGGAGAGCCGCTGGCGCTCGGCGAAGTCCGCCAATCCACCGGCAAGCTGGTCGTGGCGTGGGCGCTGCAGGGCGACCTCGACGCGGACTCGGTCCAGAGCAACAGCTTCGAGATGGAATGGCCGCCACGCTCGGGCCGTCGGGAGAGCTTCCCCGAGATCGACCGCGCGGCGTGGTTCGACGCGTCGACAGCCAAGCGCAAGCTGCTGCCGGCGCAGGTCGCGTTCGTCGAGGAGCTGGGGCGGCTGCTTTCCTAGCTACAGAACAAGCGTCGCGCCGTGCTCGCTGAGCCAGCGGCGGTCCTCGCGGTAGCCGGGCCAGCGGCTCTCCAAGAGGCTCCAGAAGCGCTGTGAGTGGTCGAGCACCTCCAGGTGGCAGACCTCATGCCAGACGACGTATTCGAGCACTCGAGAAGGGGCCAGCAACAGGCGCCAGTTGAAGCTCATACGCCCGCCGGCCGAGCAGGAGGCCCAGCGCGTGCGCTGCCCGCGGATGTCGAGCCCGCTGTAGGGGTGACCGGTGAGCGCGGTCGCGCGGTCGAGGCGCGGCGCGATCTCGACCCGCGCGCGGCGGCGGTAGAAGCGCTCCAGGGCCGGACGATGCTCACCGGCTGGCACGAGCAGCCGCGCGCCTTCGCGGTGTACGCGCGTGCGCCCCGGCTCGGCCACCAGCTCCAGCGAGCTGTCCAGATAGGGCACCATCCCTTCGCGCCCGGCGATGCTCTCCAGCGTCGCGCGCGCCTCGGCCAGACGCCGCTCGATCCACGGCCGCAGCTCGCTGATCGCGGCCGCCGCGGCGCGTTCGGGTGCACGCGCCGGCAGCACCACCTCAACGCCGCTGTGGGCGTGGACGTTGACGCGGATGCGGCGCGCTCGACTTGAGCGGCGGACCGTGTAGGAGATATCTCCGTCGTTGTTGCGCGGCGACTGATCCGTCATTGCGTCCGCGCAGCTTAGGCGCCGGCGCGGCGGGGCTCGTCACCCGCCGCAGCGCATACGCTTGACAGGTGAGCGACGAGACGCAGCAGGAGACGGCGGACGGTATGCCGACGCGCGACGAGGAGCTGCTGGTGTTCCTGGAGACGGAGCGCGAGCGCGTGCGGGCGGCCGATGCCGGGCGCGTGCTCGACATCGCCGCTGAGTTCACCGAGGGCTTCGAAGCGTTGGCGGAGGTCGGCCGCGCGGTGACCGTGTTCGGCTCGGCTCGTACCCCCGAGGACCATCCCTACTACGCGCTCGCGCGCGGCATCGGCGTCGCGCTCGGCGAAGCCGGCTTCGCCGTCATCACCGGCGGCGGCCCGGGGCTGATGGAGGCGGCCAACCGCGGCGCGCGCGACGCGGGCGCGCTGTCGATCGGCTGCGGCATCGAACTGCCGATGGAGCAGGACCTCAACCCGTACCTGGACATCGGCATGAACTTCAACCACTTCTTCGCGCGCAAGGTGATGTTCGTGCGCTACGCGAGCGCCTTCGTCGTCTGCCCCGGGGGTTTTGGGACGCTCGACGAGATGTTTGAAGTTTTGACGCTGATCCAGACCCAGACGATCCGTCACACGCCGGTGATCCTGGTCGGCGACGGCGAGTGGGACGGCCTGCTCGACTGGCTACGCGAGCATCCGCTGGCCGACGAGCGCATCGATCCGCACGACATGGACCTGCTGCAGCTAGTCAGCGACCCCGCGGCGCTGGTCGCGATCGTCGAGCGCGAACACGCGCGCCAGCTGGCCGAAGGCCATCCGGTGCGCCAGTGAAGTCCACCGTGCGGCTGCCGCGCGAGATCCGCGGCCCGTACGAGGTCTACGTCAACGGCGTCCGCCAGAACCACGGCGCCGACTACCAGGTACTGGAAGGCGCGCTCGTATTCGAGCGCGAGCTGCGCAAGGACAAGATCAGCGGCTGGCGCTGGCTGCTGGGCGCCTGGGGCGTCGGCACCTACCGCCAGAACGACTCGGTCGACGTCCGCTACGAGGCCGCCGACGGCTCGCCGCGCGTCGCCGAGGGACTCGAGATAGAGCCCGGGTAGACGGCCTTCTCCCAGGGTCGCGCCAGCTTCAGCGCGCTCAGGATCGCGCGCGTCGCCGGCGAGCGGTTGAGCGTGTAGAAGTGGATGCCAGGCGCACCGGCAGCCAATAGCTCGGCGCACTGCAGCGTCGCGTAGGCGACGCCGAGGTCGAGCACCGCCTCGGCGTCCTCGCCGCGCGCGCGCAACTCCTCCGCGAGCAGCGGCGGAATGGACGCGCCGCACTTCTGCGCCATGCGCTCGATCTGCCCGACGCCGGTGATCGGCATGATGCCCGGCAGGATCGGCACCGTGATCCCGGCGGCGCGGGCGCGCCCGAGGAAGTCGAAGTAGCAGGCGTTGTCGAAGAACAGGTTGGTGATCAGGAAGTCGACGCCGGCGTCGACCTTCTCGGCCAGGTGCTCGAGATCGTCCTCGGCGCTCGTGGCATGGACGTGTGTCTCCGGGAAGCACGCGGCCCCGATCGCGAACGGATAGTCGGCCGCGATCATCTCGACGAGCTCACGCGAGTACTCCAGCCCGCCCTCGGTCTTGGTCCAGAAGTCCTGCCCGGCGGGTGGGTCGCCGCGCAGTGCGAGCACGTTGTCGATGCCGGCAGCGGCCATCTCGTCGAGCGTGGTGCGCAGTTCGGGCACGGTCGCGCCGACGCACGTGAAGTGGGCCATCGCCTCCAGGCCGTGGTCGTCGTTCAGCGACTTGACGATCTCGATCGTCTTGTCGCGCGTCGAGCCGCCGGCGCCATACGTGACCGACACGAACGTGGGCTCGAACTTGCGCAGCTCGACCAGCGCGTCGGCCAGGTTCTGCTCCCCGACTGGCGTTTTCGGGGGGAAGAACTCGAACGAGAAGGACGGGCCGTCGGCGCTGAGGATCTCGTCGATTCGCATCGACTGATTATGCCGTGCTCCAGCGCTCCGTCTCGCCCGCGATGCGCCTGACCTTCCCCTCCTCGTGGAGATGCGTCAGGTAGCCGAGCGTCTTGGACAGGAGCCAGTGCGCGTTGCCGGCGGACAGCGCGTCGCCGAACACGTGCGGGACGATCTCGAAGGCCGTCAGCTGCTCGCCCGGCGCCAGCGCCGCCTGCACGCTCTGAAGCCGTTCGGAGACGAGCTTGCGGTTGCCTTCGATGTGGGCGTGCACGTCGGCGAAGGTACGACCGTGCCCGGGTAGGCACAGGCGGGCGCCGAGCCGTTGCACGACGTCGAGCGAGTGCAGGAACTCGCCCACCGGGTCGGGGGAGTAGCCGTACTCGAAGTACAGCGAGATGCGCCCGAGCAGGTGATCGCCGGAGATCAGCAGGCGCCGCTCGGGCTGGAACAGGCACACGTGCGACGGGGCGTGCCCCGGTGTCTCGTAGACGGTCCACTCGCCGAGGTCCGTGGCGACCGTCATGCCCGCGAGCAGGTCGCGGTCCGGTTCGACGACGCCGTCGAGCCCGGTCCCCTGCGAGCTCTTTTCGCGCTGCTCGGCGTAGCGCCGCAGCGGCTCGGCCGGCACGCCGCTCTGGCGCGCTACCTCCAGGCGCCGCTCGAAGACCGCGTCGGGGTCCTCCGCCATCGCGCTCATCAGCTCGTGCTTGGGGTGCATCCACACCTCGCAGCCCACGAGCCGCTTGATCGTCGGCGCCTGCCCGCAGTGGTCGGTGTGCGCGTGCGTGCAGACGACCAGCTTCGTGTCCTTCAGATCGAGCCCGCACATCTCCAGCGCGCGTTCGAGGTTGGCCAGCGAGTCGGGCTGGTGCATACCGGTGTCGAACAGCACGAAGCCGTCGCCGCTCTGAACCGCCCAGGCGTTGCAGTGCGGCACGCCCGGCCACGGCAGCGGCAGGCGCAGCCGGTACACGCCCGGCATGATCCGCTCGCCACGGCCCAGCTCCTTGCGTTTCGTGACATCTGGCACGGGGCGGAGACTAGACTACGCATCCTCTTAGCCAGCAAAGGAGGAAGCATGGCCGAGCGCGAGCCCGAGAGTGACGCGAGCACGAAGGTGCATGAGGTCGCCGCGAACATGCAGCAGATCGCGGCTTCCCGGAAACGGATCTCCGGCGCCAAGGCCGAGACGATCGCCCGCCGCTACTTCGCCGCGATCGACGCGCGCGACCTCGACACGGCCGTCGCGCTGTGGGCCGAGGGCGGTCGCGACAACGTGCGCGGCCGCGCCGACGTGCGCGCGCCGGAAGGCGTGCGCGAGTTCATCGGCGAGCTGATCGCGGCCGTGCCCGACCTGAACATGGAGGTCGTCTCGACCACCTCCGAGGGCGATCGCTGCGGCGTGCACTGGCGCCTGACGGGCACCTTCGCCGGCCCATCCAGCTTCGGCGGGGTGGCGCCGACGGGTTCCACGATCGAGATCGAAGGCTTCGACTTGATGACCGTCAAAGACGGGCTGATCCAGCACAACGACGCCTTCACCGACAGCATGACCTTCGCCCGCCAGGTCGGCATGATGCCGGCCCAGAACTCGGTCGCCGAACAGCGTATGACCGGCGTCTTCAACGTCCGCACGCGGCTCGCGAGCCTGGGCGCGTCGAAGGCGGAGATGGTCGCCGCCGGCGTTTGGGTCGTGCAGGGGCAGCCGGCCCGCTGCAACGTCTACCTGCTTGAGGACGAGGGCGGCGTGACGCTGTTCGACGCGGGCGCCCGCACGATGACCCGCTCGCTCGCCACGGCGGCGGCGCGGCTCGGTGGCATCCGGCGGATCGTGCTCGGGCACGGCCACACCGATCATCGCGGCAGCGCTCCAGGTTTGGGCGCGCCCGTGTACTGCCACCCCGACGAGGTCGAGGACGCCGAGGGCAGCGGCGGCTGGCGCTATTGGCCCGAGGGACTGGCGGCCCTGCCCTTCTGGCAGCGTCCCATCCACAAACTTCTCCACCACTACGCCTGGGACGGCGGGCCGGTCAAGATCGCCGGGACGGTCTCCGAGGGGGACGAGATCGCGGGCTTCAAGGTGATCGGGTTGCCGGGACACGCTCCGGGCCAGATCGGCCTGTGGCGCGAGTCCGACCGGCTGGCACTCGTGAGCGACTGCTTCTACACGCTCGACGGGTTCGGCCGCGACAGCGAGCCGCACCTGCCCATGGCCCTCTACAACTACGACACCGAGCAGGCGCGCGCCAGCATCCGCAAGCTCGCCGCCCTGGAGCCCGCGGCGGCATGGCCGGGTCACGCCAAGCCGCTCACGGGCGACGTACGCGGCCAGCTCGAACGGGCCGCCGAGAGCTGACGCGTGGGCAAGCGCGGGCGCCGGCAGGAGAAGCTCGCGGGCCTCTCGCGATTGACGGCGCCGGACAGCGACTACAGCGACGACGAGGGCAACGTCCTCACCCTGCGTGGCGCGCTGAAGATCGGCTCACGCCGCGCGCTGGAGCAGGCGGGCGCGGGCTCCCCGCTATCGCGTGAG
This sequence comes from Solirubrobacteraceae bacterium, assembly GCA_036490015.1. GTDB lineage: Bacteria > Actinomycetota > Thermoleophilia > Solirubrobacterales > Solirubrobacteraceae > Palsa-744. Next base: position 7,644 of record DASXER010000088.1, on the reverse strand, counting down.
GACGCCTGGCAGCGCGCGCTGGAGGTGCTGTTCGAGCGCCTGGCGGTGCGCTGGACGATCGCCGGCGTGCCGACGGAAGGCCAGGGGGAGCTGTTGGCGCGCTTTCGCGTCGCCAATGCCGACGAGCGCCGCTGGGTACGCGAGACGCTGCGCCGCCACTGCGCCGAGCACTTCCCCGACCTCGAGACGCCTTAGCGGCTAGGAGACCACTGGCGGCTCGCGCCACATCGTCGTGACCGGCGGCCCACCCGGACGGGCGAAGGAGTCGCGGCGGACGAACCCGAGCGCTTCGTAGCGCTCGACGTTGACCGGGTTGGTCGACTCCAGGTAGGCGGGCTCGCCGGCAGCGTCGATCAGCTCTAGGCATTCGCGCAGCAGCGCCGTGCCGAGGCCGTGGCCGACGTGGTCGCGATGCGTGCCCCAGAGGCTCAGGTAGAAACATGGCTCGGGCGGGTGGTGGCGCTCGAACAGCTCGAACAATGCTCTCAGCTCGGGCTCCCGTGGGCCGCCGAACAACTCGCCAGTCAAAGCCTCGAAGCGCGCTTCCTGCTCGGGCGTCATCTCGGCCACGCCGGGCGGGATCCAGACGGCGACCGTGCGCGCGTCGGCGTCCATGCGCACCCAGCCGTGAGGCACCGCCACATCAGCCCAAAAGCCCATCAGCCGACCCAGCGGCTCGCTCCTGGACGCGGGGTCGGGGAAGCTCCAGGGACCCCACAGCGGGTCGTCGAAGAAGGCGCTCGCCAGACAGTCGCCCAGCGCCGGCAGGTCCTCGGCCAGGGCGACGCGCGAGGCGCTCACGCCAATAGCTCCAGGCGCGGTCCGTGGCGCTCCCCGCGCGGCAGGAACTGAGCCGTCGCGGGGTGCAGCTCGAACTCGTAGAGCTCGCCCGACTCGCCTTCGACCTCGAGCAACCGCCCTTGCTCGTCGACGGCCAGGATCCGAGCCGACTCGAAGCTACCGCCGAAGTGGGCGATGCGGGCGTTGCCGCCGATAAGGGGCAACGGGCGCGTCGGTTGGAGCATGTTCACAAATGTAGATGGTCGATTCGCCTCGGGCCTCGCTACGGTGGGCGAATGCGCAGGACGAAGATCGTCGCCACCATCGGCCCCGCCTCGCGTGAGCCGGAGACGCTCGTGCGGCTCGTCGAGGCCGGCATGGACGTGGCCCGGCTCAACTACTCCCACGGCACGCTGGAAGAGCACGCCCAGACCGTCCGTCGCGTGCGCGACGCGGCCGGTCGCGCTGGCCGGCCGGTCGCGATCCTGCAGGACCTGCCGGGCCCCAAGCTGCGCATCGGACCGCTCCGGGGCGGCGTCGTGGAGCTCACAGCCGGTGAGCGGCTGACGCTGCTGTGCGCGGAGGGCGCGAGCGATCGGGAAGGCGACGCCAAGCACATGAGCGTGTCCTGGAGCGGATTGCCGGACGCGGTCGAAGAGGGATCGATCTTCTACCTGGCGGACGGCTCGGTGCGGTTGCGTGTGGTCGCGGTGCGCGCGGCCGAGTGCGAGGTCGACGCCGAGATCGAGGTCGGCGGCGCCGTCGCCTCGCGGCAAGGCCTGAACATCCCGGGGCCGCTCGACACGCTGCCGGCCGTGCCGGAGGAGGACCTCCAGCTCCTCAGCCACGGCGAGTCGATCGGCGTTGACATGGTCGCGTTGTCGTTCGTGCGCTCCCCGCAGGACGTCGAGGCCGTGCGCGAGCACACGCGTCTGCCGCTGATCGCCAAGATCGAGAAGCCGCAGGCCGTCGAGTGCGCGCAGGAGATCGTCAAGGCCGCCGACTGCGTGATGGTCGCACGCGGCGATCTCGGCATCGAGCTGCCGATCGCCCAGGTGCCGGTCGTGCAGAAGCAGCTGCTCGACCTCGCGGGGCTCGCCGCGCGACCTTCGATCACCGCCACGCAGATGCTCGACTCGATGGTCAACTCTTCGCGCCCGACGCGCGCCGAGGTCGCCGACGTGGCGAACGCGATCCTCGACGGCACCGACGCCGTGATGCTCTCGCAGGAGACCGCCATCGGCGGCTACCCGATCGAGGCCGTCGCGATGATGGCCGCCGTCGCCGAACAGGCCGAGTCGATCGCTCCCTACGAGCGCTGGAACCAGTCGCGCGTGCGCCGCACCGACTCCGACCCCGCCTACACGATCGCTCACAACCTCTGCGACGCCGCGCGCGAGCTGCGCCTCGACGCACTGGTGATACCGACGCTCTCGGGCCGCTCCGCGCGGCTCGTCTCGGCCCATCGCCCGACGGTGCCGATCTACGCGCTGTCGCCGGGGCGCGAGACGGTGCGGCGCTGCGGCTTGATGTGGGGCGTCGAGGCGGCTTCGATCCCGCGCCACGAGACGACCGAGGCGCTGATCGCCGATGCCGCGCGACGGGTCGTGGAGCTGGGCTGGTGCCGTCGCGGTCAACGCGTCGGCATCACCGCCGGGCTGCCCTCCGGGCGCCCGGGCACGACCAGCCTGTTTCAGATCCAGGTTCTCTGAGAGCTGAGCGCGACGCGGCGCGGCTAGCGCGGCAGCTCGAACCAGACGGTCGTACCGCCGGCGTCCTCGACGCCCCAGCGGCTGGCGGTTTTTTCGAGCAGGAACAGGCCATAGCCGTCGCTCAGGCGGGTGGGGTCGCGCCGGCGAGGCACGAATCCGCGGCCGCCGTCACTGACCGCGACGCGCACCCAGTCGCGCGTCACCGTCGCCGCGAGTTCGATCGAACGCTCGGACGGCGCCATCGAATGGCGCACGGCGTTGCTGACGACCTCTGACACCAGCAGCACGACCGTCTGCCCGACGGCGCCCTCGATTCCGTGCTCCTCCAGGCGTTCGGAGACCGCGGCACGCGCCGTGCCGGGTGCGTAGGCGTTGCGTTCGAGTTCCAGCTCCAGGAAGCTGGAGTCGCTTTCGCGGCCCGAATCCGGCTGAAGGCTCAGTGCTCTCATCGCTGGCCCCTCGCCAACTTTCGTGTCGTGGAAGTCCTGTCCACGAATCATCTATACCCGCAAATCACGCTGATTAATACCCTTCAAGCCATCTTCTGACAGCCCCGGCCCGACGCCGCGGGTGTGGCTACAGCCGAAATATCGGCGCGAAGCTCCGAAAACTGAATGTTTCTTCGCGCCGAAGCGGCCCTCAGCGGCTGCCGGCGACGCCAGTGCGACCGTAGAAATCGGCCTCCTGGCGACCCAGCTCGGTCACGGGCTCGTCCCCGTACATCCACTCGCGCGCGATGCGATGCCAATTGGCTGTCGCGCGCAGCTGCGACAGCACGGCGAGCGTCAACATCTCCATCCGCCGTCCAAAGAGGTGCTCGGGACGCATCGCCTGGTGGCGCATCTCGCGAAAGTGGCTGGAACGCGGGTCGGAGCTTTCGATCATCACTTGCGTCGCGATCTCGGGCGTCAGCTCGACCGCTTCGTCGGCGGTCGTGTACCACCAGATGGCGTCCTTGACGAACGCCAACAGGACCTCCGGGTCGACGCGCTCGGGCTCGGGCAGGAAACCAGACTCGCCCAACAGGCGATGCAGCGTGGCCGCGTCGCCCTCCGCGACGGCCCGCTGGCAGGCCAGCTCCAGCTCGACCGCCGGCGCCTCCATGCGCTTGAAGAGGCCGAAGTCGAGGAACGCGACCCGTCCGTCGTCGAGCAGCATGAAGTTCCCGGGGTGGGGATCGCCGGAGAACTGGCGGTGGCGATACAGGCAGCCGAGGAAGAAGCGGAACACGATCTCGCCGATGCGGTCGCGCTCGGCCTGCGGCGCCTCCTTGAGCTGCTCGAAGCCGGTGCCGCTGACGAACTCGCTGACCAGCACACGCTCCCGTGAGAGCGCGGGAATGACGTCCGGCACGACGATGAACGGGTGGCCGGCGAAGATGCGTGCGAGCGAGCGCTGGTTTTGCGCCTCCAGCTCGTAGTCGAGCTCCTCCTGGATGCGCTCGCGAATCTCCTCCGCGACTGCCTTCACATCGAGGCCGGGCGTCATGCGCTTGAGCAGCCGCATGATCATGTCGAGGTTCTGCATGTCGGCGCGCACGGCGCTCGCGACGCCCGGATATTGAACCTTGACGGCGACGTCGCGGCCGTCACCGGCCAGACGCGCGCGGTATACCTGGCCGATCGAAGCGGCGGCGATCGGCTCCTCCTCGAACTCGCTGAACAGCTCATCGATCGGCTCTTCGAGGTCGTCCTCGATCACGCGCCGCATCTGCTTGAAGGACACGGTCGGCGCCGCGTCGCGCAGCTTCGCCAGCTCACGCTGGAACTCGTCGCGATGCTCCTCGGCGACGAGCCCGACGTCGAGGAACGACATCACCTGCCCGAGCTTCATGGCGGCGCCCTTCATCGTGCCCAGCACGGCCACGATCTGCTTGGCGGTCTCGAGCTGGCGGCGCGCCATCGCCTCTTCGGAGGCCGCCTCGTCGCGGGTCATGTTCGCGGCGCGGGTGCCGAACTGCTTGACCGCCTCGCTGGCGGCGAGCGTCGCGACGGTGGCCGTGCGGCGCACGCGCGAGGTCGGGATCTTTTCGTTCTCGCGCGCCATCAGCTGCAATGCTAGGAGGCGACCGGCGCTGTCGGCGGCCGGCCGCGGGCGGCGGTCAGCTCGGGCGCTCCACTTTGGAGCCCGGAACGATGTCGTCCGAGCCGTCCGGCCAGCGAATCCAGGCCTTCGTGCCGCCGTCGTAGTCGGCCCCGAGCAGGATCAGCGTGGCTGGCTCGCCGAGCGCCGTGCAGGGCTCGGCGCCCTCCGGGTCGAGGCCGCGCCAGACGCGGATGAAGGCGTTGGACTCCCACTCTCGCGCGACGGTCGTGTCGTCGGCGTGGCCGGGATGGATCACGGTCTCGCCGGGCAGCTCCATCAACGTGCCCATGATCGAGTCGCGCAGATCGGCGTAGGTCGTGTGGCCGGGGGCTTTGACGCCACCGACGGAGTCCTTGAACAGCGTGTCGCCCGTGAACACCGCGCCATGCGACTCCGTGTCCGGCGTGACGAGCAGCGAGAGCATCCCCGCGGTGTGCCCCGGCGTGTGCAGGGCCTTTACGGCGAGCGTGCCGAAGCGATGCTCCTGACCGGCCTCGATCGAGCCCGTCGTCGCGACCTCCGCCCCGCTCTCGCCGAGCAGCTCGCGCTCACGCGCGCTGATCAGCACCTCCAGTCCAGGCCAGCGCTCCCGCAGCAGGGGCACGTCGCTGACGTGGTCGAAGTGATGGTGGGTCAGCAGGATGTGCGTCGGCGCGAGGCCAAGGCGGTCGGCAACCTCGATCAGCGGCGCGACAGGCCCACCGGCATCGACGAAGAACGCCGGCCCACCCTCGCCGTCGGCAACGAGGAAGGTGTTCGAGACGAACTGCGGGTGGGTAGAACGCTCGACGATCACACGCGCATCCTTACACGTCGCCAGCGCCGTCCACGAGCCGGGTGAGATCCTCGAGGTAGCTTTCGTCGCCGACGTCGCGGCGCCACTCCAGCACCGGCACCGTCTCCGCGCACGCGGCCAGCCGCGCACGCGCCTGCTCCAGCGTCGGCGCGGTCGTGGCGAGCGCCACCGCGCGCGACGTGCCGACCGTGCGGTACTCGCGTGCGCCGATCTCCACGGCTGAGGAGAAGAACACGTGGCAACCCTCGGCTTCGACCCGCTCGCGGTCGAGCAAGAAGCCGTAAGGAGGGCCCGAGCGCAGCGCGTAGTCGGGCGAGACGAGGTAGAGCACGAGCGAGGCCTCGTCCTTGAGCGGCACGTCGCCGGGCTGCAGCTGGCCGTCGGCGATCTTCCGCATCGCCTCGGTCCAGCTGCCGTCGAGCAGGCTCATGATGTTCATGCACTCGGGGTCGCCGAAGCGAGCGTTGAACTCGATCACCTTGACCCCGTCGGAGGTGGCGAAGAAGCCGGCGTTCATGACGCCGCTGAAGTGGCGGCCCATCGCGCCGAGGCGCTCGATGATCGCGGCGGTGATCTCGCAGGCGCGCGTGTAGTGCTCGGGGCGCATGAACGGCAACGTCTCGGCGGCCGTCGTGAGCGAGCCCATGCCGCCGGTGCCCGGCCCCTCGTCGCCGTCGTAGCGGTAGGGGTAGTCGTACGTGGAGTTCGGGAACACGACCGTGCGCCCGTCGCTGATCGCCTGGATCGTGAACTCGGCGCCCGTGACTCGCTCCTCGATCAGGACGCTCTCCTCCAGGCTGCCCCTGGCGAGCAGCTCCAGCGCATAGGCGCGCGCCTCGTCGTGGTCGGCCAGGTGGGGTCCCATCACCTTGACGCCCTTGCCGCCGGTCAGCCCGGAGGGCTTGACGGCCAGCGGCGTGGAGCCGAAGAAGTCCATCGCCGTGTCGAGCTCGGCGCGCTCGCGCACGATCCTCATCGACGGAATCGAGTCGGGCGCTACCTCGGCCAAGAGTTCGCGCGCGAACGTCTTGTTCCACTCGATCTCGGCGCCCGCGCTGGTCGGGCCGACGGCCTTGGTGCCTTGGGCGTGCAGCGCGTCGACGACGCCGGCCTGCAGCGGTTCGTCGGCGCTGACCATCGCGATGTCGATCTCCTTGGCGCGCGCGAAGGCGGCCACGGCCTCGGGGTCGCAGACGTCTCCGACGAGATGGGAGCCGCCCGACTCGAAGGCGTGACGCACGATCGTCGGGTTCTCGTGGCCGACGAACGCGTACAACTCTGAGTGCTCGGCCATCCGCATGGCCAGGGCGCTCTCCCGCCCGCCGTGGCCAACGATCAGTGTCCGCACGCCGCCAGTCTAGACTGCGCCAGATGTCAGATGAGAGACGCCTGACGCCGCACGCGGAGCTGAACCGCAAGCTGTGGGACGAGCAGTCCAGCGATTACCAGGCGCGCCACGGCGACCAGCTCGACAAGTCCGGCGGCACGGCCTGGGGCGTGTGGCAGATACCGGAGTCCGAGCTACAGGTGCTCGGCGACGTGGCTGGCAGGGACGTGCTCGAGTTCGGCTGCGGCGCCGCGCAGTGGTCGATCGCACTGCACAAGCTGGGCGCCCGCGTGACCGGCCTCGACAACTCAGCTGCCCAGCTCGAGCACGGCCGCAAGCTGATGGCCGACGCAGGGGTCGACTTCCCGCTCGTGCACGCGAGCGCGGAGGCGACCGGTCTGCCGGCGGAGAGCTTCGACATCGTGTTCTGCGACTTCGGCGCGATGACGTTCGCCGACCCACAGCTCACCGTGCCGGAGGCCGCACGGCTGCTGCGCCTCGGTGGACTGTTCGCGTTCAGTGGGATCTCCCCGATCGCCGACATCGCCTGGCCACCGGACTCCGAGCACCCCGAAGAGAAGCTGACACAGAACTACTGGGAGGACATCCACCGCATCGAGGCGCCGAACGAGCCGATCAACTTCCAGCTCACCTTCGGCGAGTGGATCCGCGTGTTCCGAGCCAACGGCTTCGCGATCGAGAGCTTGATCGAGCTGCGCCCAACCCCCGACGCCGTCAGCAGCTATCGCGACGAGGCCGATCGCGACTGGGCACGACGCTGGCCGATGGAGCACATCTGGCGACTGCGCCGGGAACCGACGGCGAGCTGAGCGCCGCCAGGCTGCGCGCGCAGCTGCTCACCGGAGCGCCCGCGAAGGGCCCGGTGGCGGTCGCCGAGCACCTACTCGCGCTGCAGGGGCAGGACGCGCGCGGCGTGCGCCTGG
>DASXER010000105.1:0-2520 GCA_036490015.1 Solirubrobacteraceae bacterium | reverse complement strand
ATCTTCGAGCAGCAGCAGCCAGTAGGCCTGCTACGGGGCCGTGACCGTGTAGGTGCCGAAGTCGAATGCTTCGGCGGCGGTCACGGTCCACTGCAGCATGAAACCACGGTGGCCGACGCCGGCTGTGCCCGTCGCGGGGTTCAGGACGGCAGGCGTGAGTTCCACGCCGGCGCTTTCGGTGCTGTAGACGCACAGGTAGCCGCGAGCCGCTTGGCCCGGTCCCGCGCAATGGGTCGTGTCGGTACCTCCGACGGGGATGTATTCGGCGTGGATTTCACCATCTACGCCGAGGCTGAAGCCGATCGCCTCGGCGATCTTCCCGCTCGTGGCGCTGTTGTCCGGCTGGATGTCGTAGACGCCACTCTCGCTGTCGGTCGACGGGAGCGACTTCAGGTCGGAGAGGCCTTCGGGCCCTTCGTGTCCGGCAACGCCCCTGTTTCCCTGCAGGCCTAGCGGCCCCTGGGGGCCTTCCGGTCCCAGCGTTCCGCGCGCGCCGGTTTTGCCGGTCCTGCCCTTGAGCTGCCTGAGCACCTTCGGGTTGATCTGGTGGGTCGAGTTGATCAGGTAATGCGAGGCCGCGAAGGCGCCGCCAGCCATCGAGAAGACGAGCGCGAGCGTCGCGGCCACGTTGGCGTAGGTGAGGTGTCTCGGCACGAGGCGTCTCATCGCGCCGCCTCCGCCGCGAAGGCGCGCGCGAGGAAGTCGACCGTCAGCTCGCTGGTCTCACCGGGTGCGTCGTCCCAGACGAAGTGCCCGGCGCCCTCGATCACGTGCAGCTCTGATTCGGGCAGCTCGTCGTGGAAGCGTTGGGCCATGCGCGGGCCCGCGAAGTTGTCGTTCGCACCCCACAAGATCAGCGCCGGCACCCCGAGCTGCGCGAGCCGACCCTCGTAGGGGGCGAGCTTCTCGAAGTCGCCCGAGCGGTACAGCTCGAGGTGAGCCTGGCGACGCACCGGATCGGCGAAGGCCTTCCAGTACTCCGCGACCGCCTGCTCGTCGATCCCGGCGCTGAGCGCTTTCATGCCGGTCCCGAAAGCGTCGCGGGTGTAGCCGGCGATCAGCTGCTCGCCCTCCTCAGGAATGCGCATCACGTTCGCGAGGTCGTGCCAGCGCCGATCGGCGAAGAAGCCGCCGTCGGAGATCACGAGACCACGGATGCGGTGCGGCCGATCGCACGCCCAGCGCAGACCGATCATCACGCCCCAGTCGTGCGTGACGAGTACGACCGGCTCCAGCTCTAGCTCGGCGACGAAGCGCTCGAGCGCGTCGACGTGACGCTCCCAGGTGCCTGGCGGGTCGGGCTCGGAGTCTCCGTATCCGGCGAGATCGGGCGCGATCGCGTACCAGCCGGCCGCAGCCGCGGCGGCCATCGCCTCGCGCCACATGAAGGAGGACTCGGGGTAGCCGTGGACGAGCAGCAGCGTCGGCTCCCCCGGCGTTCCCGCGGATCGGTATGTCAATCCGGCTGCCTTCTGTGCATCCATGCCAGACGATGATATGGCTCGGCGGGCGGTTGCGAAAGGTCTCGCTCCGTCGGCCGGCAAGCTTAGGCTGGCAGCGATGGCGCATCCGGTGCACCCCGCGCAGGCCGATCGGATCCTGCTCGGCGACAATCTCGAGCTGCTGCCCGGCCTCCCGTCGGCCTCCTTCCAGCTGATCTACATCGACCCGCCGTTCAACACCGGCAAGCTCCAGTCGCGCCGGACGCTGCGGGCCGTCCGTGACGAGGACGGCGAGCGGACCGGCTATCAGGGTCGTCGCTACCGCACGACCCTGCTCAGCAAGTCGAGCTACAGCGACAGCTTCGAGGACTACCTCGTCTTCCTGGAGCCGCGCCTGCTCGAAGCGCACCGGCTGCTGCGCGAGGACGGGACCTTCTACTTCCACATCGACTACCGCGAGGCGCACCACTGCAAGCTGCTGCTCGACGAGGTCTTTGGTCGCGACTGCTTCCTGAACGAGATCATCTGGGCGTACGACTACGGCGGACGCTCGAAGCGTCGCTGGCCCGCCAAGCACGACACGATCCTCGTGTACGTGAAGGACCCGGGCCGCTATCACTTCGACAGCGAGGCGGTCGATCGCGAGCCATACATGGCGCCCGGGCTCGTGACGCCCGAGAAGGCCGCGCGGGGCAAGCTGCCAACCGACGTCTGGTGGCACACGATCGTGCCCACCGCAGGCCGCGAGAAGACCGGCTACCCGAGCCAGAAGCCGGAGGGGATCCTGCGCCGCATCGTGCAGGCGTCGAGTCGCCCGGGTGACTGGTGTCTGGACTTCTTTGCCGGCAGCGGCACGCTCGGGGCCGTCGCCGCCGAGTTGGGTCGTCGCTACGTGCTGATCGACTCCAACCCGGACGCTGTGGCGATCATGCAGGCACGGCTCGGCGTGATGGTCGACGACACCGGCACCGGCTAGACGCGCGTCGAACCTGCGAGCCTTTGGCGCATGTACCACCTGGAACTCCGGCAGTTTCCCAAGCGCGTGCACCGCTTCAACCTCGAAGGAACCGAGCTGGGG
>DASXER010000097.1:0-34528 GCA_036490015.1 Solirubrobacteraceae bacterium | reverse complement strand
CGAACGGATCCTCGCAGTGCTCAGCGATGAGTTGGGTGAGCTGCTCGTGCCTGCTCCGACAACGGCAGAGGTCGACTACCTCCTTGGCCAGCGTTTTGGACTCGACGCTCGTCGGGGTTTTCTGACCGACCTGGCTCGGGGACGCTTCACAGTCGCTTCGCTCGAGCGCATTGACTACGAGACGATCGTCGAACTCGACAAGAAGTACGCCGATCTGAACCTAGGACTCGCCGACTGCGCGCTCGTTGCGCTCGCAGCGCGCTACGAGACCACCCGCATACTCAGCTTCGACGAACGACATTTTCGTGCCGTGACACCGTTGAGCGGCGGAGCGTTCACGATCCTGCCGGCTGACGGCTGAGGTCAGCCCAGCGCCGCGCTGCGCTCGACGAACGTCCGCCACGCGGCCTGCCTGCGCACCCGCTCGACCTCATCTAGCCCCGGCGTGATCGTACGTCCCGGCTCCAGCAACCCCGCCGCCGCGCCCAGATCCGCGAACGCCCTCGCGCCAACCCCCGCCAGCATCGCCGCGCCCCGGACCGTCGTATCGGCTTCGCCGAGCGTCAAAGGCAGCCCGAGTGCGTCGGCCTGAATCCGCAGTAGCGTCTCGTCGCGCGTCAACCCGCCGTCGACACGCACGGTCTCGACTGGGCTCACCGCGCGCATCGCCTCGACGATGTCCGCCACTCGCCAGGCGATCGACTCCAGTGCGGCACGAGCAATGTGCGCCGGCCCGACGCCTGCGTGCAGGCCGGCGATGACGCCGTGCGCGCCGGGCTGCCACCACGGTGCGCCGAGACCGTCGAGCGCGGGCAGCACACGCACGCCGGCACTGTCATCGACGCCAGCCGCTAGCCGCATGAGCGCGGCGGTGTCCGGTGCGAGACGGAGGCCCCCGCGTGAGAGCCAGTCGAGCATCGAGCCGGCCGCGAACACGCCGCCGTCGAGCGCATAGTCGACCTCGCCGATCGTCCCGCCGGGCGCGTTCGCAGCCCAGGCGATGGTCGGCAGCAGACCGGGCGCCCGCACCGGTTCGGCGGTACGCCCGAGCACGAACACGCCGGTGCCGTAGGTCGCCTTGACCTCGCCCGCGGCGATCGTGCCCGAACCCGCCAGCGCCGCCTGCTGGTCGACGAGCCGCGCGCGCAGCGGCAGCGCGACGGGCCAGCGCGGGCTGCGCAGCTCGCCGAGCTCGCCGAACGTCGGTGCTATCTCCGGCAGCCACTCGGAGCGCATCCCGAACAGCACCATCAGCTGCGTGTCCCAGGCGCGCCCGCCGAGCGCCAGGAGCTGCGTGCGCGAGGCGGTCGACAGGTCGGTCGCGAAGCGCCCGCCGAGGCGGTCCGAGAGGAACGCGTCGACGGTCCCGAGACGCAGCGTCCCGACCTCTCCGGCCATGCTCACGTAGGGGTCGTTCTCGAGCAGCCAGGCGAGCTTGCCAGCTGAGAAGTAGGGGTCGAGCGGCAGGCCCGAGCGCGTCACCGCCCCCGGGTCAAGGCGCGCCAGCAGTTGCTCCTGGCGCTTGTCCCTCCACGTGATCACCGGTGAGAGAGCGCGTCCGGACTCGCCTTCCCAGGCCAGCACCGACTCGCCTTGGTGGGCCAGCCCGGCGGCGAGCACCGTCCGCTCGGGCGTGGCCGCCAGTACCTCGGCGACGGCGTCGACGACGGCCTCGAGGATCTCCTCCGGGTCCTGCTCGACGAGTCCCGGGGCGGGGTGGCTGGTTGAGATCTCGCGTCGCGCTTGCGCGAGCGGCGCGAGCCCCAAGTCGAAGCTGCCGACCTTGACCGCCGTCGTGCCCTCGTCGATGCCGATCAACATCGCCTCGCTCACTGCCCGCTCCTTCGCGCCGCGCGCCGCCACCAGTCCTCCGCTGCGCGAGGCGCCACGGAGGGCGCTAGCCAGCGTCCGCCGCGTGGCGCCACGAGGTCGCGATCGCGCAGCATGTTCATGACGTGCTCGGCGATCCCGAGCGAAGCCGACAGCCCGGTCGATCGGATCGCGCCGACGTGCACGAGCGCGGCGATCGTCGAGGAATGCGCGATCGCGTAGTTCACCCCATCCACGCCGGTGGTCCTGAGCCCGGCGTAGGCGCTCACCTCCCGGGCGTGCGCAAGCCCCGCGAACATCGCCCGCGCGCGGGTGGCGATCAGCTCCCGAGCGTCGTCCTCGACGCTCCAATCGTCCTTGTCGGTGCGCTCGCGAGCGGTGGGCCCGGCGATCAGGTGTCGCCCGTCGATCGTCGGGAACACGAGCACGCCCTTGCCCATCGCCGACGGGACCGGCAGCAGGATCTCCTCCAGCGGCTCGTCGCGCGGCTGCTCGTAGACGAGGAACTCGCCCTTGCGCGGATGGACCGAGAACGGCTGCTCGCCCGCCATCAGCGCGACCTCGTCGGCGAACAGCCCGGCGCAATTGATGACAGCGCTCGCGCGCACGCGCTCGCCGGCACCGTCGCCGCCGAGCGCGACGAGCACCTGCTCGCCGTGCTCCTCCAGCCCGACGACCGGTGTGCCGAGGCGCAGCTCGGTGCCGCCGGCCAGCGCCGCGCCGGCCAGTGCGTACGTGTAGGCGACCGGGTCGGTGACCGACTCGCCCGGGATGCGCAGGCTGCCATCTTGCTCCATCACGCACTTCACGCCCAGTGAGCGCGCGTTCTCGTGCAGGCGCAACGCCGCCGCACGCCCCTCGTCGTCGCGCGGACGCATGTGCGCGCCGCAGCGCACACGCGGCACGCCGAGGCTCGCGAAGGCCTGCTCACGCAGCTCGCCCGAGCGCAGGATCAGCTCCGTCTCCAGCTCCCCCGGCGTCGAGTCGAAGCCAGTGTGAAGGATGCCCGAGTTGGTGCCGCTGGCGCCCTGTGCGAGTTCTCTCCGCGCCTCCACCAGCGTCGCGGCGACGCTATGGCGAGCCAGCTCGTGCGCGACCGCGCAGCCGATGACCCCGCCGCCGATCACGACGACCGGGGCGCTCACCTGTGCACGCCCAGAAGCCGAGCCGTGACGCCTTCGATCGATTGCTCGCCGTAGACCATCGAGGGATCGTCCTTGGTCAGGGCCGCGATCGCAAACCTCGGCCGCCCGCGCCGCCGAGGACGCGTGCTCATCGGAGATCGACCCAACCGCGACCGCGGCCTGCTAAGCAAAGGCGATGCAGATCGAGCCTTTCGAGATCGAGCGCTTCTACGAGCGCTGGGAGTTCCGCGCCGAGCTGATGCTCTCCAGCAGCGACTGCGAGTCGCGTTCGGTCGCGGCGCTGCTCGCGCTCGAGCCCGACGCCGTCGAGCGTTTGCACGAGCTACGGCTCGGCTACACGGAGGTGCCGGGTTCGGCCGAGCTGTGCGCGGCCGTCGCGAGCCTCTACGAGCACGCCGCACCCGAGGACGTGCTGACGCTGGCGGCCGCCGAGGAGGGCATCTTCCTCGCCAACCACGCGCTGCTCACCAGCGGCGATCACGCGATCGTGGAAGCCCCCTGCTACGGCTCGGCGATCACGCTCGCGCGCAGCACCGGGGCGGAGGTGACGTTGTGGGAGCGCCACGCCCACGACGGCTGGCGGCACGACCTCGGCGCGCTGGAAACGGCGCTGCGCCCCAACACGAAGCTGATCTACGTCAACAGTCCGCACAACCCGACCGGCACGCACATGCCGGCGGACGTGTACGAGCGCGTGATCGAGCTGGCGCGCGACCGCGACGCGGTGCTGCTCGGCGACGAGGTCTACCGCGGCCTCGAGCACGACTCCTCGCTGCGCCTGCCGCAGGCCAGCGACCGCTACGAGCGCGCGATCTCGCTCAACACGGTCTCCAAGGCCTACGGGCTGCCGGGTCTGCGCATCGGCTGGGTCGTCTGTCGCGACCCGGAGGTGCTCGCCAAGCTGCGCGCGATGAAGCTCTACACGACGATCTGTTCGAGCGCGCCGAGTGAGGTGTTGGTCGCGCTCGCGTTGCGCCACAGCGAGCAGCTGATAGGCGAGAGCCGCGAGCTGGTGCTGGCCAATCTGGCGTTGCTCGACGGTCTGATCGAGCGCCGCGGCGAGCTGTTCGGATGGCACAGGCCGACAGCCGGTCCGATCGGCTTCGCGCACGTGAGCGGCGTCGAGGACGTGCGCGGCTGGTGTGAGTCGATCGCCGAGGAGGCCGGCGTGCTGCTACTGCCGGGCGAGGTGTACGGCGTGCCCGACCACGTCCGCCTCGGCTATGGGCGGGCGAGGATCGCGGAGGCGATAGCGCGCCTCGAGCAGTGGCTCGACCGCGCCGGCTGAGCGCTAGAGCACCTTCGACAGGAAGGCCTTGGTGCGCTCGTGGCGTGGGTTGGCGAGCACTGAGGCCGGTGGGCCGGCCTCGACGACCACGCCGCCGTCCATGAACACGACTTTGTCGGCGACCTCGCGCGCGAAGCCGATCTCGTGCGTGACGACGACCATCGTCATGCCGTCGCGGGCCAGCTGCTGCATGACGCCGAGCACGTCGCCCACGAGCTCGGGGTCGAGCGCCGAGGTCGGCTCGTCGAACAGCATCAGCTTCGGCTCCATCGCGAGCGCCCTGGCGATCGCCACGCGCTGCTGCTGGCCGCCGGAGAGCTGGGCCGGATAGGCGTCGTGCTTGTCGCCCAGACCCACGCGGTCGAGCAGCTCCGCAGCGTGTCGGCGGGCTTGGTCGCGCGCGACGCGCTTGACGCGTAGCGGCGCGCAGGTCACGTTCTCCATCGCCGTCATGTGGGGGAAGAGGTTGAAGTGCTGGAAGACCATGCCGATCTGTGCACGCTTGCTCGCGACCTCGGACTCGCGCAGCTCGTGCAGCCGCTCGCCGACCTGCCTGTAGCCGACCAGATCGCCATCCACGGAAAGCCGTCCGGAGTTGATCTTCTCCAGGTGGTTGATGCAGCGCAGGAAGGTCGACTTGCCCGAGCCGGACGGGCCGAGCAGGCACATCACTTCGCCGGGCATGACCTCCAGCGTGATGCCCTTCAGCACCTCGTTGCGGCCGAAGCGCTTGTGCACTCCTTCGGCGTTGACCATCGCGTGAGCGTTCACGGTGCGCCTCTGCTGCCGCGCATGCGCACCAGAAAGCCGGCGTCGCCCTGGCGCGAGTAGCCGCGACCGTAGTAGCGCTCGAGGTAGTACTGGCCCACGTACAGCACGCTCGTGCAGACGATGTACCAGACGCTCGCGGTGATCAGCAGCGGGATCGTTTTGTAGTTCGCGGAGAAGATCAGTTCCGAGGTGTAGAGCAGCTCGGTGACGGTGATCACGCTCGCGAGCGATGTCGTCTTCAACATCGAGATCGTCTCGTTGCCAGTCGGCGGGATGATCACGCGCATTGCCTGCGGCAGCACGATCCGCCGCAGCGTCTGCACGCGCGTCATGCCGAGCGACTGGGCGGCGTCGGTCTGCCCGGGGTCGACGGAGATCATCCCGGCGCGCACGATCTCCGCCATGTAGGCGCCCTCGTTGAGACCGAGACCGAGGATCGCCGCGCGGTACGCGGTGACGAGTTTGTTGACGTCAGGGTGGACGAACGCCGGACCGAAGGGGATGCCGAGCGCGAGCTTCGGGTACAGCGCGCCGACGTTGTACCAGAACAGCAATTGCACGAGCACGGGCGTGCCGCGGAAGAACCAGATGTAGAGCCAGCTCGCGCGAGCGACGAGCGGATTGACCGACTGGCGCATGACCGCCAGCAGCACGCCGAGCACGACGCCGATCACCATCGCGATCACCGTCAGCTGGATCGTCAGCACGAGCCCTTCGAGCACGCGATGGTCGAACAGGTATTCCCCGACCACTTCCCAATGGAAGTTTGGGTTGGTGACGACCGAGCGGATCAGCGCGGCCGCGATCACGACAACGATCACGGCCGCGACCCAGCGTCCCGGCCGGCGGACCGGGACGGCCGTTATGTCATCGGGCCGCCCGGTCGCTTCGGTGACCTCGGGCGAGGACACCGCCTGCTCCTGTTAGCTCTGAGCGCCGTTGATCGACGGCGTCGACAACGCTCCCGCCTGCACGCCCCATTTGGTCAGGATGCTCATGTACTTGCCGTTCGAGATCAGTACTTTCAGCGCCGCCAGGATCGGCTTCGTCATGCCGCTGTCCTTTGGAATCGCGAGCCCGTAGGGCGCCGCTCCGTAGGTTTCGCCGACGAGTTTGAAGGCGCCTTCGGACTGCTTGACCTGGTAGGCGGCCACCGGCGAGTCGGCCATGCCGAGTTCGGCGCGGCCGCTGGAGATCGCCAGATTGGCGCCGTTCTGCGTCGGATAGGTGAGCACGGTGACGGCCTTCTTGCCCGCTTTCGTGCACTTGCCGCTCTGTTCGGTCGATTCTTCCTGCTCGGTCGTGCCCTTCTCGACGGCCACCGTCAGGCCGCAGATGTCTTCCAGCCCTTTCACGGTCGGGTTGGCGGAGGCCTTGGCGTAGAAGGAGACGCCGGCGGTGAAGTAGTCGACGAAGTCGACGGTCTTCTCGCGTTCCTTGGTGTCCGTGAAGGACGAGGCGCCGACGTCGTATTTGCCGGCTGCGAGCCCGGGGATGATCGTGTCGAAGGTCGCGTTGACGATGTTCACCTTCAGGCCCATCACTTCGCCGAGGTCCGTCATCAGATCGGCGTCCATCCCGATCACGGTATGCCCGTCAGATGCGATGAACTCGTTCGGCGCGTAGGTCGCGTCGGAGGCCACGGTCAGCGTGCCCTTCGATTTGATCGCCGCCGGCACTTCCGCTTCGATCGCCGCGTTCGCGCCGCTCGGCCCCGACGCGGAGGTCGTGGGCGTGCTCGTGCTGGAGCTGTTGCTGCTTTCGTTGTTGCTGCTACCGCAGCCGGCCAGTGCGAGGACGGCGAGGACGGGCACGCCGAGGCGGGCGAGGACCTTGCTCATCGGAATCTCCTCCATTGAGTTGAACACTCGACCGGACCGGTCGAAGCCGCGCAAGTATAAGCCGCGACCGCTGCGTGGCTTATGGCCAAGCGTCTGAAATCGATCCCCGTCCGCTCCGTGCGGTTCAGCCGACAGCCCAGGCGAGCGCGGGTCGCTCGGAGCGCAGGCCGAGCAGCCCGTCGACGACCTCCGCCGGTGCCGGGCGTCCGAGGTAGAAGCCCTGTGCCATCTCGCAGCCCATGTCGCGCAGCGTGGCGAGTTGCTCGGCGGCCTCAATTCCCTCCGCGACGACCTTCAGCGACAGCGAGCGCCCGACGCCGAGGATGGCCTCCAACAGGTCGCCGCTGTGGCCGCCGTCGTCCAGCGCCGCGACGAAGGCGCGGTCGACCTTGAGGATGTCGACGGGCATACGTTGCAGTTGGGAGAGCGAGGCGTAGCCGGTGCCGAAGTCGTCGATCGCGACCCGCACGCCCAGGGCACGGATCTCCTGCAGGTGGCGCGAGGCGGCGTCCACGTCACGCATCAGGGCGGTCTCGGTCAGCTCCAGCATCAGCGAGGACGGCGGCAGGCCCGAGCTGCGCAGCGCGCGACGCACGTCCTCGGCGAAGCCGTCGCGGCTCAGCTGGTCGGCGGCCACGTTCACGGACACGCCGATCTCCTGGCCCGCCGCGGCCCACGCGGCGGCCTGGCGGCAGGCCTCGTCGAGCACCCAGCGTCCGATGGGGACGATCAGGCCGCTCTCCTCGGCCAGCGGGATGAAGCTGTCGGGTGCCAGAACGCCACGCACTGGATGACGCCATCGCACGAGCGCCTCGACGCCGACTATGCGCTCGTCGCGCAGGTCGAAGATCGGCTGGTAAAGGAGGTAGAGCTGGTTCTCTTCGACCGCGGCCGCGAGGTCCGCCTCCAGCGTGGCGCGGCCCTCGACGTCGTCGGTCATGCTGGCGTCGAACAGCGAATAGCGGTCCTTGCCGGAGTTCTTGGCCGCATACAGAGCCAGGTCCGCGTCGCGCAGCAGCGCGTCGGGCGTGGCGTACTGTCCGATCGCGACGCCGATGCTGGCGGTGATCGCGAACGGCGCGCGCCCCGGGCCCAGCTCGATCGGCTCGCGCAGCGACTCGATCAGGCGGTCGGCGAGCCGGTCGGCTGTCTCTTCGCCGGCGTGCGTCTCGACCAGCACCACGAACTCGTCCCCGCCGAGGCGCCCGACCGTGTCCCCACCTCGCACGGCACGCTCCAAGCGCTCGCCGACGACCTGCAACAGGCGGTCTCCGGCGGCGTGGCCGAGGTTGTCGTTGACGTGCTTGAAGCCGTCGACGTCGACGAACAGCGCGCCGGCGACGACGCCAGCCTCGCGCGCGGTACGCGCCAACATGCGCTCGGCGCGATCGAGCACGAGCGCACGGTTGGGCAAGCCGGTGAGCGCGTCGTGCAGCGCCTGGTGGGACAGCTCGCGGGTCTTCTGGCGCACGAGCGCGCGGGCGCGACGGCGGCCGGTGCCGAGCACCAGCACGAGCAGCGCGAGCAGCACGCTCATGAAGCCGCCGCCGAGCAGCAGCGTGAGCCCGCGCGGGTCCTGGAGCACGGCCGTGCTCGGTCGTGGTGCGGCGCTGCGCACGGTCCAGCCGTTGTGTAGGTCGATCGTGGCCGTCTCGTCGCCCGCGCTCTCGTGCCCGCTGCGGAACACGATGTGCGAGCGGCCCGAGTCGTAGCGGAACGTCACGACCGTGTCCGGGTGGCCCTGCAGTGCACGAGTCAACAGCACGTTCGGCTCGAGCAGCTCGCCGAGCCAGCCGATGAAGGTCCGCCGCCGAGCGGCGACCGTCGCGGGCACCAGCCCGCCGCGATAGACGGGGGTCTGCACGCCGAGCGTGGTCGCGGCGCCGACCTTGAAGGGCGCGTAGCTCGCCAGCCCGGAGTCGCGCGCCTGTATGAGCGGGCTGGCGAAGGCGCAGTAGTCCAGCCCCGCGGGCAGGTAGTCCGCGGGATTGCGCGAGCGCCCGGCCAGCGCGAAGCAGTAGAACGGTCGCGGTCCCTGCGGCAGGATCGTGAAGTTACCGCTGCCCCGCTCGGACTGCCGGGCGTGGATGCCTTCGACCGGGTGAGCTTCCACGTGGCGTGCAAAGGCCGCCACCTTGGCGGCCGGGACGAGCCCGACGAGGCCGACGTTCTCCAGCTCCGGGTAGCGCGCCATCGCGTGCACCGTTTCCAGCCAGCGGTCGAAACGTTCGGCCGAGGCGCTCGGGTTGTCGGCGATGAAGGCGCTGGCGTTGACGACCAGGTCTTCCTCGTGCTGGATCGCGAGCTTCAACGTCGACGTGATCTCGGTGGCGGCGAGATGGAAGGCGAGGCGCTGCTTGTCGGTGTCGGAGCGCGTCACCGCGCGCGCGCCGAGCAGCGAGCCGATCACGCCCGCCAGCAGCAGCACGCAGGCGGCGGCGATCCAGCTGGCTGCCCGCAGGCGAGGGAAGGAGATCCGGTGCCCGCCGCCGACAGCCTGTGGGGTTTGCGGTGCGACCACGGCCAGAGGATCGGGCTCGTAGCGAACCTGCTGTCGCGCCCACGGTGAGGCTGGACGAAATGACAACAAGCTTCGATTGACAGAAACGGCGAGCGCGACCGCTCGCGTTTCACCCATCGTCCAGCGTCGCTAAGGGAACGCCTGCCCTCTGCCGATGAGGGCCTCGTGACTAATTTCGTGGCAGCGCCGCTCAACCGCCGTAACGCATTTAGCGTCCTTCTCGCAGTGCTGCTCTCGAGTGCGCTGGCGCTCGCCGTGGCCGCACCGGCCGGGGCGGTCGTGACCGAAGTCAGCGGGACCCGCGTGGGTCTGCAGCCGCGCAGCGAAAAACTCGGGGAACCCAGCGCGCCCGCGGCCTTCGGCAACGAAGCCGGGAACGCCGTCGTGCACGGAGCGAACGTGTACGGGATCTACTGGGACCCGGGCAACGGTTCGACGACTGGCTTCCACCACGAATGGATCACCGACATCGACACTTTCTTGCAGCAGCTGGGCGCCGGCAGCGGCAGCCTCGGGACGATCTTCTCGAGCCTCGGCCAGTACCGCGACCGGACTAACCAGCCGGCGGTCTACGCGACGGTCGACAAAGGCACGTACAGCGACACCGCGAAATACCCGACGGCGGGCTGCACCGACCCGAACCCGCTCGTCGTCGGCCAGGTGACCTGCCTCACCGACGCGCAGATACGCGAACAGCTGCAGACCTTCATCGCGCGAGAAGGGTTGCCCAAGGGCATGAACTTCATCTACTACGTGATGACGCCCCCAGGCGTGACCGTGTGCCTCGACGCCGCGGCGACGCACTGCTCCGACTACGAAGTCTCAGCGCTCGAAGAAGAACAGGAAGCGGAAGCAGACATCGAACCGACGAGCGTGAGCTACAAAAACAGCTTCTGCAGCTATCACTCGGACATCAACCCCGACGCCGCGCCCGAGGGCGACGCCAACACGATCCTCTATGCGGCGATCCCGTGGACGGCGGGCAGCTCTGGCCTGGCCGGGTACGTCCCTTCCGCCTTCAGCTACGTGAAGGGCGTCAAGTGCCAGGACGGCGGCTGGAGCCCGATCAACGGCAAAGGCGAAAACCAGGAGACGCGCGAGCACGCGAAGGAACCGACCGAAGCCGAAACAAAGGAAGAAGCGGAAGCAAACGAAGAACAGCTCAGGAAAATTGAAAACCGGCGCCGCCTGGAAAGCCCTCACATCGAGGAGCCCAACCAGGAAGGTAAAGGTGAAATGGGTGACAACAGCCCTGGCCTGGCCGATCTGATCATCAACCAGATCGCCGAGGAGCAGGCGAACACGGTCACCGACCCGCTGCTCAACGGATGGCAGGACAGCGAAGGTCACGAGGTGACCGACAGATGCCGGAACACGTTCGCGTCGCTGGCGGGCGCTGGCATCGGCGGTGCGCTCGTGGCCGAAGAATCCACGGAAGCGGGCACGCTCAGCAACACGATGATCGGCAAAGGCAGCTACTACGTCAACAACGTCTACAGCCTGTCGAAGAACAACTGCACGGGTGGCGTTGGCCTGATCCCTCGTTTCACCGCGCCGAACCCCGTCAACTCGAGCGAAATCGTTCTCTTCGACGGCATGGAGTCGACCGTAGGGCTGGACCAGGGGCTTACATTCGGTCCGACGGGTCCGCCCACGAAGACGTACGCCACGTTCAGCTGGAACTTCGGCGACGGCACTCCGGAAGTGAAAGGCTTCGCCCCGGGTGCGCCGCTATGTGAAACGCCCTGGTTGAGTCCGTGTGCCGCGAGCATCGCGCACGCCTACCAGTACGGCGGCACGTATCAAGTGACGCTGACTGTCGTGGACGTGGCGGGCAACGCTTCGCAGGTGGCCCACGAAGTAACGGTCAGCGGGCCTCCGGCTCCGAAGCCCGGCACCACCACCCCGGGCGGATCGTCGAGCGGCGCGGCGAACACGGCAGCCATACCGGCGCCGGTTGCCGCCGCGCTGATCATCTCGCGCTCGCTGAAGAAGGCTTTGCACAGCGGCATCGAGATCCGCTACTCGGTCAACGAGCAGGTAGCCGGACGCTTCCAGCTACTGCTGTCGAAGTCGATCGCCCGCAAGCTTCACATCTCGGGCACCGCCGCGACCGGCCTGCCGGCGGGCACGTCCGCACAGATCGTGCTCGCCTCACACGTGCTCGTCACGACCAAAGGTGGACGCAGCGTGCTTGTGATCAAACTTCCCAAGAGCACGGCCAAGAAGCTGTCGCACCTAAAGAGCGCCTCGCTGCTGCTGCGCCTGAGCGTGCACAACGCGTCGAAGTCCTCGCCGCAGACGACCACGGTCCTGAGCAAGGTCACCCTGTCTCACTAGGGCTCCGTCCGCCCGGCTCAGTCCCCCTCGCCGCCGTCCTTGCGTTTGCCGCGCGCCTTGTCGCGGAAGACGAAGAACCACAGCGCCGCCAGCAGCAGATAGCCGAAGACGATCGAGACGATCGAGATCACCGCCAGGCTGTTGTTGCCGTTGGTCACCGATTCGCCATCGAGGGCCGGAAGGAGCAGCGTCGCCGCGAGCGCTAGGTGAAGCAACGCCCGCGCTCCTCAAAGGCCCGGCCAGTGGCGTACCACGTAGCCGCTGTTGTCGGTGCCCGTCACCTGCCAGCGAGACGCGTACACGCCACTGCGCCCGGCCGTGTCGAACAGGATGCCGTCGACGTACATGTAGGTGTGGCCGGCGTTGGCGTACACGGTGATGTAGCGCCCGGGGCCGGGAGCGCCCCACTTCTCCAGTTCGCCGGAGGTCTCGGGTGAGGACAGCAGGCCGCCGGCGGCGAGCGCGTAGCTGACCGAGCCCGAGCAGTCGTACGCGTTGTCGATGAACGAGGCGTGTCCGCCGCCGAACACGTACGGGTAGTCGGCTATCTCGTTCGCGCCGGCGATCACCTTCTGCACGACTTCGGGCACGTTGGCCGGGATCGGCAGCTGCCCGTCGCCGCCGATCGACTCCCCGCCCGGTACGGGCACGAGCCGCTTGCCCTGCGCTCGTTTGGCGCTCTTTTCGGCAGCTTGCATCTGGGCCAGCTCGTCGCGCACTTCGGCGTCGGAGGGGGCGCCGGCGGCGACGATCGCTTCGGCAGCCTTGACCGGCGCTTTGGCCGCGGAGTGACGCACGCCGGCTGGCGCCGGGAAGCTGCTGGCTTCCTCGGGGTCGGAGATCTCGTGGGTCGCGCCGGTGCCCGTGCGCGAGGCCGTCGAGCCGACCGGGGCCGCCGTCCGGGAGGCGCTCGCACGACCGCTTTCGGCGCTCCGCGTCGCCCCGGTGCCTTGCTGGGAGGACGTCGTGGGGGGTGCGCCCACCTTTGCGCCGCCGCAGCCGGCGAGCAGCGCGGCGGCGAGCAGGCCGCACGGTAGCGCTCTGCGCCGGGCGGAGATCCTCACGCCTTGAAGGCTAGCGCTCGCGTCCGGCGCCACGTCTCGCTACATTGAGTCGATGAGCGAGGAAGCGACGGCCGTGGAAATACGGCCCCACGTTCGGCTTTGGCATGGCATGAGGCGCCCCGCGAACTGGCTCCAGCTGGTTCGCTTCGGCATGGTCGGCGGCGTCGGCTTCATCGTCAACATCGGCGTCTACGCGCTGTTCGTGCGCGGCGCCGGAGTCGAGTATCGCGTCGCCTCGATCGCCGCCTGGCTGGTCGCCGTGGCCAACAACTTCGTGCTGAACCGGCGCTGGACGTTCGACGCGCGCGACGGGCTGGCCCACTTCCAGGCGTTGCGCTTCCTGCTCGTCAGCGTCGCGGCCGAGATCCTGAGCCTGGGGATCCTCACGGCGCTGGTCGAGGGTGCGGGTATGCGCAAGATCCTCGCGCAGGCGCTCGCCGTCGCGGCCTGCACGCCCCTCAACTTCATCGGCAACAAGCTCTGGAGCTTCCGCTCACGGGCTTGAGCAGCGCGCTCTGGCCTCGCGCGGGCGCGCCTATACTTTGACTTTCCCTCTCGGAGGACCTCTGTGCAGGAGATGGTGATCTACGGAGTCAGCTTCGACATGGTTGGTAAGCAGCCGATCGTGCTCCTGAAGACCGTCGATGGAAACAAGTTCCTACCGATCTGGATCGGCCACCCGGAGGCCGCGTCGATCCTGATGAAGCTCCAGGGGGCGGGCACCCCGCGTCCGATGACACACGACCTGCTGTGTGACATCCTCGGCGAGCTGGACGTCAAGTGCACCCAGGTGTCGGTCACCGAGCTGCGCGAGAACACCTTCTTCGCCTCGATTACGCTCAGCGTCAACGGACGCGAGCTGGAGATCGACTCGCGTCCGAGCGACGCGATCGCGCTGGCGGTGCGCTCGGGCGCCCCGATCTACGCCGCCGAGGAGGTCATCTCCGAGTCGGCGATCGAGTTCGAGCACGACGTCGAGGAGTCGGAGGACGTGGTCGAGAAGTTCAAGGAGTTCCTCGACCAGGTTTCACCCGAGGACTTCGCCGCCGGCGACTCCTGAGCGCGTTTCACACTTAAGTTGGCCGGAGTACGACACGGCCCTTCGACCAGTGCGTTCACTTCACGATTTGAGCGCGTAGGTGACTCAGGCACCGGGCGCGACGTGCGCCGGTCCCGAGACGCCCGCCCGCGCGAGGATGCGCTCGATCAGCTCGTCGAAGCCGATTCCGGCCGCGTCGGCGGCCTGCGGCAGCAGGCTCGTCTCGGTCAGCCCCGGCACGACGTTCGTCTCCAACACCCACAGCTCGCCGTCGTCGTCGAGCATTAGGTCGACGCGTGCGAAGCCGCGACAGCCGAGCAGCTCGAACACCGCCACGGCCAGCTCCTGCGCGCGGGCGGTCGTCGCCTCTTCGAGCTCGGCCGGGCACACGAACGTGGTCCTGCCGATCTCATACCGCGACTCGTAGTCGTAGAAACCCTCCTCGCGCGGCACGGCCTCGACGACCGGTAGCGCTTCGGGGCGCTCGCCTTCGAGCACCGACACCGCCAGGTCGCGTCCGCTGATGTGGCGCTCGAGCAGCACGGTGCCGTCGTAGGAGAAGGCGCCCACCATGGCTCCCGGCAGTCCCGCCGAGTCGCTCGCGAACTTGACCCCCAAGGCGGAGCCGCCGCGCGCGGGCTTGACGACCAGGGGAAAGCCGATCTCCTCTTCCACGCGCGCGAGCGCCGCCCCGGCGCCGAGGTCGCGGATGGCCGTCTCGCGCAGAGCGCGGAAGGGCGCCGTCGGGATGCCGGCGTCGCGCATCAGGTGCTTGGCGAGCGCCTTGTCGGTACAGCGCACGCAACCCGCCGGCGGCGAGCCGGTGTAGGGAATGCCGACCGCGTCGAGCAGCTCCTGCACGGTGCCGTCCTCGCCGTCGCGGCCGTGCAAGGCGACGAAAGCCACGTCCGGCTCGGCCTCCAGCAGCTCCGTCGCGAAGCCGGCGCCGACGTCGATCGCCACCAGCTCGTGCCCGAGGCGCTGCAGGGCGTCCTGGACCTGTGCGCCGGAGCGCAGCGAGACGCCGCGCTCGAGCGAGCGCCCGCCCTTCAGCACGGCGACGCGCGTCATTCCTCGCCCTGGCGCCGAGCGGCGCCGTCGTCCAGCTCGCGCCTCGGCAAGGCGACGACGTCCGCCAGCGGTCCCTCCGGGGCCTCCCGCGTGGCGTGCGCGGGCTGCTCGCCAGCGCTATCCCTGCTCGGCGATCCGAGTAGGCCGGGCTGCTCGCCAGCGCCATCCCTGCTCAGCGACCCCAGCAAGCCGAGCTGCTCGCGGATCGCCTTGCCGATGCGGCGGATGCCCTCGTGGATGCGCTCCTCCGGAATCCCGGCGAAGTTCAGTCGCATCGAGCTGGAGCCGCTGCGGCCGTCGACGTAGGCCGCGCGGCCGGGCACGAACGCGACCCCCTCACCCGTCGCGAGCGCCAGCAGGTCGGTCGTGTCGATGCGCTCGTCGACCGTCGCCCAGATGAACAGGCCGCCCTCCGGGGTCGTCCAGCTCGCCCCGGGCCCGAAGTGCTCCGACAGCGCTTCGAGCATCGCGTCGCGCCGCGTGCGATAGAGCGCCTTCAGCGTCTCCAGGTAGTCCAACCAGCCTCCTCGCGCGCGGGGGTCGTCGAGGTCGAAGTAGGCGGCGACGAACATCTGCGTGACCGGCGAGGAGCAGAGGTCCGAGCCCTGTTTGCCGAGGTTCAGCTTTTCGAGCACCGGGCGCGGCGCCACCGCCCAGCCGAGCCTGAGCCCCGGCGAGAGGATCTTGGAAAACGTCCCGAGGTAGATCACGAGGTCGGAGCCGCCGCCGCGACCGTGCGCCTGGGCGTCGAGCGCGTACAGCGTCGGCAGCGGCTCGCCCTCGTAGCGCAGCAGCCCGTACGGGTTGTCCTCCAGCACCAGCAGCTCGCGCTCGCGCGCGACCTCCACCAGCCGGCGCCTGCGTGCGAGCGACATCGTCACCCCGCCCGGGTTCTGGAAGTTCGGGATCGTGTAGATGAACTTCGGCCGGCGTCCTTCCGCCTGCAGGCGGTCGAGCGTCGCCTCCAGCGCGTCGATTGGCATCCCGTCGGCGTCCATCTCGATCTGCTCGACCTGGGCCTCATAAGCGCTGAACGTCGGCACCGCACCCGGATACGTGGGCGCCTCGGCGACGATCACGTCGCCCGGGTCGATCAGCGTCTTGCAGACGAGGTCGATCACCTGCTGTCCGCCGGTCGTGACCAGAACCTCCTCGGGGTCCACCTCGGTGCCCTCGGCCGCCATCACCTCGACGATGCAGCGGACCGTCGCCGCCATCCCTTCGGTGGGGCCGTACTGCAGCGCCCGCGCCGTGCCGTCGACCGCCACCTTGGCCATCAGCTGGGCATAGCGCTCGGCCGGGAAGGTAGAGGTGTCGGGCAGCCCGCCGGCGAGCGAGATCACGTCCGGCCGTTCGGTCAAGGCCATCATCTCGCGCATCGCCGAGCTCTTCATGCCGCGTGTGCGCGCGGCGAACAGCGCCTCGTAACGGGCGAGCTCGTGCGCGGCCGGTCGCGTGTGCCGTCCGCCTGAAGAAGAGCTGTTGGATCGCTCCATTTACCTATCGTCTCTATTCGCCGCTAGCTACGCGGCACCTGGGCGGCACGTCTGCCTGGCGGTGGCGCGTCTCGTCTATCGTCCTGGCCTTCTCGCAAGGTAGCGCACCCACATGCACTCTCTCTTCTTCTACATCGGACTCGGCCTCGGCCTGGCGCTCGCCTGCGGGCTGCGGCCCTACCTGCCGGCGCTGCTGGCCGGTGCGCTCGGCTCCGCCAAGGCGCTGGGTGTGACGTTCGCGAGCGGGCACTTCCACTTCCTGCAGGCCGGCTGGTGGCTGCTCGTCGTGGTCGCCGTGATGGCGCTGGCCTACGTGCTGCAGATCCGCATGTCGGCCGAGCGTTTCGACAGCGTCTGGGGGCCGGTCGTCTCGGCGCACGCGATCGCGCTCGGCGCGCTGCTGTTCGCCGGCACGCTATGCGCGCACGGCAAGCATTGGTGGCCGGGACTGGTCGGCGGCGCCGTGGCGGCCGCGCTCGGGCGCTGGGCCGCCCTGCCCGTGCTCGAGGGCGCACGCGCCCGGCTGGCAGACCGTGCCGCCAAGGAGGCGCTGACCGTCTACCTCGACGCGGCCGCGCTCGTGCTGGCCTTTCTCGTGTCGCTGCTGCACCCGCTTGGCTACGTGGCCGCGCTGCTGCTCGCGTGGTTCGCGTGGCGGCGGCGGGGGCGTGGCGGTGAGCGCTACGCGGGTCTGCGCATCCTGGGCCGCTGAGCGCCCGGCGCAGCATGAAGACAAGGCCGCCAAAGCTCGTCCTCTGCGTGATCGACGCGATGGCGCCCGCGGCGCTCGAGCAGGCGGTCTCGAGCGGCGTCGCGCCGGTGCTCGCCCGGCTGGTCGAGGGCGGTCGCTACGTGCCCGACTGCGTCGCCGCGTTTCCATCCGTGACGCCCGTCTGCGCGGCCTCGATCGTCACCGGCGTGGGCCAGGACGCCCACCGCATCCCGGCGATGAACTGGTTCCACCGTGAGGAGCACCGCTACGTGGAGTACGGCTCGAGCTTCCGCGCCGCGCAGCGCTTCGGCATCGCGCGTCAGCTGACGGACACCGTCTACAACATGAACCGCGCGCACCTGAATGCCGAGACGCCGACGGTCTTCGAGACGCTCGACGACGCGGAGGTGCGTACCGCCGGCACCACCTACCTGATGTACCGCGGGCGCCACCGCCACGACCCGGTGCGCGACTCGGCCCTAACGCGCGTCGCCTCGGCCCTGATGCGCCATCCGGTGATGGGCCCGCGCGAGCTGTTCTACGCCGACATCTTCGCCTCGCGCCGCACCGGCTGCCGCTCGAACCTGGGTATGCCGGGCGTGCGCGACCGTCACTCCGGCTGCGTCTCGGCGCACATGGTCGAGCACGACCTGTTCGACTTCCTGCTGCTGTCGCTGCCCGACAACGACTGGCACTCCCACAAGCGCGGGCCCGACGCGCAGGTACAGTCGATCGCCCAGGCCGACCTCCAGCTCGCGCGTGTGATGAACGCCGGCGGTGGCGTCGAGACGTTCCTCGCCGAGCACGCGATGATCGTCATGGCCGACCACTCGCAAGCCCCGGTCAGCGACACGATCGCGCTGCAGGACGAGCTCGCCGACCTCGGCGTGCTGGGCCCGGCGCGTGGCTCGGAGGCGGCGGCGGGCGAGGGCGTGACGCCGGCGATCGCCGTCTGTCCCTCACAGCGTGCCGCGATGGTCTACGCGCTGAAGGAGATCGAGCGCGACGCGATGCGCGCCTCGGTCGTCACTCGTGCACGCGGGATCGAGGGCGTGGACCTCGTGATGTGGCTGGAGCGCGACGCCCACGACGCGCCGCGCGAAGGCGTGATCGCGAGCCCGGAGCGCGGCGAGCTGCGCTTCGCCCCCGGCGGTGAGCTGCACGACGTGCGCGGCGAGCGCTGGACGATCGAGGGCGAGCTGGGCGCGCTCGGGGCCTCGGTCGTCGGCGACACGCTCGTCGCCGACGCCTACCCCGATGCGCTGGCGCGCGTGTGGGCGGCGCTAACCTGCCCGACCTCGGGCGAGGTGCTGCTGTCGGCCGCGCCGGGCTTCGAGTTCATCGACTGGGGCCGCCAGGCGCATGTGGGCGGCGGCAGCCACGGCTCGCTGCACGCCTCGGATTCGCTCGGCGCGCTCGTCATGCACGGCCTCGAGCTGCCCACGTCTGAGCCGGCGCAGTGGGCGATCCGCGATGTCGCCAACCTCGCGCTCGCGCATTTCGGGCTGTAGCTCGCCTCTGGCCCTAGAAACGCGAGCCAAGGGGCTTCAGAAGCTCACGATTCTGCGCTGAAGGCGCCGTCTCGCGCGGGCTCGCGTACCCTCGCCCGATGAAGTGTTGTCCCCCGGCGCTGCTGTGCGCGATCGCCTGCCTGCTCAGCGTCACGCCGGCGAGCGCCGCCAGCCACTCCTCGCTGCGCGAAGCCCCGAAGGCCTCCTCGCTCGCCGGCAGGACGACGCCGCTCGGTAAGGGCACTTCGCTCTCGAGGACGACCAACCCCGAAGCGCCGGTGCCGATCGGACGCTCGAACGTGCCGCCGCCGGGCCGGCGGCTGTCCTCCAACGAAGCGATTGCGATCGCCGCCAAGGTCGGCAAGGTGCGCGCCGAGCGCGCCAAATATCCCGGCTCCTACCCGGGCGCGTACCTGAAGGGGCCGCTGCACTGGCAGGTCAGCTGGTTCTCGCGCAAGAGCCAAAAGGAGATCGCCCAGGTCATCCTCGACGACTCCGACGGGCGCGTGCTCGAAGCCTGGACCGGCTTCCAGGTCGCGTGGACGATGGCGCGCGGCTACAAGGGCGCCTTCGGCCGGCACGTCAACGCGCTCTACATCTGGTTGCCGCTGTGCCTCTTCTTCATCGCGCCGTTCTTCGACTTCCGGCGCCCGCTGAAAATGCTCAACCTCGACCTGCTGGTGCTGGTGTCGTTCTCGGTCTCGCTGGCCTTCTTCAACCACGCCGACGTCTACCAATCGGTGCCGCTCAGCTACCCGCCGCTGCTGTACCTGTTGGCGCGTATGCTCGCGCTGCTGCGGCGGCGCCCCGGCGCCAGCGGTCCGGGTCCGCTGCGCCTGCGCGTGCCCGTCGGCTGGCTCGCGCTCGGCGTCGTCTTCCTGCTCGGCTTCCGCATCGCGCTGAACGTCACCGACTCGAACGTGATCGACGTCGGCTACGCGGGCGTGATCGGCGCCGAGCGCATCACCCACGACGAGGCGCTATACGGCGGCTACCCCTCCGACAACGAACACGGCGACACGTACGGGCCGTTCAACTACGAGGCCTACGTGCCGTTCGAAGAGATCTTCGGCTTCAGCGGCAAGTGGGACGACCTGCCCGCCGCGCACGCCGCAGCTGTGTTCTTCGATCTAATCGCGGTCGCCCTGCTGTTCCTGCTCGGACGGCGTATGCGCGGGCCCACGCTCGGCGTCGTGCTGGCCTACGGCTGGGTCGCCTACCCGTTCACGTTGTTCTCGCTGGAGAGCAACACCAACGACACGCTCGTTGGCGCGCTGGTGCTCGCCGCGCTGCTGGCGGCGAGCTACTCGGGCAAGCTCGCGCGCGCCGGCGGAGGCGCCGCGACGGCGCTCGCCGGGCTGACCAAGCTAGCGCCGCTCGCGCTCGCGCCGCTGCTCGCGACCAACTCGCTGCGCGGGGCTTCGCGCAAGCGTCGTCCGTCGCTCTACGCGCTGTTCCTGGCCGGTTTCGCGCTCGCCGCCGCGGTCGTGTTCGTCCCGGCGCTGACACACGACTCGCTGCACGAAATCTACGAGCGCACGCTCGCCTACCAGGACAACCGCGGCTCGCCCTTCTCCGTATGGGGCCTATACGGCTGGCACGGCGCCGAGAACGTGGTCGAGGCCGCGGCGGTCGTGCTCGCGCTGGCCTTGGCGGTGCTGCCGCGCCGCGAAGATCTCGTCGGCCTGGCGGCCGCCTGCGCCGCCGTGCTGATCGCTTCGCAGCTCGCGATCGAACACTGGTTCTACCTCTACATCCCCTGGTTCTTCCCGCTCGTGCTGGTGGCGCTGTTCGGGCGTTTCAGCGACCCGCGCCAGGCGCAGCCGCCGGTCGCGGCATCAGCACCTGCTCTAGCGAGTCGGCCCGAAGTCGCGATGAGCAGCTGACGACGACGCCCATCAGCCACGGGTCCTCGGGCGAGGTCTCGAACCTGACGGGCATTTGCGTCAAGAGTGACTCGATCGCCTGCTCGCGTTTGACGCCGATCACGCCGCCGCGCGGCCCGGTCATGCCGACGTCCGTGATGTAGGCGGTGCCACCCGGCAGCACGCGTCCGTCGGCGGTCGGGACATGCGTGTGCGTGCCGACGACGGCCGTCACGCGCCCGTCGAGATGCCAGCCCATCGCGACCTTCTCCGAAGTCGCCTCGGCGTGCACGTCGACGAGGATGTGGTCGGCGCCCGCGACCTCCTTCAGCGCGACCTCGATCTCCGTGAAGGCCGAGCGCCCGGCGCGCAGGAACAGGTTGCCGCTGATGTTCACCACGCCGAGCTTGACGCCGCCCGCCTCGACCACGCAGGTGCCGTGACCGGGCTGGCTGCGCAGGAAGTTGGCCGGGCGCACGATGCGCGGCTCGCTGTCCAGGTAGGGATAGATCTCGCGCCGGTGATAGGTGTGGTTGCCGAGCGTGATCGCGTCGACGCCGGCGGCGAACATCTGCTGCGCGTTCTTCGGCGTGATGCCGAGGCCGCCGGCGGCGTTCTCGCCGTTGACGACCACGTGGGTGAGCGCGTGACGCTCGCGCAGCACGGGTAGGCAGTCGAGCAGCGTGTCTCGGCCGATGCCCCCGACAACGTCTCCGACGAACAGGATGCGCGCCTCGGCCGCCCCGGCTGAGGACGCCTGGGCCTCAGCCATACTCTGCGGATGGTGGGAGGCAAGTGAGCGAGCCCTCTGACAGCGAGCCGCCGCGACCGGGCGAGCAGGCCGAGCCGCCCAGCGAGGAGGAGCGCAAGCTCGCCGGCGAGGACGAGCACGACGGGGGCGAGCAGGCCGAGACGGAGACGGCCGAGGGCGAGTCGAGCGAGGAGCCCCCGCCGCGCGCGGTCGTGCCGCGCTGGGTGCAGCTCGTGCTGCTGCCAATCGCGATCCTCGCGCTGTGGGAGCTGGCCAAAGCCTCGGGGAAAGTGCTGGTCATCTTCATCGTCGCGGCCCTGATAGCGCTGATCCTCAATCCGGCCGTCTCCTTCGTCCAGCGCCGTGGTCTCCCGCGAGGACTTTCGGTCCTGGCCGTCTATCTCGCGTTCTTCCTGATACTGGCGGGGATCGGGCTGCTGGTCGCTAACCCTATCTCCAACCAGGTGGCCGCATTCAGCCGCAACATACCCCACCTCACGAAGCAGGCAAACCACACGCTCGTTAGCTGGGAACACACGCTCAACTCGAGCGGCGTGCACATCCACTTCAAAAAGCAGGGCAAAACCGCGCTGCAGACGCTCGGCGACAAGATCAACAAGGGATCCAGCTCGATCGTGTCCTTCGGCGGCGGACTGCTGACGGAACTGGTCAGCGCCGGCTTCGACCTGCTACTCGTGTTCGTGCTGTCGGTCTACATGCTCATCTACGGACAGCGCATCGGCGTGCTCGTGCGTCGCTTCATGCCGTCCGGCGACGGCAGCCCGGCCGATGACTACCCGGTCCTGGTCCAGCATGCGCTGGCACGGTACGTCGGTGGCCAGCTGCTGTTCAGCCTGATCATGGGCACGACGGCCTCGGTCGCGCTGTACGTGATCGGCGTGCTGGGCGTGTTCCCGGACGGACGCCACTACGCGATCGCGTTCGGCGTCTTCTACGGGCTGATGGAGCTGGTGCCGTACATCGGCCCGATCGTCGGTGCGCTACCGCCGGTGCTCGTGGCGCTGTTCACGAACCCGATCACGGCTGTCTGGGTCGCGCTCATGTTCGTCGCTCTGCAGCAGCTCGAGGGCCACATCGTGGCGCCGCAGATCTTCGGCCACACGCTGCGCATCAACCCGTTGTTGGTGATCTTCGCGCTGCTGCTCGGCCTGCAGGTGCACGGCGTGGTTGGTGCGCTGATCGCGCTGCCGATCCTCTCCGTGCTGCGTGAGACGGCCGTCTATTTGAGCCGTCATCTCGCCTTCGAGCCCTGGGGGCAGGCGTCGCGCGAGATCCCGTGAACCCGGCCGCCGCGTTGGAGGTTGAGGGGGTCGGCAAGCGCTACGGCGCGCTCCAAGCTCTGCGCGAAATCTCATTCGCGGTTTCGCGTGGCGAGACGGTCGCGATTCTCGGCCCGAACGGCGCCGGCAAGACGACGCTGCTGTCGATCGTCGCCGGGATCCTCGAGCCGAGCGAGGGCGGTGTCGCACACAAGCAGGGCGAGGTGGGCTGGGCGCCGCAGCACGCGGCGCTCTACTCGAAGCTGTCGGTGGCCGAGAACCTGACCCTGTTCGCCCGCCTCGCGCATGTCGAGGACCCCCACGCGGCGGTCGAGCGGATGCTCGACCAGACCGGCCTGCGCGAGCGCGCCGGCGATCTCGTCGGGCAGCTCTCGGGCGGCAACCGCCAACGCGTCAACATCGCGATCGGTCTGCTGTCTGACCCGCCGCTGCTGGCGCTCGACGAGCCCTCGGCTTCGCTCGACCCAGCCCAGCGAGAGCGCCTGTGGAGCTTTGTCGCCGAGCGTGCGGCGAGCGGCACGGCGGTGCTGTTCTCGACCCACAACGCGAGCGAGGCGCAACGTCACGCGGATCGCGTGCTGGTGCTGGATCAGGGCACGCTGCGCTTCGACGGCTCGCCGGGCGAGCTGATGAGCCGCTTTGGCGACGCCGACCTGGAGCGGTCACTGGTGCGCTTCCTAGAAGGAGACGCAACCTAAAAATGAGGTGGTTGCTAGCCAAGGACCTGCGCATCCTCGCGCGCTCGCGCCTGCTCGTCGCGTTGCTGATCCTCTATCCGGTGGCGGTCGCGCTGTTGATCGGGTTCGCGATCTCGCGCAGCCCGGCACGCCCGCGCGTGGCGATCGTCGACGAGACCGCGCCCGGCGAGACGATCCAGCTCGGGGGGCGGCGCGTGGAAGTCAGCCGCTACGCCCAAGAACTGTTCGACCAGGTCGACGCGGTCCACGTCTCTTCACGCGCGCGGGCGGTCGCCGACGTGCGCTCGGCGGACGTGCTGGCCGCCGTGGTGATCCCGCCGAACATCGCCGCGCGCGTGTCCTCGGGCACGAACCAGGGCGAGCTGGAACTGATCTACAACGGCGACGCGCTCGAGCAGTCACTGGTGCGCTCGCAGCTGAAGTCCGCGCTGGCCGAAGCGAACCTAGGCTTCTCAGAACAGATCCAACGGGCCGCCTCGCAGGCGATCGACCTGCTCTTGCGCGGCGGCAACCTCGGCGTGCTGGGCGCGCCACGCGACCTGATCGGGCTCGAACAGATCCCCACGCTGCTGCGGCGGCTGATCGCGCAGACGCCCGCCGGGCCGCGCCGTGTGGACCTGGAACGGGTGGCTACATTCGCCGACTTCGCGGCCGAGAACCTGACGCTCTCCAAGCGCGTGCTGGCGACCGTCGGCCAGCCGATCCGCGTGCACTCGACGCTCCTGCACGGACGCCGCACGCCGCTCGACGACTTCGCCGTCGTCGTCGCGGTCAGCATCTCGCTGATGTTCCTGTGCGTGCTGCTCGCCGCCGGCGGGCTCGCCCTGGAGCGCGAAGAGAACGTGCTCGCGCGCTTGCTGCGCGGACCGGTCTCGCGCGGCCTGCTGGTGAGCGAGAAGGCACTGCTGGCTGCCGGGTGTTCATTCGTGGTCGCGCTCGCGATGCTGGCCGGCGTGGGCGCGTTCGTGTCGCTCGACTGGGGCCGCTTCGGGTTGTGGCTGCTAGCGCTGGCGGCCGGAGCCGTCGCTTTCGGGGCGCTCGGCGTCGCGCTCGGCGCGCTGGCGCGTGAGGTGCGCGCCGCCTCACTGCTGGCGATCCTGCTCGCGCTGCCGCTCGCGCTGCTCGCGCTCGTGCCCGCCGGTGCGGTTGGGCACGCGTTCTACGACGTCGTCTCGATTATCTCGTTCGTGTTCCCGTTCAAGGCGGCATTGCAGGCGCTCGACGCGGCCGTCAACGGTGCGTCGCCGTCGTTGGGGGGCTCGATCGCCCATCTGGCCGGTCTGTGCGTGCTGTTCGGCGCCGTCGCGCGTGTCTCGTTGCGACGGATCGAGTGACGCCGAAGGTCTAACCTGAGATGGCGATGGCCTATCCACAGACGCGTATGCGCAGGCTGCGCGCGAGCGCCGGCCTACGCGGGCTAGTGCGCGAGACCGAGTTGCGCGCCGGACAGCTAGTGCTGCCGCTGTTCGTGCTCGACAGCGAGCCCTCGGGGGGGCGTGAGGCGGTCGAGTCGATGCCCGGTGTCGACCGGCTGTCGCTGGCCGAGGCGGTCGCGGAGGCGAGCGAGGCCGCCGCGCTCGGCATCGGCGCGGTGATGCTGTTCGGCGTCCCC
Organism: Solirubrobacteraceae bacterium; assembly: GCA_036490015.1. Classification (GTDB taxonomy): domain Bacteria; phylum Actinomycetota; class Thermoleophilia; order Solirubrobacterales; family Solirubrobacteraceae; genus Palsa-744. The sequence goes on along the minus strand of DASXER010000097.1, from coordinate 9,672 downwards.
GCCGAGAAGGACGAGCAGGGCTCGGGCGCCTGGGACGATGGCGGCGTCGTGCAGCTCGCCACGCGCGCGATCAAGCAGGCCGTGCCTGGGTTGTTGGTGATCACGGACGTGTGCCTGTGCGAGTACACCTCCCACGGGCACTGCGGGATCGTGTGCGAGGACGGCACGGTCGACAACGACGCCAGCGTCGAGCTGTTGGCACGCACAGCTGTCAGCCAAGCCCGGGCCGGGGCCGACATCGTGGCACCGTCGGACATGATGGATGGCCGCGTCGGGCAGATCCGCGAGGAGCTCGACGGAGAGGGCTTCGTCGAGGTGCCGATCCTCGCCTACTCGGCCAAGTTCGCCTCCGCCTTCTACGGGCCGTTTCGCGAGGCGGCCGGCTCGACGCCAGCCTTCGGCGACCGGCGCAGCTACCAGATGGATCCCGCCAACGGCCGCGAGGCGCTGCGCGAGGCTTTGCTGGATGTTCAGGAGGGGGCTGACATGGTGATGGTCAAGCCCGCGCTGGCCTACGGCGACCTAATCAGCTCGATCAAGCAGGCGACCGGCCTGCCCTTGGCGGCCTACAACGTCAGCGGCGAGTATGCGATGGTCAAGGCCGCCGCACTCGCTGGACATCTCGACGAGCGCGCGACCGTGCTCGAGATCTTGACCTCGTTGCGTCGCGCAGGAGCAGACACGATCGTGACCTACCACGCAAAGGACGCAGCCCGATGGCTGGCACAGCAGACCTAGACGCCGACGCCGCGCGCGCGGCGGCCGCCACACCGAAGATCCGCAGCCGCAAGGACGGCGCGGCCGTGCCGATGGACGATGTCGATCGCCGGCTCTTGAATTTGATGCAAGGCAGCTTCCCGATCGCCACGCGCCCGTACGAGCACGTCGCTGGGCTAGCGGAGGTCACGGCCGAAGAGGTGATGGCGCGCGTGCAACGGCTGCTCGACAAGCGCATCATCCGCCAGGTCACGCCGATCTTCGACACGCGCGCCCTCGGCTACTCCTCGATGCTCGTGGCGGCCAAGGTCGACTCCGAGCACCCCCACCGCGCCGCGCAGATCATCAACGAACACCCGGGTGTGTCGCACAACTACCTGCGTAACCACGAGTTCAACCTGTGGTTCACGATCGCCACCGAGCCCGACTCCGAGCTGGGGCTGGAAGGCACGTTGGAGGTGCTGGCGCGCGAGTCCGGCGCCGAGTCGGTGCGCCAGCTGCCGACGCTGAAGCTGTTCAAGATCCGCATGGACCTGGAGATGGAGGGCGACACCGACGCGCTGTCGAGTCCCGCCGCGCAGGTCTCCGAGCCGATCGAGCTGGACCCCCAACCCTACGACGAGCACGACATCGCCGTGATCCGCGCGCTGCAGGGCAGCATGGCGGTCGTCGACGAACCGTATGCCGAGGCCGCCGCCGAGCTGGGCTTGACCCAGGAGCAGCTGCTCGACCACCTTGCCGGTATGCAGGAGCGTGGGCTGTTGCGCCGCGTGGCGGCGATCCTGTTCCACCGTCGCGCCGGCTTCTCGGCCAACGGCATGGGCGTCTGGAAGGTGCCCGACGAGCAGATCGCCGAGATCGGCTGTCGCATGGCCTCCTACCGCGGCATCTCGCACTGCTACCAGCGCCCGACCTACGAGGACTGGCCCTATTCGGTCTTCACGATGGCGCATGGCCGCTCGAAGGAGGAGTGCGACGCGATCCTGACCGCGATCGCCGAGCAGACCGGCATCGAGGAGCGCGCGACGCTGTACTCCTCGACCGAGTTCAAGAAGGTTCGGTTGCTCTACTTCACGGAGGAGTTCAAGGACTGGGAGCGCCGGCACGCCGGCTGAACGTGCGCGGGGGGACGACGACTGTGCCGGTCGCCGCGTGATGGCGTCTTCGCTGCGCGACACCCGCTCCGCCGAGCTGTATCGGCGTGCCCTCACGCGCCTGCCCGGCGGCGTCAATTCGCCCGTGCGGGCGATGGGCTCGATCGGTCGCGACCCGCTGTTCGTCGCGCGCGGCGAGGGCGCCGAGCTGATCGACGTCGACGGCAACCGCTTCGTCGACTGGGTGTGCTCGTGGGGGCCGTTGATCGCAGGACACGCGCACCCGGAGATCGTCGACGCGGTGACCACCGCCGCGCGCGCCGGCACCAGCTTCGGCGCGGCGACAGAGCGCGAGGTCGAGTTGGCCGAGGAGGTCAGTCGGCGCATCGACGGCGTCGAGATGGTGCGCATGACGTCGTCCGGCACCGAGGCCGCGATGACCGCTCTGCGGCTCGCGCGCGCCGCGACCGGGCGCGAGCTGGTCGTCAAGTTCGCCGGTGCCTACCACGGCCACGTCGACGGGCTGCTCGTGGCGGCGGGCTCCGGCCTGGCCACGCAGGGTCTGCCCGCGAGCCCGGGCGTCACGCGCGGCGCGGCCGCCGACACGATCGTCGTCGGATGGAACGACGGCGAAGAGCTGGTGCGGGTGGTGGCCGAGCGGGGCTCTGAAATGGCCGCGATCGTCTGTGAGCCGCTGCCGGCGAACATGGGCCTCGTGCCGCCCGCCGAGGGCTTCCTGGAGCTGCTGCGCGAGCAGGCTTCGGCCTGCGGTGCCCTGCTGATCCTGGACGAGGTCATCAGCGGCTTTCGCGTCGCGCGCGGCGGCGCGCAGGAGCTGACCGGCGTGCACGCCGACCTCACGATGCTCGGCAAGATCCTCGGCGGCGGGCTGCCGGCCGCCGCGCTCGCCGGCCCGGCCTCGCTGATGCGGATGCTCACGCCGGCGGGCGACGTCTACCAGGCCGGCACGCTGTCGGGCAACCCCTTGAGCGTCGCGGCGGGCATCGCGACGCTGAAGCTGCTGGACGAGCCCGCATACCTGCGCCTGGCGGGCGTGACGCAGCGGCTCGCCGACGGGATGCGCGAAGCCGCCGGGCCGTCGTGCCCGATCCAGGTGCAAAGCGCTCCTGGGCTCATGACGGTCTTCTTCAGCGCCGAGCCGGTCGTCGACTTCGACGGCGCGCGCGGCTGCGATCTCGATGCCTACGGAGCCTGGTGTCGCGAGTTGCTCTCGCGCGGGGTGTACCCGCCGCCATCGCAGTTCGAGGCCTGGTTTCCCTCGCTGGTGCACGAGGACGAGCATCTGGAACGGACGCTGGAAGCGGCGGCGGCGGCCTTCGCGATCGTGGCGGGTGGTGGGCGATGAGCGATGCGCTCGCTCGCTTGCGCGAGCTGCTGCGCGACGGCGGCGGGCTGATGTCGACGTTGCTCGCGGCCGCGGATCGCGTCCCTCCTATGGACCCCGCCGGCCCGGCCGCGCTCGCCGGTGCGGGCCCGCGCGCCGCTAGCTCGCCGGCCGAGTACGAGCTGCTCGTGGAGGCGATCTACGAGGGCTACCTGCTGCACTACGACGAGCCGCGCGTGGTGGACGTGCCCGACCCCGACCTGCGCGTGCTCGCCGGCGATCGTCTCTACGCCGTCGGCTTGGCGCGGCTGGTGGCGCTCGGCGACACGACGGCCGTGGCCGAGCTGGCCGACACGATCACGCTCAGCGCGCTCGCCCACGGCGCCGGCGCCGCCGAGCTGGCGCGGGCGATATGGGCCGCTGGCGCGACGGCGGTCGGGTGGGGTTCTAGCGCCGCGCACGGCGAAGCCAAGAAGCTGGTCCTGGCGGGCGCGCCCGGAGCGATCGAGGCGATGCGCACAAGCGCGATGACGGCGGCGGAGTCGCGCTGAATCCCGCCTCGATATTGTTTGCTCCAAGTGGCCGACAAGCACCTCAAGCACAAGTCGAAGTACACCCTCGACCGTGGCATTCCCGGAGCCTTCGAGGGGGAGACGATCACCCGCAGGCGCTTCATGACAGCCAGCGCCCACACCACGGGCGCGATCGCCGCGGGCGCCTTCGCGCTGCCCGCGCTCGGCTTCGCGATCGGCCCGATCTTCAAAAGCACGCCGCACCACTGGGAAGTCGTGGGCACGAAAGACATGTTCACGGAGAACAACTACGTGCCGGTCGTGCTGACGCTGAGCCCGAACATCGGCGAGGCCGGCAAGTCGACCGCCTACGTGCGCCAGTTCAACCCGGAAATCGACACCGACCCGTACGACAAGGGGACGCCGTACATAGCGATCTCCAGCCGCTGCGCGCACCTGGGCTGCCCGGTGCGCTGGGTCGACGCCGCCGAGCGCTTCATCTGCCCGTGTCACGGAGGGGTCTACGACCTGCTCGGACGCCGTGTGGGCGGGCCACCGGTCAGGCCGCTGGACCGCTTCTACACGCGCGTCAACGGCGAAAACGTCGAAGTCGGCCCGCGCTTCAGCGTCAACAGCGAGCTCAAACGCTTCTCGCCGCGCGACCCGGGCGAGCCCCTGGACGGCATCGGGCAGTACCTCTACCCCTCGCGTCCCGGCGCGCAGAAACTCTGATCCGAGAATAGAGGACGACCGTGCCCCGCCTGCCCAAGCTTCCCGCTCCGCCGCTGCCCGGCGCTCTGAAGACGCCGCCGCCGCGACCCGGCGAAGGCGGCGCCCGCACGCCCGTGGAGGAGGCCGCTAACGCCGGCATCACCGTCGTCGACTGGGTCGACGAGCGCACATCGCTGAGCGGCGCCGCGCGCTGGATGATGTTCCGCAAGGTGCCCAAAGGCACCAACTGGTTCTACACGCTCGGCTCGGCGACGATGTTCGCCTTCCTGAGCCAGGCGGTGACAGGGGTCTTCCTGGCGATGTACTACCGCCCCGACCCGTCCGGCGGCGCCTACGAATCGATCCGCTACGTAACCAACGACGTGTTCCTAGGCCAGTTCGTGCGCGGTATGCACAAGTGGGGCTCGAGCGTGATGGTGATCCTCGTCTTCCTGCACATGGGCCGCACGTTCTTCTTCGGCGCCTACAAGTATCCGCGCGAGCTGAACTGGGTGATAGGCGTGGTGCTGCTGATCCTGACGATGACGATGTCCTTCACCGGCTACCTGCTGCCGTTCGACCAGCGCGCCTACTGGGCCACGGTCGTCGGCGTCAACATCAACGGCACCGGCCCACTGCTCGGTCCGTATCTGAGCGACTTCCTACGCGGCGGCTCCGAATTCGGGGCGACCACGCTGTCGCGCTTCTACGCCATCCACATGCTCCTGGTTCCGGGACTGCTGGCGGCTCTAATCGGCTTCCACCTCTACCTCGTGGCCAAGCTCGGCACGACGGCGCCGCCGTGGATGAAAGCGCAGACGCCTGAAGAGCTGCGCGAGGCGGAGGTCTAGAGCTCGCCATGAACCAGCGCGAGAAGGAGGAGTACCTCCGCGAGTACGCGATCCTGAAGTCTCAGGGCAAGCCGTTCTTCCCGTACGCGGTCGCGAAGGACGCGGCCATGGCCTGTGTGGTGATGGCCGTGATCATCGCGATGTCGCTCGTGCTCGGCACCGAGCTGGGCTCGAAGGCCAACCCGACCACGACGACCTACGTGCCGCGGCCGGAGTGGTACTTCTTCTTCCTGTTCGAGCTGCTGCGGGTGATCAAGCCGCCCGGCTTGGTCGGGCTGGCGACGATAGGCGTACCGACCCTCTGCATGATCCTGCTATTCCTGCTGCCGTTCTACGACCGCGGCCCCGAGCGCCGTCCCGAGCGCCGTCCGGTCGCGACGATCACCGGCATAGCTGTGATCTGCGCGATGGCCTACCTGACCTACTCGGGCGCCAACGCTGGCTCACCAACCGCGATCGAACTCGCGACGCCGACGGCCGTCAAGCAGGCTGGCGGCTCGACGCTGGCCGAATACGAAGCCGGCAAGAAGGTGGTCGCCCAGTCGGGCTGCCTGGCCTGTCACAAGATCGGCGACAACGGCAACGCCGGCCCTGGTCCGAACCTGACCCACATCGCCTCGCGGCTGCCGCGCCAGGGGATCGCGCGAACGCTCGTCAACCCGACGGCGCCGATGCCCTCGTTCAAGAACCTGCCGCCGAAGAAGTTCCAGGCGATCGTCAACTTCCTCTCGCAGCAGAAATAAGGGGCGGGCCAGTAGTGGCCGCTGCTCGCGAGGGAGCCGGCGCCGGGAAGCTAGAGGCCGGCGAGGTGAGCGCGATGTTCAATCGCATCGCAGGCGTATACGACGTTTTGAACACGGCCATGACGGCCGGGCTGCACCACCGCTGGCGCGAACGGGCCGTGGATCTGGCGGCGGTGGGCCCGGGTGATCATGTGCTCGACGTCGCCACCGGAACCGGCGACCTCGCGCTCGCGCTCGCGCGCCGCGTGGCCCCCGACGGCAGTGTGCTCGGCAGCGACTTCGCCGAGGGGATGTTGGCGCGCGCGCGCGAGAAGGTCGCAGCGCGTGCGCGCCGCGGACTCGCATTGGCTCCTAGCTTCGAGTGGGCCGACGCGCTGGAGCTGCCCTATGAGGACGCGAGCTTCGACGCCGTCACGGTCGGGTTCGGCGCGCGCAACTTCTCCGACCTTGCGCGTGGGCTGCGTGAGATGGCGCGCGTCGTGCGGCCCGGGGGCCGGGTGGTGGTACTAGAGATCACGACGCCGACGAAGGCGCCGCTGGCTCAGTTCTATGGCGTCTGGTTCGACCGGCTCGTGCCGCTGCTGGGGCGCGCCGTGGCGGCGGTGGCGGGTGCGTCGGCCCGCCTGCGTGGGCGCCAGGGCACCGACGGCGGTGTTGGCGGCGGCGGCGGTTGGCTCGCGGAGGCCTACACGTACTTGCCGAACTCCGTCAAACGCTGGCCTAAGCCGGCCGAGCTGGCACGTGAGATGGAAGCCGCCGGCATCGCGCGCGTCGCCTATGTGACCGTGGCCGGGGGGATCGTCGCGATCCATGCCGGCACCGTCGTTGAGCGGGCATGACGCGCTTGATGGAAGATCCTGCGATCGAGGCCGGGCGGGGGGGCGAAGACGGGCTCGAGCGGATCATGCGCCAAGGCGGCATGGCGCTGCGTGAGCGGATGCTCAGCACCGAGCGTCACCTGGAGCAGGTGACGGCCGCTGCCGGCGCGCCGCTCGCCTCGCACGCCAACGCGACGGTGGCCGCCGGCGGCAAGCGCCTGCGACCGCTGCTGGTCTTGCTGGCGGCCGGGTCGGCCGGCGGTCCCGAGCCGGGGGACGATGGCGAGGAGCGCCTCGTGCGCGCGGCGGTCGCCGTCGAGCTGGTGCACTCGGCGACGCTCGTGCACGACGACCTGATCGACGCCGCGCAGCTACGGCGCGGCCACCCCACGGTGGCGGCGGTCGCGGGCCGGGAGGTGGCGGTCGCGACCGGCGATCTGCTGTTCTCACGCGCGTTTGCCGAGCTCGCCCGTAACGAGGACGCGGCCCAACTGGAGGCCCTGTCCGAGGCCAGCTCGGCGCTGGCGGAAGGCGAGTTGCTGCAACGCGAGGACGCCTACGCGGCCCAGGTGCCGGTAGCGCGATATCTGCGTCGCTGCGAGCTGAAGACGGCGGCGCTGTTCGAGGCCGCCTGCCGGCTGGGGGCTTTGAACGCCGCGCGCGGCTCGGTCGAGCTGGCCGACGAGCTGGGTGCGTTCGCGCGTCGCATCGGCCTCGCCTTCCAGATGCTCGACGACGTGCTCGACGTGTCCGGCCCGGTCGAGCGGACCGGCAAGGCGCGCGGCACCGACCTGCTCGACGGCACCGTGACGCTGCCGTTCATCCTCGCCTGCGAACGCGAGCCGGCGCTGGCGGAGCTGGAGCTGGCCTCGCTCGGGGGGCCACAGCAGGCCGAGGCGCTGTGCGAGCGGATCGCGGCCACGGGGGCGCTCGACGAGGCGCGCGAGCGAGCGCTGGCGGTCGTCGCCGAGGCCAAGGGGGCCCTGCCGGCGATTCTGCCCGACGGGCGCTCCGACCTGTTGGGTCTGGTCGCCGACGCGGTGGTCGAGCGTTATCGCTGAGCGATTCTCAGAAGTCGCTGGGGAGGATCAGATCCGCGTCGAGCGCGCGTGCGAAGAACTCGATTTCCTCGGACATGTTCGCGTGCGTCATGCGACGCAGGTCGCCGAGCAGAGCGCTGGAGCCGCGGTCGAGCTCATCGTCGAGACGTTCGACCGTCTGCTGGTCGAAGACGCCCTCGCGGCGCGACTCGCACTCCGGGCAGCGCAGCACGATGCGCCAGTGACGAGGCCCTTCCTCCGACCAGTCCAGCGGGTAGACCAGCTCGCCCGCGCAGTGAAAGCAGACGTGGAGTTGACCGGGGGCGACGGTCGTGTCGGCGCCCTGAGCGGGCTCGCCCGCGACGACGTCGAGTTGCTCGGCGCCAGGTGGCGGCGCTTGCTCAGAGATGTGGGGGTCTTGATTGGAGTCCATACCGTTTCTCAGTCGTCATCGACGCGCGAGGCGGGCGCCTTTAGCCTTCATGTCGGCGACGGCGCGGTGATAGCTTGAGCGGGCCTATGTCGAGCACCCTGCGCCCGATCGGCCATGAGGATCGGCTGAGCCTCGTCGACCATCTGGATGAGCTGCGCAGCCGCCTGATCATTTGCGGCGCGGTGCTGGTCGTGGCGTTCGGGTTCTGCTTCTGGCAGAACCACGAACTGCTGCGAATCATCAACAAACCTCTCCAAGAACAGACAAGCAAGCAGATAGCGAACGGCCGCGGAACGCTCGGTCAAGCGTCGATCGCGCAGAAGGCGGTCATCAAAACAGCGCAGGACACGCGCTCCGCGCTGTCGCTGCTGGCCAGCCCTTCCAGTGGCGTGGCCGCCGGCACGCGCACGGCGTTGAAACCGCTGATCTCGGCGCTGAAAGACGACATCGCGAAGCTGCCGCGCAAGCCGCCAGGTGAGAACCCGGCCGTGTTCGGCGTCGGCGAGGCGTTCACGACGACGCTGACCGTGACGCTCTACTTCGCGCTGATCATCTCGCTGCCGGTGATCCTGTACGAGCTGTTCGGCTTCCTGCTGCCCGCCCTGGCGCCGAATGAGAGACGCGCGATCACGCCGGTTCTGATGGCGATCCCGGCGCTGTTCGTCCTCGGCGTCCTATTCGGCTACTTCGTCGTGCTGCCCGCCGCCGTGCGCTTCTTCGTCAACTTCAACTCCGGCGAGTTCAACGTCATCGTACAGGCGAGTCAGTTCTACAGCTTCGCCTCCACCGTGCTGCTCGCGATGGGCGCCATCTTCCAGGTGCCGGTGCTGATCATCGGCGCGGTCCGCCTGGACCTCGTCACACCGCGCCAGCTGCGCAAAAACCGTCGCTACGCGATCGTCGTCTGCGCAGCGGTCGCCGCGCTCCTACCGGGCGACTTCATCACGCTGCTGCTGGAGACGGTGCCGCTGTACCTGCTCTACGAGGTCAGTATCCTCCTATCGGCGATGTTGGGGCGCAAATGGCGCCGCAGCGCCGAGGCCGCAAACGCAGCCGGGGTAACTCCCGACGAAGAGGGGGCGGCCGTAACGCCTGACGAGGATGGGGACACGAGCGTGCAGCAGATCATCGACCACGTAGACCACGACCACTACGACTGATGCTCTTCGACTTGAGAGGACGCGGTCGGCGCCGGATGGTGCGCTTGATCTACACGGGTCTGGCGCTGCTGATGGGCGTCGGTCTGATCGGCTTCGGTATCGGCGGCGGCTTCGGCGGCGGCGGGATCCTCAACGCGGCCGGCGAAGGAGAAGGCGGCGGCGGACCCAATTACGAAAAGAAGATCGCCAGCTACGAAAAGACGCTCAAACGCGACCCCGGCAACCTGCCCGCCCACGAAAAAATCGTG
>DASXER010000085.1:0-11091 GCA_036490015.1 Solirubrobacteraceae bacterium | reverse complement strand
CGAAGGCTTCAACCGCTACGTCTCGGTGTTCAGCGTAGGAGACTTCAACGGCGACAAACACCCCGATCTGATGGGCCTGGAACGCCCGGGCGGCCTCTTGTACCTCTACCCCGGCAACGGGAAAGGCGCTTTCGGCAACGGCGGCCACGGGATCCTGGTCGGTGAAGGGTTCTGAGCGCCGCGGCGCCGCGTATCGCTACGCCGGCCCAATGCAGCGCTGGGCCGGCGTGCGCGAGGGCTCGCCATACCTATTAGTATGGTCGCGTCATGCGGCTCGAGGGGATCCACCACGTCACCTGTGTGACCGCTGACGCCCCCAGCAATGCGGACTTCTACGTGCGCGTGCTCGGACTACGCATCGTCAAGAAGACGATCAACCAGACCGACCAGACCACGTACCACATCTTCTACGGCGACGAGCGTGCGTCCTACGGCAACAACATCAGCTTCTTCGAGTACCGGGGCCGCCCGCACGGGCGCGCCGGCGCCGGCAACGTGCACACGATCGTCTGGCGTGTGGGCGCACGGGAGGCGCTCGACTTCTGGGAGCGCCGCCTAGCCGGCGAGGGTGTGGAGACCTGCCGCGACGAGGACGGGCTGGACTTCCGCGACCACGAGGGGCTCTCCCATCGCCTGTCGGTTGTGACAACGGCCGACCCGCCGCTGATCGGCGAGTCGCCCGAAGTCCCGGCCGAGCACGCCCTGCAGGGTTTCGACGGTGTGCGTGCCTATGCCACCGACGCCGCCGCGAGCGGCGCCTTCGTCGCGCGGGCGCTCGGCATGGAGTCCGTCGGCGAGAGCCGCTGGGAAGCGCGTGGTGGTCTGCGTGGCGGTTCCTATCAGCTCGACCCGGCGCCCGAGCAGCGACGCAGCTTCGGCGGCGGCGTGGTCCAGCACATCGCCTGGGGCTGCCTGCCCGAGGACATCGATGCCTGGAGCGAGCGCGTCACGCCGCTATGCCCCGACGCGACGGGCATCATCGACCGTCACTTCTTCCGCTCCACGTACTTCACCGAGCCCGGCGGCGTGCTGTTCGAGATCGCCGAGCACGGTGGTCCCGGCTTCGCCGTCGGCGAGCCCGACATGGAGCGCATGGGCGACGCGCTCAGCCTGCCGCCCTGGCTCGAGGAGCGGCGCAAGCTGTACGAATGGTCGCTGACGCCGGTGCCAACGACGGCGGAGCTGCGCGCCGGTGTCGCCGCCAGCGCCTGAGTCCGCACACGAGATGGACGGTCCCGGCGCTCGCCCGTCGAGCAACGGGCACAAGCCGGGCAATCGGCTCACGGTCGAGGACTGGGTCGAAGCCGGCTTCGGGCTGATCGCCGAGGAGGGCCTCAGAGCCGTGAAGATCGATCGTCTGTGCGACCGGCTCGGCGTCACGAAGGGCAGCTTCTACTGGCACTTCAGCGACATTCGCGGCTACCTCGATGCGCTGACCGAAGCTTGGGGGGAGGCCGAGTCGGCGCAGCGCGCGACACTCACGGCGCTGCGTGGACTGCCGCCGGCCGAGCGCTTGCGGGCGATGATGGAGAACTTGGCGAGCCCTCGCCAGTGGACGCTCGAGCGCGCGATCCGCGAGTGGGCGCGCAACGACGCCGGTGTTGCCGCGCGGGTCAGTGCGTCAGACGGCTTCGTGTTCGGGGAGGTGAGCCGTGTGTTCCGCGACGGCGGCTTCGCGCCGGCCGAGGCGAATATGCGAGCGGGGGCGGCGTTCGCGGCCGGCATCGGCTTGATCCACATCTCGCCGAGCGCTCCGTCCGCGGCCAACGCGCGCCAGCGCGAGCGCTTCCTCGATCTGATGCTACGCCCTTAGACGGTCTAGGCGTATGTCTCGACACGAGATCGAACGACGAGCCTACGGCGTCGGCTACTCCGAACGCAGCGCCTTCAAGGACACCTACGGCGGCATGGAGGGGATGGTGTTCCTCGAATGTCACCAGCTCGTCCCGAAGGGTCTGGAGTCGGACACCGTCGTGATCTTCAGCCACCCGGTCGGCGGCGGCGCCTACCTGCCGCTGGTCACGGAGCTGGCCAAGCAGGGCAACCACGTGATCTACGCCAACAGCCGCTATCGCGGCAACGACTCGGCGCTGATCATGGAGAAGGTCGCCCTCGATCTCGCCGCCGCGATCCGCCACGCGCGCGAGCGGCTCGGCTACGCGCGGATCGTGCTTGGCGGCTGGAGCGGCGGCGGTGCGCTGGCGCTCTTTTATCAGCAGCAAGCGGTGGCCCCGAGCGTGCGCGCGACCCCCGCCGGCGACCCGCCGGACCTGACGGCCGAGCACTTCGAGCCCGCCGACGCGGTGCTGCTGCTCGCGGCCCATCCGAGTCGCCACCGCGTGCTGCGCGATTGCATCGACCCGTCGATCCTCGACGAGAGCGAGCCGCGAGCGCGCGATGTCGAGCTCAACCTGTACGACGCGGCCAACCCCAACCAGCCACCGTACGACGCCGAGTTTCTCGTGCGCTACCGCGTCGCGCAGGCCGCGCGCGTGCGACGCATCACGGGCGAAGTCCGTGCGCGGCTCGACTCGCTGCGCGACGAAGGCCGGCCCAACGACGAGCACGCCTTCGTCGTGCACGGCACGCTCGCGGACCCGCGCGTGCTCGACCCGTCGGTCGATCCGAACGATCGCGAGCCGGGCATCTCGTTCCTCGGCGATCCACGTCTCGTGAACGACGGTCCCGTCGGCCTCGCGCGCTTCTGCACGCTGCGCAGCTGGCTGTCGCAGTGGAGCTTCGACGACGCTAACGCCGACGGCGTGCGCGCGGCTGCCGTGGTCAGCGTGCCGGCGCTGGTGGTCTCCAACAGCGCTGACAACGTGTGCACGCCCTGCTACACACGGGCGCTGTATGACGCGCTGGCGAGCGAGGACAAGTCTCAGCTGACGATCGAGGGCGCCAACCACTACTACATCGGCGAGGACCAGCGCCCTCTGCTGCAGCGCTCCGCGCGCGCCTGCACGAGCTGGCTGGCCGAGCGCGGCCTGTCGGCGGGCGAGCCGTGAGCGCTTGTTCGCCCATGCGCTAGCTTGGGGCGCATGACGATGCGAAAGCTCCAGAGCCAGGGTGTCCACCACATCACGCTCGTCGGCGCCAGCCGGCAGGTGTCGATCGACTTCTGGGAGGGCGTGCTCGGGATGCCCTTCGTGTTCGAGCAGCCCAACCTCGACAACCCCTCCGAGAGCCACCTCTACTTCGACCCGGGCGACGGGCGCCTGATCACGATCTTCACTAACGAGGAGCGCGAGTACGACGCGACGCGCACGCCCACCGATCCGGGCTGCGTCCACCATCTCGCGTTCGCCGTCTCGCAGGCGACCTTCGCGCAGGCGCTCGAGCGGCTCGAGCAGCGGGGAATCAGCAACAGCGGCGTCAAGGACCGCGGCTTCATGGACTCGATCTACTTCACCGAGCCGATGGGGCTGTTGATCGAGCTGGCCTCCTACCGCTTCGAGCCGCCGGCCGGCCACACCCACGCCGACGTGTTGCTCGCGGCGCACCGAATCCGAGTCGCCGCGGGCGACTACAACATCATGCCGCTCCACCTCGCCGACGCGATCGAGCAGCTCACGACGCGCTCGCGCGAATCGCTCTCCGAGGACCGCTCGCCCAAAGACCCCTACCGGGAGAGCGCGCCGTCAGTCTGACACCGTGATGCTTGTGCGGTCCGGGTAGAAGGCGACGTGGTCGGCGATCTCGGCGACCGCTGGGTGTGGCTGCTCGTAGGTCCAGATCACGTCGGTCAGCGGCTCCTGGCCATCGGGCGCGATGCTGTAGTAGCTCGCTTCGCCCTTGAAGGGGCAGTAGCTATGCGTGTCCGACGGCCGCAGCAGCGACTGCTCGACGTCGCTCATCGGGATGTACTGGACCGGCGGGTAGCTCGCCTCGCGCAGGGTCAGGGCGGAGGTCGACTCGGCGACGCGCCGTCCGTTCACCTCGACCGTCACGCGGCCGGCGGTCGGCTCGATCGTAATCGGGTGCTCGGTGCTGGGCTCGAGGACGGGACGGGACATGTCGGCCTCCTGGCTAGCGGGTGAAGGACACCAACAACTTAGCTACCCGTGTCAGCCGAGCAGCCGGCGCCGCCGCTTGCGAAACGGCGAATCCAGATCGGCCTGGCTGAACTGAGCCGGTACGTCGCCGCTGCTCGCATAGCGGTATAGGGCGACCGCGAACGTCTGGCGGGTGACGGAGCTGAAGCCGAATAGGGCGGCCACACATGCGATGAAGGCGACGATCAGGACGTCCCGAAGCGCGGAGTGACGATGGGTGGCGGCGATCGCCACGACGAACAGGACGAGCAGCGGGATCAGCACCACGAGCTCGCGTCATGCGTGTGGTCAGCGCGGTGTCCCCGCGGGCGCTATGTGACGTGTGACAGACGCTCAGCGTTCGGGGACGGCGAGCCGCGTCAGCTCTCGCACCGGCCGCTCGCGGTCGAGCTGAGCCAGGGTGCTCAGCAGGTCGTCGGCCCGCGCCGAGCCCAGCACCGGGACCGCCAGCGCGGTGAACTTGTCAGACAAGCGCCCGCGCTGCACAGCGAGGTCGCGCTCGGGCCGGTTGACGTCGTGGCTGGCGCTGCGCACGGAGCCGTCGATCAGCTCCACATCCACCCGCGTCGGCGCGCCGGGCCGGCCGTCGCTCACCAGCACGATCTTCGCGCGCAGCGCGCTCGTCTGCTCGTCGCGCGCGGCGTGGTCGTCGATCGTGCGCGTGTCGCGGTCGAGTATCGCCATCGCCGCGAGGTGAGCGATACTGAACTTCGCTTCGAGCCCGGTTCGTGGGGCGGGTACGACGCACGTGCCCAGCTCCAGCTCGCTGACGTGGATGCTCACGCGCGCGATCTCGTCCGCCCGCACGCCCAGCTCGCGTACGCCCTCGATCGCCGAGTGCGTGAAGAAGCAGGAGGCGTGGTGCTTGAACAGGTTCGCGCGCAGGTGCCAGCCCTCTGGTGCCGGCGCGAGCGCCGCGTCCGCGTCGAGGTCCGCTCCGGAAATCTCCGCGAAGCCCTGCGCGGCCTCGATCGCATCCGGGCTCGCGCTGAAGCCGCGCGCCGCGAGCAGCGCCGCGAGCAGGCCGTTCTCACATGCCCTGCCGGCGTGCAGCGGCTTGGTCATCGTGCCGAAGTTGCACTTCAGCCCAGCCGCCTCGCTGGCCGCGATCCCCAACGCGCGCGCTGTCGTCGGCGCGTCGAGCCCGAGCAACCTGGCGCAGGCCGTCGCCGCCCCGAACGTGCCGAGGGTCCCGGTGGAGTGAAAGCCGCGTAGGTAAGGCTCGGGCCCGAGCGCGGCCGCCACTCGGCAGGTGGTCTCGTAGCCCGCGACGAAAGCCTCGATCAGCGCGCCGGCATCGCGGTCCAGTTGCTCGGCCAGCGCCAGCGCCGCCCCCAGCACGGCGACCGTCACGTGGGCCACGTAGACGATGTTGACGTCGTCGAAGTCGAGCTGGTGGGAGGCCGTGCCGTTGACGAGCGCGGCGCGCAGTGGGGGAAGCCTGACTCCGTGCCCTACGACCGTCACGTCGGCGGCGGCGGCGGCGTCGGCTTCGGTGCCGCCGTCTCCGGCCGACAGCACTTCGAGCAGCTTGGCCGGCCCATCCTCGCGGCTACCGGCGAGCGTGACCGCGAACCAGTCCAGCAACGCCTGTCGCGCGATCTCGCGCACGTCGTCGGGCACCGCGTCGTAGCTGATCGCCCCGGCGCGCTCGGCCAAGGCGAGCGTGAGTCCGCTCATCGCCCCGAGAGCTTAGATTGCCCACATGGGCAAGGCGAGCGAGCTACGGGCAATGCTTCAGCGCGACGAGTTGATCGTCGCGCCCGGGGTGTTCGACGGCATCTCAGCAGCGGTCGTCGGCAAGCTCGGTTTCAAGGCGGCCTACATGACGGGCGCGGGCGTGTCGGCGTCGGGCTTCGGCCTGCCAGACATCGGGCTCGTGACGCTGAGCGAGATGGCCGAGCGCGCACGCCGCCGTCGAAGCGCTGAGCGCGCTCGCGGGACGCCCGCACGAGCTGCCCGAGGACCTCGATCCCGCTGGCCTTTTCGAGCTGGTCGGCCTGTCGGAGTGGGGCGAGCTGGCGGAGCGCTACGAGGCCTACGAGCGTCGGGACGGCTAGCTCAGCAGGCGAGGATCGCGGCCGCGAAGCGCTGTGCCGAGCCCGGCACCAGCTCCAGGTACAGCGTCGGCTCGACCGCCTCCAGCTCCAGCAGCAGCGGTCGACCGGCGTCCATCACGAGGTCCACACGCAGGTACACGGGCGTGCCAAAGAGCGCGCTTATCTCCTCCACGACGCCTTCGGCAAACCGCAGCTGCAGGGGATCGGGCTCGGCCGCGACGACCAGATCCTCGCGCAGCATGGCCGTCGCGACGTTCAACTCGTCTCCGGTCGTCGGGGCGATCTCGTCGGCGCGCAGGACGGCGTGCTTGCGCAGCGTGTGCGAGTAGCGCCCGCCGAGGAACACGTGGGCGTGCTCTCCTTCCGCGTCGACGCTCCGCAGGTAGGGCTGGACGAGCGCGCTGCGATCGCTGGCGTGGATGCGCTCGATCAGCTCCAGCGCGAGCGCGTGCGCCGCCGGAGCGAAACGGCCCGTGTCGCGGGCGCCCGCCGAGACGGTCGGCTTGACGACGATCTCGCCGCTCAGCACGGGCGCCGGCTCGCCGGGAGCGACGAACGTCGTCGGCACGGTCGCGGCGCTGAGTAGGGTCAGGTAGCGCTTGTCGACGTTGAACCTCACCAGCTCCGGCCGGTTGCGCAGCCGCTCTGGGCCGACGCGCGCGACCCAGGCGACGAACTGCTCCAGCCGGTCGGTGTAGTCCCAGGTCGAGCGGATCACGACCCTGTCATACGAATCCCAGGCGACGCTCTCGTCGTCCCAGCAGCGGTAGTCGGCGCCCAGCTCGAGCGCGACGGGCTGGTCGTCCACGTAGCCGTCGGGCATCGCCGAGCAGGTCGCGAAGGCGACGCGCACTGTCAGACGCTCACGACCGCGATGGCTGGCTCTCCCGTGCTCATCGGTGGCCGATCATATGCCCGCAACCCTTGTTGGCTCGCCGCCCGCGGTTCTAACATCGAGCCATCGGGTAACCGATAGAAGCAACAACTGAATAGCTGGTTGTCATCCGGCTTCGATGGCTATTCCATCGCGGCCGAACGGGTCGTCTGGAGATCCCAACGATCCGAGAAAGGGCGAACGCCTATGGCGACTGATGTGACACTGGGCCCCCCGAGGGCGGCGATCCCGTCCGGTGGGGATGAGCAGCTCGATCGTGAGGATCGAGTCGCGCTTCTGCGCTACATGCTCCTGATGCGGGGCATCGAGGAGCGCGCGATGAGCCTGTACCGCCAAGGGCGCGTGCCGGGCTCCTTCTACGACGGATTCGGCCAGGAGGCGGTGTCGGCCGGTGCGGCCTTCGCGATGGGGCCACGTGATCGTCTCTGCATCCTGCACCGCGACCTGGCGGCGCACCTCGTCCGCGGCGTCTCGCCGACGCGGATCCTCGCCCAGTACATGGGCCGCGGTGGCGGGCCGACCGGCGGGCGCGACGGCAACGTGCACTTCGGCGACCCCGCGCTTGGCTGTGTCGGCATGGTCTCGATGCTGCCCGACATGATGCTCGTCGCGGCCGGCATGGCGATGGCCTTCCGGCTTCGTGGCGAAGCGCGCTGCGCGCTCACGTGGGTCGGCGACGGTGCGACCTCGCGCGGCGACTTCCACGAGGCGATGAACTGGGCCGGTGTGCAGCAACTGCCGGTCATCTTCGTGCTGGAGAACAACCAGTACGCCTACTCGACGCCGCTGGACAAGCAGTTCGCAGTGGATCCGGTGGAGCGCGCTCGCGGCTACGGCTTCCCCGGCGTGCGCGTCGACGGCAACGACGCCGAGGCGATGTTCGAGGCCACGCGCCAGGCGCGCGAGCGGGCGTTGGCGGGCGGTGGTGCCACGCTGATCGAGGCGATCACGATGCGGATGCACGGGCACGCCGCCCACGACGACATGCGCTACGTCCCCGAGGAGCTGCTCGCCAAGTGGCGGGAGCGCGACCCGATCGAGCGCCAGGAGCGGCGGCTGAGCGCGATCGGCGTCGACGTCGAGTCCGTGCGCGACACGGTCAAGCAGGAGATCGCGGCGGCGGCCGAGCAGGCGCTCGCGATGGCGATGCCCGATCCGGGCGACGTGCGCGACGGCGTCTTCTGCACCGGCGAGGCCGAGCCGCTGGGCGACGGTCAGGCGCCCTGGAGCGGCTTCAGAGCGGAGGCGGGTAATGGCTGAGATGACCTACCTACAAGCGATCTCCGACGGCCTGCGCGAAGAGATGCGCGCCGACGAGCGCGTATTCGTGATGGGCGAGGACGTGGGCGCGTTCGGCGGTGCCTTCAAGGTCACCGACGGGCTGCAGGCCGAGTTCGGCGCGCAGCGGGTGATGGACACGCCGCTGGCCGAGTCGGCGATCCTCGGCACCGCCGTCGGCGCCGCGGTCGTCGGTCTGCGTCCCGTCTGCGAGATGCAGTTCGCGGACTTCATCTCGTGTGGCTTCGACCAGCTCGTGAACGTCGCCGGCAAGATGCACTACCGCCAGGGGCTGGCCGTTCCAATCACCGTGCGGCTGCCCTCGGGTGGGGGCTTCTCCGGCGGTCCCTTCCACTCGCAGAACCCCGAGGCCTGGTTCATGCACGCGCCCGGCATCAAGGTCGTTGCGCCCGCGACGGCCGAGGACGCCAAGGGCCTGTTGATCAGTGCGATCCGCGACCCCAACCCGGTCTGCTTCTGCGAGCACAAGCACCTCTACAGGCGCATCAAGGGCGAGGTCCCCGAAGGCAGCTATGAGACGCCGTTCGAGGCGCGCGTGGCGCGACCCGGACGCGACCTCGTGGTGATCGCCTACGGCGCGATGGTGCACACGGCGCTGGAGGCGACCGAGGACATCGACGGAGCGAGCATCGAGGTGCTCGACCTGCGCTCGCTCGTGCCGCTCGACGAGCGGGCAATCCTGGATTCCGTCGCGCGCTGCTCGAAGGTCGTGATCGTCGACGAGGCGAACGCGACGTGCGCCGCGGGCGCGCAGGTGGCCGCGCTGATCGCCGAGCGGGGCTTCGAGGACCTCGACGGGCCGGTGCGCCGCGTCGCGACACCCGACGTGCCGATCCCGTTCTCGCCGCCGCTGGAGCGAGCGGTGCTGCCGCAGGTCGACGACATAAAGGAGGCGTGCCGTGAGCTCCTCGCCTACTGACGTAAGCGTCGAGGTGACGATGCCGCAGATGGGCGTCTCCGTCGCCGAGGGCACGATCGTCGCCTGGCACAAGCGCGTCGGCGACTGGGTCGAAGCCGACGAGACGCTGTGCGAGATCTCCACCGACAAGGTCGACACGGAGGTGCCCTCACCGGCATCCGGGCGCGTGCTGGAGATCGTCGCCGAGGTCGAGCAGACGGTCGCGGTAGGCGCGCTGCTGGCGCGGATCGGCACCGACGCCGTGGCGGGTGAGCCGCATCCGGACGAGCACTTGGACGCCGAGCGAGAACGACCGGCGGCGCACGGCGACGACGAGCAGCCCGCGTCCCAACAAGACGGGCACGCCCACTACTCGCCGGTCGTGCTGCGCATCGCCCAGCGCGAGGGAGTCGACCTGAGGCAGGTCGACGGCAGCGGTCGCGACGGGCGCGTGCGCAAGCAGGATCTCCTGGCCTTCATCGAGCAGCGCGGCGACGACTTGCAGGAGCCTCCACTTCATATAGATAGTCCTTACCGTGAGGAGACGGTCGCGCCCGAGCCGCTTGCGGGCGAGCAGGGCGAGCGCCTATCGCGTATGCGGCGCTCGATCGCCGAGCACATGGTCCGCTCGCTGCAGACGGCGGCCCACTGCACTTCGATCGTCGAGGCCGACATGTCGGCGCTCGAGGTCGAGCGGGAGAAGCTAGGGCTGAGCTACCTGCCGTTCGTCGCGCGCTGTGCGATCGACGCGCTGCAGGCGCATCCGACGCTGAACGTCACGTTCGACGGCGACACGCTCGTGCGCCACCGAGACGTCAACCTCGGCATCGCCGTCTCGCTGGGCGAGGACGGCCTGATCGTGCCCGTGATCCATCGCGCGCAGGAGCTCTCCCATCAGGGCCTCGCGTCGCGTATCGCCGAGCTTGCGCAAAGGGCTCGGGCGGGGCAGTTGAGCGCCGACGAGGTTCACGGCGGCACGTTCACGATCACCAATCCCGGAGGCTACGGAACGCTCGCCTCCACGCCGATCATCAACCAGCCCCAGGTCGCGATCCTCGACCTGGAGGCTGTCGTCAAGCGGCCGGTCGTCGTCGGCGACGATGCCGGCCGGGACTCGATAGCGATTCGCCCGATGGCCAATCTGTGCCTGTCCTGGGACCACCGCGCGCTGGACGGCGCGCTGGCCGCGAAGTTCCTCGCGACGCTCAGGCGGCGGATCGAGAAGTGGGGAGGTGCATGATGGCTGTGCCCGTGCTGATAGGAGACCCAACAAGCGCGCGTCTGGACGTGCCGGACGGCAGCGAGCACGAGCTGCTGCTGGTGCGCAAGGGCCGGCGCAGCGGCGTGCAGATGATCATCGCCGTCCATTCGACGGTGCTCGGTCCCGCGCTCGGCGGCTGTCGCATCTGGCACTACCCGACGCTGCAGGCCGCGATCGACGACGCGCTGCGGCTGTCGGGCGCGATGACGCTGAAGGCGGCCGCGGCCGGCCTCGCGCTCGGCGGCGGTAAGTCGGTGATCCGGCTGCCCGACGGTCCCGAGCCGACGGCCGCCGAGCGCGGCGCGCTGCTGGCCGACTTCGCCGACGCGCTGAACATGCTCGACGGCATCTACATCACCGCCGAGGACGTCGGCTCGAGCGCCGAGGACATGGCGGTGCTCTCGACCTTCAGCGACCACGTGGTCGGCGGGCCGGCTGGGCGTGGCGGCAGCGGCGATCCCGGAGATTTCACGGCCGCCGGGGTGCAGGCCGCGATGCGCGCCTGCGTCGCGCACGCGTTCGGATCCCCGAGCCTCGCTGACAGGACCGTTGCGATCGTCGGCGTCGGCCACGTCGGCGGTCCGCTGGCGCGCCGGTTGGCGGCCGAAGGCGCCTCGCTCGTG
>DASXER010000142.1:0-16282 GCA_036490015.1 Solirubrobacteraceae bacterium | reverse complement strand
TAGCGCCATCTCCTGCCCTTGCCTGCGCGCGAGGATGTCGCGAATCAGAGACATCGACGGGGTATCTGGGCGCATGGCGTGAGCCTAGATGATCGCTTGGCGCCGACTGTGCGTACGGAAGCCCAGGAGGACGTGTCCATTTCAATAAGTCGAAGAACCATCCTGGAGTTGAAGGAATGGCGTTCCTTTGACGATGAGGCTACAATTGACACTGTCCATCCAACGTGTTGTTGAACGAGACAGTAGGTCTGGACCGAGGAAGGGGGTTCGGGATGCCGACAACGGCTACAAACCCAGCTAAAAGGTCGAGTAACGCCCCTAATTACGGGGCGCTGGACAATCAGCGAACCTTGTTCGAGCGCTGGCAGACGCACGGCGAGAGCGCGGCCCGCGAGGCGCTGCTCGAACGCTACCTGCCGCTCGCACGCAGTCTCGCGCGCCGCTATGGACGTTCGTCCGAGCCATTCGAGGACCTCGTGCAGGTCGCTTCGCTCGGCCTCCTGAAGGCCATCGACCGTTTCGATGCGGAACGTGGCAGCCCGTTCCAGTCCTTTGCCGTGCCGACCATCCTCGGCGAGATGCGCCGCTACTTCCGCGACTCCGGCTGGGCCGTGCACGTGCCCCGCGGCGCGCAGGAGCGCGCGCTCAAGGTACGCGACGCGCAGGAGCGGATCCTCAACGAGCGTGGTGAGTCGCCGACCGTCAACCAGCTCGCCGAGTACGTCGAGCTGGGCACCGAGGAGGTGCTCGACGCGATGCAGGCGATCCGCGCCTACGAAACCGTCTCGCTCGACGCCCCCCGCCCAGGCGGCGAGGACGAGTCCAGCTCGTTCGGCGACTGGATCGGCAGCGACGACGAGCGCTACGAGCTGGTCGAGCTCGACGCGACCGTGGCCTCCGCGCTCGGCGAGCTGCCACCGCGCGACCGACTCGTGCTGCGGCTGCGCTTCGTCGAGGACCTGACCCAGACGGAGATCGCCGAGCAGATCGGCATCTCCCAGATGCAGGTCTCGCGTCTGCTGCGCCGCGCGCTAGAGCAGCTGCGCACGTTGACCGGCGCACCGACCGAGGCAACCCGATAGGCAGGGCCATGGGGCCGGCGTCTTCGCGGGGCGCCCGCCTCCTCGAGCAGCCGTCCGATCACTGCCGACTGGTCTGAGCCGCGGCCATGGCCGGGAACCCGAACGTCCGGCTGAGGCTGGCGAACCGCCCGGAGAACGTGTTGCTCGTCCGCCAGGCGCTGAACGGCCTGGCCGAGACGCTCAGGCTCGACGCGCTCGAGTTGAACGACGTCACGACCGCCGTGACGGAGGCCTGCAACAACGTCGTGCTGCACGCCTACGGCGGTGCGGAAGGCCCACTCGAGGTCGAGCTGTCGGCGCCGGCGGGCAGCCTCGACGTGCTCGTGCGAGACCGCGGCATCGGCATCCGCCCGGACGCCACGCGCGAAGAGCACAGCTCCGGCGGGATCGGGCTGCCCGTCATTCACGCGCTCGCGCAGCAGGTCGAGCTGCGCAACCTCGACGGCGGCGGCACCGAGGTCGAGATGCACTTCACGACCAGCTCTGGGCGTAGCCTCGACGTACCCGGCAACGATCGCCGTCCGAGCGGCGCTGAGCCGAGCGACGCCTCACCGCGCGTCGCCGCACTGACGGTCGCGCCGGCACCGGTCGCGGGCTCGGTGCTGCCCCGCCTGCTCTCGGCGCTGGCCGCGCGGGCCTACTTCCCGAGCGACCGCATCGACGACGCGCAGACGCTCGCCGAGACACTCCTGACGCGGATCGACGACTCCGCCTCGGCCGACGAGCACCTGACGATCACGATCGACGTCGCGCCGCACAATTTGGAGCTGAAGCTCGGTCCGCTGGAGAGCGGGCGCGCGAGTACGCTGCTCTCCAGCGCAGGTGATGCCGAGGACGACGCAGGCCTCTCGCCGCTGCTCGAGCGTCTCGGCGTCGGCCACGAGGTTGCCCTCGCCGGCGCCGGCGCGGGTGCCGGCGAGACGTTGGCCGTGCGTCTTGCCGACGGCGGGCGTCGCGGCTAACGGCTGCCGTACGAAAGCACGAAAGCAGCCCCCGTCCTCGTCGCCCGCTCGGGCCTAGCCGCCGACCTTGAGCCGGGCGTTGCGCACGGTGGCCTTATGCGCCCCGTTGGCCATGAAGCTGAGCCGCAAACGCATCTCGATGTGACGGTGCGAGCGCCGGGCGGCGCGGACACGGCCGAGCCCGCCCTTCGTCAGTGGCACGCTCACCGTGTGCACACCGAGCGCTTTGATCTTGCGCGTCACCTTACGCAGACCAGCCCCGCTGATCGTCAGACGGCCGGCCGCCGGCGCGAGGATCTTGATCAACATGCGGCCTTTGGAGACACGGTGCCCGAGCACCGTCAGCGGGCAGCCGTCGAGCGCGATCGGCGTGTCGCGTTTGATCGTCGCGCCGCTCTGGCTGACGAGCGTCGTGGGCGCCACCAGATGTTCAGCGCACATCGTGTGCAGCTTGAGCGCGCCGAGCGCCGACAGCGGGCCGGCCGGCAACGAGATGTCGACGCTCGAGATCGGCACGTCGGGGAGCGTTTCGAAGCTCGAGGTCGTGATGCCGGTCGCCTCCGCGATGTGCGTGTGCCCGACGAGCACCACGGTGACGCCGTTGTCGCCGTGCAGGACCAGGTCGAGGTCGGGGAACGATTCGCCGCCGTGTCCGACGAGGTAAGCCGAACCGCTGAGCGGGTCTGGCAGAACTGGCGTGGAGACGGTCGCGGTGCCCGCCTTGCCGGTGCTGCCGCACTGACCGGGCGGCGGGCCAGCTTCGAAGGTCGCGGCCGGGCACGCGTGGTTGAGCGTTTCCAGGCGCGAGGGCAGCTGCTTCGGCAGTTGCAGTATCACCTCGTGGATGTTCGCCTGGTGCGCCGACTGCGTGACGCGCACGTCGAAGCTGACGCCGTTCTTTTTCGACGGGTGACCGCTCGCGCTCGCCGCGAACGCCGGCGAGAACGGCAGTTTGTCGCAGCCCGTGGCTTGGAACGGGCTCGCCAGCGGCACGGTCGCGCCGGCCGAGGACAGGACAGCGCTTTCGGTCGCGAGCGCGGCGCAGTTCGTCGGGTTGAAGAGGAATTCCTTCGCGTTGATCGCCACCGTGATCCCACGTAGGCGCAGCGGCACGCCTTCGAAGATCGTCGGCACGGGTGCCGTCGCCCGTACGCGGCCGTCGTACAGCCCGACTTCGATCCGCGCGCGGATCTTCACGTTGCCGAGGTTATACGGGCCGGCCTTCGCCGGGACGACGATCGAGAGACCGTAGGGGGCGCCCTGGTAGGGCCCCGTCAAGTACACCGTGCCGGCGAACGGGAAGGCCTGCGCCCCGCTGCCGGCGAGCGCCGTGACACCACCGATCTGGCTGGCGGCGGGGCATTCGCCCTTCGCGGCCGCCGGTTCACCGCACAGCTTGATGTTGGGGATCTCACCCAACAGCCCCTCGGGCAGGACCGTCGTCAACTGCGTCGGGTACTGCTGGCCCTGTGGGCGCGCGATCGTGTACTGGAAGGAGCTGAAGGCACCCGCCTGCGTCGGCTTCGGCGCCAGCTCTGACTGGGAGAGGCTGAACGGCACGGGCGAAGGGCAAGCAAGGTTCGAGCCGCCGTCGACCGTGAAGCCAGTGCCTTGCACGTTCGCGCTGGCGGCTCCTCCGTACGGCGTGAGCACGCCGGACGGGTTGGCGGGGCCGCATGTGAGCGGGTTGGCGACCACGAGCCGGGAGCCGGACTTCAGCTGCAATACGAAGTCTTCGAACGGCACCTGTGGCGTGTTCGTGAAGGTAGTCGTCAGCTGCCCGGTCGAAACGCTTGCCTTGACGCGCCCTTCCAGACGCAGGCCGACGCCGTAGGCGGGGGCGCTCGCGGCCAGGAAGACGCGAAACTCGCCGCCCGATTCGGGCCCTTTGCCCGCTTCCGGCTGGGCGACGTACAGCGCCCCGGTCAGCGAGCCGTTGGGGATCCCGGGCGCGTTGATCGAGACCGTGCCGATCTGCGATTCCTTCGGGCAGGTGATGGCGTTGGCGGTGCCGATCCCGATCTGCGCATTCGTGCAGGCCTGTAGGCCGCGCGCGGCCGCCGGGTTGAGTGACATACCGGGCGGCAGCGTGACGGTCGTGTTCAGCAGGTCGGGTGAGTCGGGCTTGCTGGATTCGTTCATCAACTGCGGTATGTGCAGGTCGACGCTCGCCCCGTCGGCGGCGTCGAGCGCGGTCGTTTCGGGGCTGAGTTTGATCGTCGGGTTGAACGCCAGCGAGCTGCAGCCCGTGGCCGTGACGGGCGTTTCGTTTTTCGCCGCGAGGTAGTTGCCCGGGTTTTCCCAAGAGTCGACGTGCAGCCACGTGACGGGCTTGGACGAGCAGGTACTGGGGAGCGTGATGAAAGCGGTGGGCGAGCCATCGCCGTTGTGTTCGCCGGGGACGCCCCAGAAGATCAGCTTGGACTCGACGATTTCGGGCTTTTGGGGGATTTCCCGAATCTGGAAGAACTCGTGGAAGTCGCCGGTCGGGACGCCGCTGCTTTCCGAGGTCGACGCTTCGTGGTGCCAGCTGATGCCGCCTTCGAGGTAGATATGGCCCTGCAGCCCGACTAGTTTCAGCGTCTCGGAGTTGAGTTCGACGCCGAAGCGAGCGGGCTGGCCGGCCTTGCGCACCATGTTGTAGACCGGGAATTCTTCGGTCACCGTCGTCTTGATGCCGAGCGTCAGTTCGGCCGTGCCGACCGCCTTGTCCACGCCGACCTTGCTGCCAGTTGGACATTTGAATTCGTTCAGCTGCGCTTCGCTGCACTTGACCGTCGCTTCGGGGTTGACGGCGAGACCGGGCGGAAGGTCCACGCGTACGTCCCTGACTTTGCCTTCCGGCACTTTCGCCAGCAGCTGTTCTTTGCTCGTGAAGGCGAAGTCCGTAATGCCGAAGTTTGGGTGTCCAGCCGCCTGCGTGTAGAAGAGACCTTGGTTGCCCGCGTCCGTGCATTCCACGTTGTTGCAGGTGCCCGCTTCCCACTTGGACAGCTGCAGCGCGGCCGAGGCGGCGCCTGGGACGAGGAGGAGCACACAGGCCAGCGCCAACAACACGGCGATCTGCCTGCCGACTAGGCGCTTTTTGTTTCCCTCTGCTGAGCGACTGATGTTGTGCGGTCGAATCTCCATGTCCTCTCTCCTACCCAGCCATCGCGCCGACAAGCGCGGCCTACACAACAGGCCTGTCCACAAAAGGCAGAGGTGTGCGGCATGCCGACGGACCGGCGTCGGGACTGATCCGTCGACATGCCGCTCAGAGCCACCCCCGGGAGGGACAAGGACCGCAGGGGGCGCGCGGCCATCATCAGCGGGACGGCTCTGGGTACTGGTCATGTTGCCCGTAAAGGCCAGCTCTAAACAGGCAACCGACAAAAGTGATGGCTCGCTTGCAGGCCCGCGGTCGTTTTACGTCCTCGAGAGCAGGGCAACAGCAGCTTCAGGCCCCGCCGGCCCACATCCCCGGTGCGAGGCCGTGAAAGGAGGTATGGGACATGGGAGCTCTGATCGTTCTCGTCCTCATCCTGGCCATCTTCGGCGGGCTCGGATTTGCCGCGCACGTGCTGTGGATTCTGCTGCTGATCGCCCTGCTGCTGTGGCTGCTTGGGTTCTTCGTCGGCGGCGTCGCGGACGGTGGTCGCAGGCGCTGGTATGGCCGCTGGTGAGGCTCAGACGTAAGCGGCTCTCGGCAACGATCTGACCGATCGGATCGTTGCCGAGCAACGCCGATTACGCGATCTTCACTCAGCTAGACTCTGATCGATGGGGGCACACGATCAGCTCCAGGTCGAGCTCAGTCGCCAGAGCGATCGCGTGATCGTCTCCCTGGCCGGCGAACTCGACATGGCGAACGCCCCGCTGCTGCAGAGCACGCTCGAGGGGCCAGATCTGGAGGGCGTCGGCACCGTCGTGCTCGACCTGCAGAAGCTCGATTTCCTCGACTCGACAGGCCTGCGGATCATTCTCTCGGCGCGCGAGATGTGCTGGCGGCGGGCACAGGAGTTCGCCGTCACCGAGGGCTCCCAGCAGGTCCAGCGGCTGCTGAGCGTGACCGGCGTGGGCGAGCACCTGCGCACGTTGGCGAAGCCGGACGAACTGCTGGTCTAGGCGCCGTCCGCGCCGCCGAGCTGTCGCAGCCGGCGTAGTAGGAAACGACGCTCACCGTCAGCGCGCACGAGTTCGAGCGCGCGCTGGTATGCAGCCCGCGCTTGCTCGTCGCGCCCGAGGCGCCGCAACAGCTCGGCGCGAGTGGCGTGCAGGTAGTGGTAGTCGTCGAGCTCGTCGAGCCGCTCGATTGCGGCGAGCGCCGTTGCGGGCCCGTCGGACTCCGCCAGCGCGACCGCGCGATTGAGCGCGACGACCGGCGAGCCGGTGATCTGCAGCAGCTCGTCGTACAGCTTGGCGATCTCCGGCCACTCGCTGCGCTCGCCAGAGTGGCACTCGGCGATCGCGGCCTGCAGCACGTATGGCCCACGGCCGTGCAGCGCGAGCGCTCGCGTCAACGATGACCTGCCGGCGTCGATCTGGCGTCGATCCCACAGCGAACGATCCTGTTCGGCGAGCAGCACGACTTCGCCATCGTGCAGGCGCGCGGCGCGGCGTGCGTCGGTCAGCAACATCAGCGCCAGCAGCCCGTGCACCTCGGGCTCGTCTGGCATCAGCTGGCTCAGCGCCAGGCCGAGCCGGATCGCCTCCGCCGCCAGCGGCGCACGACTGTCGTAGCCCTCGTTGAAGATCAGGTAGACAACCGCCAGGACCGCGTCGAGCCGATCCGGCAGAAGGTGTGCAGGCGGCACGCGAAAGGGGATGCCGGCGGCGCGAATCTTGCGCTTGGCACGCACGAGCCGCTGCGCCATGGTCGCCTCTGAGACGAGGAAGGCACGCGCTATCTCATCCGTGCTCAGGCCGCCGAGCGCGCGCAGCGTGAGCGCCACCTGGGCGTCGATCGAAAGCGCCGGGTGCGCACAGGTGAAGATCAGCTCCAGACGTTCGTCGGGAAATGCGCTCGTCGCGGACATGTCGTCGTCGCTCTCCACGGTCTCAGGCGACCCGAGCAGCATCGACTTCTCGGCCAGCGTGCGGTCGCGGCGTATGCGGTCGATCGCGCGGTTGCGCGCCGTCACGACCAGCCACGCGGCGGGGTTTGGTGGCAGGCCCTCGCGCGGCCAGCGCTCGGCCGCGATGGCGAAGGCCTCCTGGACGGCCTCCTCGGCACGATCGAAATCGCCGAGAAAGCCGACCAGCGTGGCCAGGACGCGACCCCACTGCTCGCGGAAGACGTCCTCGATCAGCGCTCGACGAGCGGCCGCACCTCGACCGCTCCTCCCAATCGCGCGGCCGGGATGCGAGCCGCCAGCTCGATCGCGGCGTCGAGATCGTCGGCCTCGAACAGGTAGTAGCCGCCGAGTGCCTCCTTCGTCTCGGCGAACGGCCCGTCGGTCGTCAGCGTGCGCCCGTCACGGACACGCACGGTGGTCGCGGTGTCGGTGCCCTGCAGCTGGGCGCCGCCGCGGACGCCCGGGTCATCGGAGATGGACATGTACTCGGCCGTCACGGCTTGGCGCTCGTCCTCGGAAAGCGCTTCCCATTCTTGGGAGACGTTGCTGTAGATCTGGATCAGGTACTGCATGTCGTTCCTCCTTGTGGGCAGCGTAGTTCTTCACCCCAAGGACGAGCCGTGGGGCTGGCGCTCGACTAATATGTTTGACTGCTTATATAATTGATGATTCAATAACGCGTATGAGCACCGCGTTCGACGTCGTCGCCGAGCCGGCTCGCCGGCAGCTGCTCGACCTGATGATGCTCGGTCCGCGGCCGGTCGGCGAGCTGGTCGCGGAGAGCGGGCTGAGCCAACCCAACACGTCGCGTCACCTGCGCGTGCTGCGCGACGCGGGGCTGGTCGAGTGCCGTGCCCAGGGCCAGCGCCGCCTGTACAGCGTGCGCCCGCAGGGCTTCGCCGAGATCGCCGGCTGGCTGACGCCGTACGTGCTGCTGTGGCAGGGCGGCATCGACGCGCTCGAACGCCATCTAGAGCAGACCGGAAAAGGAGCGTGAGCCGATGCCCGACGACAGGAACCATGCCGAGCTGCAAGAGCAAGACGGGCGCTGGGTGCTCGTGTTCGAGCGCGTCCTGCCTCATTCTCGCGAGCGCGTCTGGCGGGCGCTGACCGAGCGCTCGGAGCTCGACGCCTGGCATCCGACCCCGTTCGACTTCGAGGCGACGAGCGGCGGGCACGTCTCCTTCCAGGTGCCGCCGGTGCTCACAGCCATGCCGGACGGGCACGTGATCGAGTACGAGCCACCACGGCTGCTGGCGCACACCTGGTTCGAGGACGAGCTGCGCTGGGAGCTGAGCGAGCACCCCGATGGCTGCCGGCTGACGCTCGCCCACCGCTTCGACGACCGCTTCAAGGCCGCGCGCGACGGAGCCGGCTGGCACCTGTGCCTGCAGGCGCTCGAACAATCGCTCGCCGGCACGGCGGCCACCGCCGCCGCCGCCGAAGGCACGAAGCACCACGACGACGAGCGGCTTCCCGCGGGCTGGAACGAGCTGAACGAGGAGTATCAGCGGCGCTTCGGCATCTCCCCGGAGCAAGCGACGCCGCCTCCGAGCGCCTGAGCTGGGCCGATCAGTAGCCTGCGCTCGTGGCGGACGCAAGCACGATCGCCTCGCTGGCCACGGCCGCGGGCACGACCATTCTCGCGCTCGCGACCTTCTCCTCGACCCGCTCGGCGAACCGCGCCGCGCGCGTCTCCGAGCAGGCGCTGCTGGTCGGCCTGCGCCCGGTGCTGTTCAACGCCCGCCAAGACGATCCAGCCCAGAAGGTCGGCTACGTCGACGGCCACTGGGTAGTGCTGCGCGACGGGTTCGCCGCCGTCCAGCAGCACGAAGAACGGCTGTACCTGTCGATCCCGTTGCGCAACGTCGGCTCGGGCCTGGCGGTGCTGCACGGCGCCTACGTCTGGCCGCGCCGTGCGGGCGCCAAAGACGAGCCGGCGCCGATCGAGGACTTCCGGCGCCTCAGCCGCGACCTGTACGTGCCGGCGGGCGACATCAGCTTCTGGCAGACCGCCGTGCGAGAGCCAGAGGACGCCCTGTACATGCCTCTGCGTGAGGCGATCGCAGGCGGCGAGGGCATCTCCGTCGACATCCTCTACGGCGACCACGAGGGCGGCCAGCGCACCATCACCCGCTTCTACATGTCCCCGAGCAGCCACCCCGACGTCGAGGCGCCGTGGCTGTGGGTGTGCACGACCTCGCGCCATTGGAATCTCGACCGCGCCGACCCGCGCGAGCACTGACGAGCCGCGGCGTCGAGATCGAGATCAGTCGACTTCTCCGTAGCCCCAGCGGCTGACGAGATCCAGCCCGAGGTGCTCGCCGAGGGCAACCACCTCCCCTTTCACGCGTGCACGCAGCTCACGCGTCAACTGCTCGTCGGGCGGCGGCTGTCGATCGCGATACGCCAGCCGCCGCAGGATCTTCGTCGGGCGTCCGACGGCGTCGCCCTTGCCACGGCGGTAGGCGAGGTTCGCCGAGAGCCACACGAGTTGCTGCGCCAACGGCGAGCGCACCGCCGGCACCGGCGGGGTCTTGATCGGCTTCAACTCGAGTGCGTCGTCCAGTCCGAGGAAGCGCAGGATCTGGCGCACGACGGCCTCGTTGTCGGCCCGAAAGTCCTCGTAGATCAAGGTCAGGATCTGCTCGGGCGGAAAGACCGCCTCGTAGCGGGACAGCTGCTCGACGTACTTGACGTGGTCCATGTAGAGGAGCGACTGAGGTGAATGCGAAAGCAGCGGGACCCGCCGGCCCTGGCGGCGCGCCGCTTCGAGCTCCAGCGCCTTGCGCAGGTCGGTCTCGCTCTCGAAGTTGTTGAACAGCGCCTGCTGATGGAAGGAGCGCAGGTAGCTCGCAGGCTCGCGAAAGAGCGCGACGATCCGCGCACGCGGGTTCGCCCCGGCGATCCTTGCCGCTGCCTCGTGCGAGCGCAGATACGAGGGCGTCGCCTCGCCCGCGAGCTGGTCGGGCCGGGCGCGGGCGAACAGCGCCTTGTAGGCATCGAGCGTGTCGGCCCCGCTCTGGGGCGCGAGCCGGCGAAAGCGCGAGCGCAGCTCAGGAGTGAAGTAACGCGGCTCCTTGACCGCCATGAAGACCTGTGGGTGGCGGCGCAGTATGCGGTAGATGGCGCTGGTGCCGCACTTGGCGTGACCGACGATGAAGAAGTCCGGCACGCGCCCGGCGCCTGTCCCCCCGGGTGGGCTGGTCTGCGGCCTACCGCCCGGCGTCGCCATCGCCGGAGCATAGCCCCAGCCAGACGCCGTCCTACAGTTTGGATTTGCCTTTCGGGTGGATCGCCTTGCGCGCACACGTGTGGTAGCTGCGCGTGCCGGTGATCTGTTGGCCGCTGGTCGTCGTGACCACGATGCGGACCGTGTAGCGGCCCTTCGGCAGTCCGCGTAGGTCTACGGGAGCGGTCGCGTGCACACCGCTTGTCACCTGGACGCGATGCTTGTTGACGTACACCGCGACCTGCTTGTAGACGAGGCCCGCGATCTGGCGGATGTGGATCGTGAACGAGCGCCGGCTCAGGCACTGCTTGTCCGACGGCGCCTGCACGACACCCGACGGGCCGAACGCTTCGGCGGCAGCGAGGCTGAGCACGATGTTGTCGCCGTAGCCGTCGTCGTAGGCGCCTTCCAGCCGCGTCGAGGTCATCGTGACCTGGATCGAGCGCGTCCCGGCCGGGACGGTCCCGTTCGTGGTGCGCGCGAGCAGCGTCGTTTCGTCTTTGCGTTCTTCTGCCGTCACCGGGCCGATCGTGAGCGTTCCGAGCGATCCGCCCGTGACGTTCAGGTACGTCGCCGTGACGACCATGTTGTCGCCCTGCGTGGAGTAGCCGCCGAGGTCGCCGCTGAGCGTGACCGCCTGGTGCCCGGCATCGATCGCGGTCGCGAAGGAGCTGACGTCGACGGTCTGCGTCGCGGTCGAGACCGCTTCGTTGCCGCCGCTGAAGAAGTTCTTGCCGCCGCCGATCGCGCTCGCCACCGTGGCTTCCGGGAAGCCGCCCGAGGCGCCGTACTGAACGACGCTGAAGTCGCCCGTCACGCTCCAGCCGGGAGGCGGCGTTTTGCCTTCGCTGCCCGTAGCCCCGGCGCCGGTCTCGGCGTCGGGGTTCTGCAGCAGGTTGATCGGCAGGCCGGCGGCGTAGGCCGTGCTGGCGGGCGCGAGCAACGCGCATGACGCGACGAGCGTGACTAGGGTTTGGCGACGGCTGCGCATCGGGTGCGATCCTACCCTGGACAGGGCCCGGTGTCACTCCGGCCAGACGGCCTCGCCTGGCACGCCGTCTCCCTCGGGTGGCTTGGGGCCGCCGACCGCGATGAGATCGAGCCCGTCGGGCCCCGCCTCGAAGGAGCGCACGACCGCGGGCGCGACGCGCAGTACGTCCCACTGGCACAGATCCCGGACCTCCCCGTCGAGCAGCACGCGCCCGGAGCCGGCGACGACCACATAGGCCTCCTCCTGCTCACGATGGCTGTGGCTCATCGGACTGCGCACGTCGGCCGCGTAACGCATGTGGGTCACTCCTAGATCGCGCGAGTCCAAGTGCTTGCGCGCGAAGCGGGCTTCGACGCCTGGCGCCCGCCCACCGGTCGAGTCCTCGATCTCGAGCAGATTCACGATCGCGAAGTCGGACATGCGTCTCCTTTTCGGTTGCCTGTCAACGGAACGGAGCATCAACCGTAGCGACGCTTGTCCGGAATGTACGACTTCGGGGATTCTTAGCCGATCGACCCGCTGGCGCTTGTTATGCTCGCGCGCAGAGAGGGGCCTGGGCTGGGGGACGCCCGCCGTTCGCGGGCGAAAACGGTGCCGGACGCCCAAGGTGAAAGTCACAAGGAGGTTGGCGATGAGAACCCGATGGAGGACGGCCGCGAGGGCCGCCCTAACTCTTTCGGCCATGCTGCTGCTGAGCGCTACGGCGTCGGCACGCGTGGTCGCCCACGGCAAGCGCTTGGTGCGTCACGCGAGCGAGACGCTGCCCTCGATCGACACGAGCAATGCGGAAAACTGCGACTTCATAGCTTTGCCGAGCGACTCGACGTGCATGTTGCCTTTCCCCGACGACTACTACACGGTCCCCGACCCCGAAAGCGCGACCGGCCTGCACGTCCAGTTCACCGAACAGGGCACGCCGACGAACGCCGAAGGCAAGCACGTCCAGCCCGCCCCGTACGGCGAATCCGACGGCTTCAGCCCGGGCTCGGTGATCCTGTTGAAGGTGCCGGGCATCGAAACGGTCGCCGACGTGCGCTCGATCAAGTCGATGCCGACGATCGACCACCTGGCGCGCTACAAGCGGGCCAAGGCTCCGGTCGTCGTGATCGACGCCACGACCGGCAAGCGCTGGCCGATCTGGGTAGAGATCGACTCGACCGTCAAATCGTCCGCCGCCGACCTGGAGATCCACCCGGCAGTCAACTTCACTTCCGGCGACCGCTACATCGTCGCGCTGCGCAACCTGCACAACGCAGCCAATGAACAGATCGAAGCCCCGGCGGCCTTCCGCTACTACCGCGACGACGTGACCTCCGAAAACGAAGTCATCAACGCGCGCCGCGGGCACTACGAAGAACTGTTCTCGACGCTCGCGGGCGCCGGCATCAAGCGCTCGAACCTGTACCTCGCCTGGGACTTCACGGTCGCAAGCGACGAAAACCTCACCGGGCGCGAGCTCTCGATGCGCAACCAGGCGTTCGCCGAGATCGGCGACGACAACCTGGAAAACGAAGTCGTCGAAGGCGTCTCGCCGAGCTTCAACGTCACGGAAGTCCAGAACGAACCGAACCCGGGTCAGATAGCGCGGCGCGTGAAGGGCACGTTCGAAGTGCCGTGCTTCCTGTTCCCGAGCTGCGAAGCGGGCGGCCGGCTCAAACTCGACGGCGAAGGCCACCCGATCCAGAACGGAAGCTGGACGGCGAACTTCGACTGCATCATCCCGCTATCGGCCACGACCGGCGCGGCGGAAACGGCGCGGCCCTCGCTGTACGGGCACGGCCTGCTTGGCGACGCCTCCGAGGTCGCGTCGAGCCCTCAGCGCAGCCTGTCGGAGGAACACGACATCGTGCAGTGCGCGACCGATGAGATCGGGATGGCCGAATCGGACGTCGGAGTGGTGATCGCGTCGCTGGAGAACGCGTCGAACTTCCCAGCGGTCCCGGACCGGCTGCAGCAGGGACTGCTCGACGAGCTGTTCCTCGGGCGCGCGATGATCAGCCCGAGCGGCTTCACGACCGCCGCCGCCTTCCGCCAGGACGGCACGCTGGCAACCGGCTCGGTGCTGAACACGAGCCATCTGTTCTACAACGGCAACAGCCAGGGCGGCATCATGGGCGGCGCCCTGACGGCGGTCTCACCGGACTTCACGCGTGCGTCGCTGGGCGTGCCCGCGATGAACTACTCGGTGCTGCTGCCGCGTTCGGTGGACTTCGCCGAATTCGCGCAGGTGTTCTACCCGTTCTACCCGAACGAAACGACCCGCCCTGTGGTGCTCGACATGATGCAGATGCTGTGGGACCGCGGCGAGCCGGACGGGTACGCGGAGCGCATGACAAGCGACCCGCTGCCCGACACGCCGGCGCACCAGGTGCTGATGGACGTGGCGTTTGGCGACCATCAGGTGAGCGACTTCCAGGCCGACGTCGAGGCGCGCACAATCGGCGCCTCCGCGCACCGTCCGACGCTGTTCAGCGGCCGCTGGCCGGAAGTCAACGTGCTCTGGGACGTTCCGGGGATTCGGGGCTACCCGTACACGGGCTCCGCGATCTACTACTGGGACATCGGGCCGGTGCGCGAAAACCCAGCCAGCCCGGGCAACAGCATCGGCGTCGAACCGCCGCCGCTTGAAAACCTGCCCGACGAATCCGGTGAAGACCCGCACAGCTCGCCGCGGGCCGCACCGGCCGAGCAACAGCTCGTGTCGGACTTCTTCGGCGGAGCGATCACGAAGTCCGACCGCTGCGGTCGCGGCCCCTGCTACGCCGGGAGCTTCACCGGCCCGTAGGGCTGCTTTGCAGTTTTAGATTGCGTGGGCCCCGGTGCGTTCGTGCCGGGGCCCTTTCGCGTTGGCCCCTTAAGGATGACCGCCCGGCAAGCCGGCGCGGCGCAGCAGACGAGCCATCGTGTAGAAGCCGCTCTGCAGGTCGGTGAGCCGGCGCGGCGGGGCCGCCGATTGCGCCGGGTCTTCGTAGCGGGCCTGGGCGAAGCTCTGGCGCCACGCGGTCATCTGCGCTGCGAACGGCCGGTGATCGGCCAGCTCCGTGCGCTTCGGCGCCGAGGCGTCGGCGAGCAGGTGTCCGAGGTGCTGCGCGGCTGCGACGCGCTCCGTGAGCGCCGGGATCTCGCCGTCGCGGGCACAGAAGCGGGCGAGGATCGTCTTGATGATCGAGGTGTGATCGAAGTGGAAGTCCTTGCCGAGCAGGGCGCTCGAGCTGGACGCTTTGGCGACGAGCGGAGAAACGAGCAGCGCGGGCACACGTACGCCGAGACGCTTGAACTCCGGGTCATCGTCAGTGGCCGGCGGCGGCGGGACGTGGTCGTAGAAGCCGCCGTGCTCGTCGTAGGTGATCACCAGCAGGGTTCTCGACCATGTGGGCGCAGCGCTCAGCGCGTGGTAGATCGTCAGGATCAGGTCCTGACCGGCGATCAGATCGCTCGGGGGATGGTCGTCGTTCGAGTCCGGGCCAAGCACCTTCAGGTCCTTGAAGCGCGGGTCGATCCAGCTGACCGCCGGCAGGTTGCCGCTCGCCACGTCGTCGAGGAACGAGGGGCCCTCCTCGGTCACGAGCCCGACCGCGTGTTCGCCGATCGAGAGCTTGCGTTGATCGACGAAGGCGAAGCGATGGTGGTTGCTGAGGCGGTACGCCGGGTCGACGGCCCGCAGCGTCGCGGGATCGAACGAGTACCAGCGCCAGTCGACGTCGTACTCGTCGAGGTAGCGCGGGAAGGCGGGCAACTCGTACAGCGGCGGTGACTTGTCGTCGCGGCTCCCTGCGGCACGACCGGCCACCGAGTACAGCCGGTTCGGCCAGGTCGCCCCCGGCACCGAGCTGAACCAGCGGTCGACCACGCAGTACTCGCCGGCGAGATGGTCGTAGACCGGCAACTCGTCGGCCGTGTAGTAGCCCATCACCAACCCGGCTTCGGGGACGGGCACGCCGAGCTTGGCCGCACGTTCGCGCGATATGCGGGCGAAGTTCTCGACGAATCCCTGACCGCCATTCGCAAGCTGCTCATCGACCGACTCTCCCGAGTGGTCGGGGTCTTCCGCCTCGTTGGCGTATGCAGTGCGCGTGAGGTGGTGAATCGGGACGCGCTGGCCCTCGTGCGGGTTGTAGTTCTCCGCTGGGCCAATCAGGCCATCGACGTCGGTACGGCCCTTGCCGCCGTGCGCTTCCGGCAGCGAGAGATAGCCGAGCATGTGGTCGAAGGAACGGTTCTCGAGCATCACGACGACGATGTGATCGATCTGCTGCAGGCGCGCGGCCGCCGGGTCGTCTGGCGCCGGGGCGGCCGCGGTCGGCGTGTCGGGGACCGGGCAGGCAGCCACCTCTAGGACTTCACGCCACTTGTCTGGGAGGGTGCGGGCTAGTGCACGAAGAGCTTTGCGCTCAAGGTCGTCCGCTACGTCGCTCATTGTCGTCACTCACGATCGCCGGTTCTCGTCCAGTCAACCACGAGGCTATACGAACACAACGGCCGGACTGCTCAGCCCACATCGGCAAAGAACGCGTAGTCCAGCTCGCCCATTCGGGTCACTGGCGGAGTTCCCAAGACATACTCCGCCCCGATCGACTGCCAGTCGATCCAGGCGTGCAGCTGCGCGACCAGTGCGACGGTACCAAGTTCGATCCTGCCGAGCAGCGTATATGCGGGTGCCATCGTGCTGTAACGAAGAAAGTTCGCCGAGGGACCGCGTGGCGAGAAGTTGCGCTCTATCCAAGCAGCCGCCAGCTCCGGGGTAAACGCAGAAGTCGATTCGACCCAGAGCAGATCCATATATCCGCGCCAGTAGTCGAGCGCTTCCTCCGGTGTGACTGGATCGGAGGCACACAGCATTCCGTTGTCCACGCAGGCCTGCCACGTACCGAGAGCATCGCCCCTGACACACGGAACCCCGATGGTCATCTTGTATCTCGCCTGCTCGCGGGTGAAGCGCTTGACACAGCCAAAGTCCA